>JAFAZF010000025.1 GCA_019239915.1 Sphingomonadaceae bacterium
GACATCGCCCCCATGGTCGCTGCCTTGCGAGAGCATCACCACACCAGATGGTACGACACATCGGCGTCCGACGCGCCGGTCGGAACACCATAGCAGGGCACCCGATCGGCGCGAGCGCGACTACCGTGATACGCTCGCACCGCTAACGCTACATCAGCGAGGCGAGCTTTCGGCCCAGCACCGGCCGCGCAGTCTTTCTTGCCTGCTGATCGCTTGGCAAAGAACGAGACCGAAGGAGGCAAGACGCATACGGGCTAAGGTTGCCGGTGCGGCGGGATGCGACGTGTGTAACCGTGCGACTTGCCGGGACACATAGTGCTCACAGCTATGCGCTGGAAATGCCCCACACCGGTCGTCCATCTCCATCGCAGTTTCCTGCCGGGTCTCCATCTGTCACGACAGCGCCTCGGCCGCTAAGCCGGCATCATCGCTGCCCGCCCGCTGACGAGCAGCTTGCCTTCGGCGTCTGTCGCGCGCGCGTCGGCGATGACGATGCGTCGGCCATTCTTGACCAACATGCCCTCCAACCGGAGCAATCCGGTCTCCGCGGGGCGATGAAAGTCGATGCGAAGATCGACCGTGGAGATGTAGCCGCCGGTCTGCGCGATCCAGGCATAGGAACAGGTCGCGTCGATCAGCGCACCCAGGATTCCCCCATGAAGCGCGCCCGTCCTGTTGGAGCCGAGCATCTCGTCGCGCGCTGCGATCTCGAGATTCACGCCGGAGGGGAAGACAGCGACGGCACGCATGCCCATCCACCTGTGGAAGGGTGCGTCGGCAATGCGTGCGTTGATCTCCGCAACGCTCAGCATGCGACCGGCTCGGCCGAGCTATCGATCACGCCTATCCTCGACCTCTGCAAAGCTGCAGCGAAATCGTGAAGTTCGTCAGGGGGCATAGCATTTGGCTCCATCGCAGGCCGCCGGCACATGGATCGAGTGCGCGTGCTTGCTAACCGAACAGGCGACGGAGGGCGACCAGCGCTTCGTCCTGCGCGGCGGTGATCTCGCCGACGCTTCGCCCTGCTGCCTCCTGTTCGACACCCGCTACGATCTTGTCGCGCGTCGCCGCCTCGGTCAGATTCGGCCGGCCGAGGTCCCGCCAGCGCCGCATCTGCCCAGGCCCGAAATGATCCAGGAAGCCCGCGATGCCCTGGGCGCCGCCCGAAGTGTGGTAGGTGAGGTACTGGCCCTGAATGACCCACTTCAAGGCTGGACCGTAGCGGATCACGTCGTCGAGCGCGGCGGCGCCGATCACACCTTCGGCGACGAGGTGGACCGCTTCCTGGAACATGGCCGCGGCAAGCCGATTGGCGACATGGCCGAATACCTCGCGTTGAAGGCGAGCCGGCTTCTTGCCGAGGCGCGTATAGAAGGCGATGGCCGCATCGATCGCTGCCGGCGCGGTAGTCTCGCCGCCGGCGATCTCGACGAGCGGCACGAGGTGTACCGGGTTGATCGGATGCCCGAGCAGGCAACGCTGCGGATGCGTGCAGGCTTTTTGCAGATCGGTGATCGCGAAGGAGGAGGTGCTGCTGGCGATCAGCACGTCCGGCGCGGCATGGCCGTCGAGTTCACGATAGAGCGCCATCTTGAGATCGAGCCGCTCGGGGACGTTCTCCTGCACGAAATCCGCGCGGGCGAGCGCTTCCTCGACAGTTGCGTGGAAGCTCAGAGCGCTTCGGTCGGCGCGTGGAGGGAGGCCGAGCCGCTCGATCAGCGGCCATGCATTGTCGAGCCGTTCGCGTGCATCCGCTTCGGCATCAGGCGACGGATCGAACACGCTGACGGCAAGACCGTTCGCCAGGAACGTGGCGATCCAGCCCGATCCGATCAGTCCCGCGCCGATCACGGCGACCGCGGTGATGTCATCGGCGCCGCGATAATTTTGGCTCATGGCTGACGCTCCTTCGGCTGGGTCTCGATCACCGCGTCGAGCGCGAGCGCGCCTTTTTCCAGCACGCGCAACGGATTGATCTCGATCGTCGCCACCGTGCCCGCGTTCGCCGCGATGAGCGTGGAAAGCGCGAAGAGCGCGTCGACGGCCGCATCGATGTCGAGACGCGGCGCGCCCCGGAAGCCAGCGAGCAGCGGGTGACAGCGCAACCCCGCGATCATCGAGCGCGCCGTTTCCCGATCCAGCGGCGCCAAGCGCAATGCGACATCCTCAAACAATTCCGTCGCGACGCCGCCGAAGCCGACGAGCACATAGGGCCCGAACAGCGGATCGCTCCGCGCGCCGAGCAGCAGATCGACGCCGCCGCCAACCATCTCGGCAACCAGGAGCCCCTCGATCATCGCGTCCGGCCGGGCGCGGGCGACGGTCGCCAACATGGCCTCGGCCGTGGCACCGACTGCCTGAGCGCTGGCGAGCCCGAGAGCGACGCCGCCGACGTCGCTCTTATGCAGGATATCCGCGGAGCGGACCTTGAGCGCGACCGGCAGGCGCATCCCCGCGGCGGCGGCGTACGCGCCGGCGGCGTCGGCGACGGCGCGTTCGGCCGGAGAGGCGATGCCGACCTTTCCGAGCAGCGCCTTGGCGGCGCTCTCGTCGAAGCGCTCTCCGGCGCCGATCGTCGGTCCGGCATCCGGTCCGGCAGGGTTAGTGCTCCGCGCATCGAAGGCCGCAGCGAAGCTCGCAAGCGCCCCGATTACCCGCACCGCGCGGGCCGGCTCCTCGAAGGTGAGAAAGCCCATCGCCTCATATGCCGCTGCCACCTCGGGCGGGCAGACCACGCACAGCATGATCACCGCTCGGGGGTGATCGGCGCGCAGCCGTTCGAGATCCCGTCGAAACGTAGCGTCAAGCGCCGGCACGCCGGCATAGACGCCGAAGAAGGCGAGGCAGACATCCACCGCGCCGCTTTCGAGGACGAGCCGGATGCTCGCGGTAAGCAGTTCGGGGTCGGTCGAGAGCTGAGCGGTGATGTCGACGGGATTGCCCGGCGATCCCGGCGGGCAGAGGGCATGCAACCGGTTCTGCGTAGTCGCGTCGAGCGGAGGCAGAATGAGATCGGCATCGGAGGCGAGGTCGGCGATCTGCGCGCCCATGCCGCCCGAGATTGTGACGACGCCGAGCCGCCGGCCGGATGGCATCGGGCTTCGGCTCACGGCGTGGGCAATGTCGAGCATCTCCTCGTTCGTCGCCGCGCGATGGACGCCATGGGCGCGGAACAACGCATCGTAGAGGCGGTCGTCGCCGGCGAGCGCGGCGGTGTGCGATGCCGCCGCGCGCGCACCCTGCTGTGTTCTGCCCACCTTGAGCGCGATGACCGGCTTGCGGTTGATGCGCGCGAGAGCCAGCCCCCGTTCCAGCGAGCCACGCCGGCGCGCACCCTCGATGTAGAGCATGATCAGCGAGGTGGCAGGGTCGGCCGCGAGCATCTCGAGCACCTCGCCTATGTCGACGTCCATCTCGTTGCCGGTCGTAATCGAGGTGCCGACGACGAGGCCCCGCATCTGCGCCAGCTTGAGCAGGTGGCTGGCCGATCCGCCGCTTTGGCTCGCCATGCCGATGGTCGCGCCTTCCGTTGGCGGCTGGAAGAGAGCGGTGAAGCTCAGCCAGGTACGGCTGGCATTGCGATAGAGCCCGAGGCAGTTCGGCCCGACGACGCGGATGCCGGCCGCTTGGGTGAGGGCCTTCAGCCGCGCCTGCCGGTCCTCGCCTGCGCCACCGGCTTCGGCGAACCCGGCGCTGAAGATCACCGCGCCGCGGACGCGGTGGCGCGCGCAATCCTCGATCGCCGGCAGGACCGCCTCGGCTGGCACGGCGAGTACGGCGCAATCGACCGGGCCCGGCGCCTCCGCCAGCGTCGCGAACGCGGCATAGCCTTGCACCGTCGGCCGGGTCGGATTGATCGGATAGATCGGGCCAGCGAAGCCGCCATTGACGAGATTGGCGAGCGTTCGACCACCGATCCGGGTGGCGTCCTCGGACGCGCCGAAGATCGCAACCGAGCGTGGCGCTAGCAGAGCTTCCAGGCTCCCCTTGCTCGCACCCTGATGGTTGCCGGCCCGCGTCGACCCAAGGATCCCGCTCTCCATGCCAGCGCTATGGCAGCGGGCTCGATGATCGTCCTGCAAAGACGCGCCCCGACAACCAGATATCGCATGCGCGGTGCTGCGGGGCCCGCATTGCGTGCGTCCACCGGTCTCGTCATCCTGCAGTATCGACAAACGGCGCCGGCGAGGAGATGGGCGGAACCGATCTGTTCAGGCTTGACGGCCGTATTGCGATGGTGACCGGTGCCTCGCGTGGACTGGGCCGGGCGACCGCGATCGGGCTCGCTGCCGCGGGCGCAAGCGTCGTCCTGTGTGCACGCGACAGGACGAGACTTGAAGAGGTCGCCGAGAAGATCCGGCAGGCCGGCGGCGAGGCATCGACCGCTTGCTTCGATCTCGCTGACCTCGCGGCAGTCGAGCGTGCGGTGCCGGAGTTGATCGCACGACACGGGCGGCTCGACATCCTCGTCAACAATGGCGGGATCAGCGGGTGGAGCGGGTTGACCGATTCCACCCTCGGTGAATGGCAGACGATGTTCGATGTGAACGTCACCGCGATGTATCTCCTCGCGCGAGAGGCGGCCAAGCCGATGACTGCGCGGCGATGGGGCCGGATCATAAACTTCGGTTCCTATGTCTCCGCGATCGGCCGCGAGCGGCTGACCGCCTATGCTGCGAGCAAACATGCGGTTGCCGGTCTCACGCGGTCGGTCGCGGGTGAACTCGCGCGGCACAATGTAACCTGCAACGCGATCGCGCCGGGCTTCTTCGATACCGACATGGCGGCGCCGACCGTCGGTGATCCGGAGCGTTCGAAAGTCTTCCGCTCCGCAATCGCGATGGGCCGGTTCGGCGATCCCGCGGAGATTGTCGGCGCCGCCATCTTCCTGGCGTCAGATGCGTCCTCCTACATCACCGGCCAGATCCTGCACGTCGACGGCGGGGTCGCCAACGTGCTCTCGCTGCCAGTCACCGTGGCGACCTGAGGGAACGATGAAGGCAATTTTCCGCGACGGACGTGGTGGCGTGGCGATCCACGACGTCGCGGACGCGCCGCCGCCGGGTCGAGGTGAGATCGGCGTCTCGATGCGCCTGGCGCCGATCAACCCGGCAGACCGACTCCTCATCGCAGGGAGCTACTCGCTTGCGGTGCCGGGCGATGAGGTGGTCGGCGCGGAGGGGGTGGGCGTAATCGATGCCGTCGGCGCAGGCGTCGACGACCTGTCGCCCGGTGATCGCGTCCTGTGTCTCGAGCGTGGCAACTGGACGCAGCGGCGCACGGTGGCGGCGGAAAGGGTGATCCGGGTCCCGCATTCGCTCGCCGACGGGACGGCGGCGGTGCTTCGCATCAACCCGCCGACCGCGCGGCGCTTGCTGGCATGCACCGCGTTGGAACGTGGTGATTGGATCGTCCTCAATGGCGCCGGGTCGATGGTCGGTCGTTTGCTCGTTTTTCTGGCGCGTGCGATGGGCGTGCGAAGTCTTTGCGTGGTGCGCGACGTCGCATCGGCGAAGCCGCTGCTCGCGGCGCTCGGCGCAGATGCGGTGGTGGCGGACGGAAGCGATCTCGAGGCGCGAGCGCGTGAGATCATCGGCCCTTGCGGCGCGCGGCTGGCGCTCGACTGCGTTGCGGGGGAAGCCACGGGGCGGCTCGCCGCCTGCCTGGGAGAAGCGGGCCTGCTTGTGGTCTATGGCAATCTCTCCGGCACGCCCTGTACGATACCACCCGCGCTATTGACCGGGCGAGCCGGGGTGCGCGTGGAGGGCTTCAGCTTGCGCCCCGCCGAAGCGGGCGCCGGTCGCGCTGCCCTTCAGCCGATGTTCGACGAACTTGCCGAGGTGCTAGGAGCCGAGCCTGCCGTCATTCCCAGACATCGCCTCTTTCCCGTTTCGCGGATCAGCGAGGCGCTGGCACACTCCGGGCCGGAGCGGACAATGATCGCGCTCGGGCCGGAGGCGTGGACCTGAGGATGAGCCCGATGGACACGCGCACCTAGCGGCGTCGGCTTTCGCTGTTGTGGGATGGCGCGCGCTGGCGCGGAGTCACCAGCCCCTGAAGCTCGGACGACGCTTCTCGACCATGGCGTTCGCCGCTTCCTTATAGTCGTGGGTGAGCATGGTCAGCGATTCGTAGGCGATCGAGGTATCGAGCGTCAGGTTCATCTGCTGCTTGACGGTCTTGTTGACCGCTTGCTTGGTCCACGACACCGCCTGCTTCGGCAGCGAGACCAGCTCGCGCGCGATCTCCATGGCCTTCTCCAGCACCTGATCTTTGGGTTCGGCATAGTTGACGAGGCCCATCTCGGCGGCTTCGGCCCCGCTGAACAGCTTGCCGCGCATGAGATATTCCTTGGCTTTCTGCACGCCGATCAACAGCGGCCAGATCACGCAGCCTCCGTCGCCCGCGACCATCCCGACGCGAACGTGCGTGTCTCCGAGCTTGGCATCGTCCGCAACGATGCTGATATCCGAAAAGAGCGCGAGCGTGAGGCCGAGCCCAATCGCGTCACCGTTCACCGCCGCGATGATCGGTTGCGGCGTCAGCGCCATATGCTCGTAGATGCGCAAGGTGTTGAGCGGCACGGCAAGCGCGTATTGCAGACCGAACTCGGTACCCGCGCGCTCCGCCATTCGCTTGATGTCGCCTCCGGCGGAGAAGGCCTTGCCGGCGCCGGTCAGCACGATGACGGTGATCTCGGGATCGCGCGCAAGGTCGGTCCAGATATATTCGATTTCCTTATGGACCTCGGGGCTGATCGCATTGCGCGCATCGGGCCGGTTGAAGGTCACGGTCGCGATGCCGTCGATTTTCGCGACAGTGAGGTACTCGTACTTCGAGTAATCGACATGCGTGTCCACGCTTGTTCTCCTATCGACCGCGAAGCGGCGACTTCAGTAGTTTGGCCAGCGCGCGAGCGAGAGAGCGGCGCGCCGCGCAATGGCGGTGCGGCGTTCATCAACGGACACACGCCGCGCGCTCGGCAGCGCGCGTTCGATATCGGAAAAGGCGATCTTCTCGACCTGGGGCGCCGCGTCGACCATTCCGTCATACCAGCGCATCTGGCAGAGGCCGACCGGCGTACCGATCGGATCGAGCCAATTGGCGATCCCTGGATCCTTGAGGCTCAGCACCAGGCGCAGCTTGCCGTCGCCGTCGATTTCCGCCTGATGCCCGTTGAGACCGCTCTGGTGGTGAGAAAAGTCGAGCGTGAGCCACCACATGTCGACGTTCTGGAAAGACCAGTAATGCGCATTCGGCGGATCCCAGCTGATGACGAGCGCTTCCTCGTCCGACGCGAGATTCCAGACCATTCCGCCATAGCCGGCGCGCGCGGACGCGCCCGAATTGGCCGCGTTCGCGCCCACCACCAGGCCGAACGCATTGTCCCCCCCGGCCAGCTTGCGGTTCATGTTCGCATAGCCGAGCGCGCGCGCGACAGTGCGTTCGAGCAGCTTGCCCGAGCGCAGCAGCCGCCTGTGCGTCTCCTCGGCCGGCAGCACCATGGCGTCCGGTGCAGTATCAAGGCATTCTATGTGGATCTCGGTGCCGCGCTCGCGCCAATCCCAGAAGACGTCCCGCAACTGGCCCCAGATCGCTGGCTCCGTCGGATCGAGCGGCAGCCAATCTCCGGAAGCCGGACGTGTGGCCGACGCGATGAACTCGAACTCGCCCTCCGATCCCAACGTGAGGGTGTCGAAGTCGAGGCTGCCGAGCCCGCGCATATCGTCGCGCTCGAAGTAGCCGTTGAACAGCTGCAGATCGACGAGACGTGTCGTCCCGCGCCGGCCCCAGACGCGATAGCTGTGCTGGCCGTCCAGCATCACCCATGCGTAGACCATGTCGGACGAGGGGCCTCCCCATGGCGCCTCATAGGGGCTCCACACCGTCTGCCGGTAAAAGGCAGGGTAGTCGCGGCGATAAAGCCCGTGAAAATGGTGGCAGCCGGCCTGCATCGCCATGAGAGCATATTCGGCCTGATCGGCGACCCGGCGATGACGGGCCTCGGGCCGCGCGAGCATCCGCGCGCGCGCCTTGGCGATCAACGCGTTGTAGTCGGACCAGACGTCGTCCTTCGGCGCCGAATTGTTCGACGCATCCGGGTGGTCGCTCATGCTGGCAGCCGCGGATCGGGATTGACGCCGAAGCGCCGGTAATAATCCTGCAGTCGCGCTCGCAACCGGCCAACGTCGATGCCGAAGTCCGCCGGGGCATAGTCGACCGGTTCACGATCCTTGTCGGCATTCGCTGCGACGTACGCCTGCATCGAACGGCGTGTCTTCTCCGGCACGTCCAACCCCGCGCCGGTCAACACCTTTTCCGCCTCCGCGAGCGGCGCGTTCATCAGCGCGGCGAAGGGCACGCTCACGAAACGTGCTTCCGGTGCGGGCAGATCGCGATCGCGGACGTAAGCCTCGACGAGGCGGCCGATGATCGCTTCGCTCGCGGCCCCGGTGGCGAGTGGATCTGGATGGTCCGTGCGCAGACGCTGGCCGTAGCAGCAGAGATTGGCGAGGCTCGCCGCTGCGGTCAGCGGATCGCGTAGCGTCTCCACCACCACGGCATCCGGAAAAGCAGCGAGCAAGTGGACGAGCTGTTCCATATGCTGCGGCGCCTTGAGCAGGAAGCGGCGTCCGCCGCCGCGCATCCACTGCAAAGTTTGCAGGATCTTGCGGAAGAAGCGGTAACCCGCGGCATGATCGGCCTGCGCATACCATTGCGCATAGCCCGGAAGGATATAAACCCACTCGTAGACCATCGAGGAGAAACCGGGCGCGAGCAGATAGATCTCCTCTTCCGGCTCTTCCGCGCCGAGCTGGTGCAGCGCCAACAGCCCGGGCGCGGTCCGGCGCAGGCCTTCGACATTCTTCGCTGCTTGATCGATCATCGGTGCGTCGTCGGGCGGCCGGATCGCCGGGTCGTGCGCCGGGAGCGGCGCGAGGTTCTCCCAGAAGGGGATCGGGCGCAGACGATCGTCGCATGCGAGCAACTGCTGGAGAAAGGTCGTGCCTGATCGCGGCAGCCCGACGATCACGATGGGGGCCTCGATCCGCTCTCCGAGAATTTCTGGGTGACGCTTCCAGAGATCGACGAAGCGCAGTCGTTGTACGAGATGATCGAGCATCTGGCCGTGAAGATTGCGGCGACCCACGGGACTTAGGTCGAGCTCGTCGCGCGCGGACGCACAAAGGCGATCGAGTGCCTCTCGGAACGGCTCTTCGCCAAAATCGTCGAAGCCGGTCGATTCCCGCGCGGCCTGAAGGAGCGATTCAGGCTCGAACGGCCAGCGTTCGGCCGCGGTGGCGCGCAGCTTCCGGTTCGCGGCGACCAGACCTTCGGGAAGCTCCGGCTCTGCCAGTGCACGCCCGACCCTCGTCAGTCGGGCCGGATCGACGGATTGACCTTTCAGCATCCTCACCTCTGCGTTTGCGACACCGTGAAGCCGACATCGAACAGTGACAATCGAAGGCCCGCTTCATCGCAGATGCGAAGTCTTCGACGAGCGTCGCGGCGCTTCCTGTCTTGTGAGGCGCAGCCGTGGCACCGTCGCGCCCGGCTCGGCTTGCCAGGCAGGATCAACCTAGAAACCCTGCTGCAGGAACACGAGTCCCGACGGTGCCCGTGAGCGGAGGCCAAGGAGAGTGAGATGAGTCTTCTGGAAGCCGATCGTACCGAGACCGTCTCCGATACCCTCCGCTACGATGATGCGGCCATCGCGCTGATGCGCCGCCCAGAAACCTCCCTGAGCGCGCTCATCAACGTGGCGCTTGATGCCTATTCGGGACGTGACGCGCTCGCCTGGCGCCCTCTGCGGAACGGCTGTCTATCGGACGATTATGTGAGCATCACCTACGCCGAATTGCGGCGGCGCGCCTATGCGGTGGCGGCGACGCTGACGCATGATCCGGCGCTTTCGATGCGGCCAGGGCAGCCGATCGGCATCATGGCCTTCGCCAATGTTGACTTCGTTACGCTCAACCTCGCGCTCGGCCTCAGCGGAATGGTCATCGCACCGCTGCAGACCAGCGCCTCGACCGACTCGCTGACGAGCCTCGTCAAAGAGCTGGCGGCGCCTTGCTTGGCCGGTTCGTTCGAACATCTCGATGCGGTGGTGACGCTCGCGATCGCCAGCGCCGAGACGCGCTGCGTGCTGCTGTTCGATCATGACGGCGTCGACGCTGAGGCGGTCGCGGCGGCGCGCGCGCGGTTGTCGCTGGAGAAGCCGAATTGCACGCTTCTGACCTTCAGTGAGGCGATAGCGCGCGGCGAGACCTACCCCGAGATCGAGCGTTTCGTGCCCCTGCCGGGCACGGATTCGCTCGCGCTCATCTATTACACATCCGGCAGCACCGGCGCCCCGAAGGGCGCGATGTATTCCGAGAAGCTCGTCAAGGCTTCCTATTACGGAATGGCCCGTGAGAAGTCGCCGATCGTGCTGCACTATCAGCCGCTCAACCACTCCTTCGGGATGTCGTACATCGCCATGACGGTGGCGAGCGGCGGTACCACCTTCTTCACCGGCCGCACCGATCTTTCGACGTTGCTCGACGACATGAAGGTGGTGCGGCCGACCACGATGGTGCTCGTGCCGCGTGTCTGCGAACTGCTCTACCAGCGCTTTCAGGCAGACTATGCCGATGCCATCGCGGCGGATCCCGATGCCGCCTTGGAGTGGTTCCGCGCCGAAGCCATGGGCGGTCGGCTCGCGGACGTGGCAACCGGATCGGCGCCGCTCTCGGCTGAGATGGCGGCGTTCGTGCAGGCGATTTTAGGCCGCGGAACGTTCGACGGCTACGGGACGACCGAAGTCGGCCTCGTGACGATCAACGGCATCGTGCAGAAGCCGCCGGTGATCGACTATAAGCTGATCGACGTGCCGGAACTCGGCTATTTCGCGACCGACAAGCCGCATCCGCGCGGTGAGCTGATCGTTCGCACCCACAGCCTCTTCATGGGCTACTTCGCCCGACCCGACTTGACCGCGCAGGTGATCGACGCCGAGGGCTACTATCATACCGGCGACGTGATGACCGAGATCGCGCCCGATCGCATCGAATATCTCGATCGGCGCAACAATGTCATCAAGCTCGCCCAGGGCGAGTTCGTGCCGGTCGCGCAGCTCGAAGCGCTCTATGCGAGCAACGCGGGGGGCGTGGCGCAGATCTATCTGCACGGCAACAGCAGCCGCGCGTATCTGCTCGGCGTCGTGGTTCCCGATCCGGCGGCGATCCCGTCCGGGCTGGATGATCGCGAGATCAAGTCGCGTCTCTTGGCGGCGATGGAGAAAGTCGCCACGGAGCACGGGCGCCAATCCTATGAAATCCCGCGCGACATCATCATCGAGCACGAGCCTTTCTCCACCGAAAACGGTCTGCTCGCAGGTGTCGGCAAGCACATGCGTCCGGCGTTCCGAACGCGTTATGGGGAACGGCTGGAAGCGCTCTACGAGTCGATCGCGGCGTCTCAAGAGCGCGCGCTGGAAGAGTTGCGCCGGCATGGCCGCGATGCGCCCGCGCTCGATACCGTCTGCCGCGCGGCGGCTGCGGTGCTTGGTGGCGACGGCATTGAGAGCGACGCCCAGGCGTCGTTCGCCGATCTTGGCGGCGACTCGCTTTCGGCGCTATCCTACGCGCTGCTTCTCGAAGACATCTATGGTCTCTCGGTGGATGTCGGCACGATCATGCATCCCGCCGGCAGCTTCGGGCAGCTGGCGAGCGTGATCGAGCACGCGCTGGCGGGTGGCGCGAGAGATCCATTCGTCGAGGTGCACGGCGATCGGCCGGAGCTGTTTCGTGCCAACGATCTCACGATCGACAAGCTGATCGACCCTGCCGTGCTGCGCGCCGCGGGTACGCTGACGCCACCGGCGGATGCAGAGCCGAAGACGGTGCTGCTGACCGGTGCAAACGGCTTCCTCGGTCGCTTCTTGTGCATCGAATGGCTGAAGCGGCTGGAGCGGAGCGGCGGCGAGCTGATCTGCATCGGGCGTGGCGCGGACGACGTTGCCGCGCGTCAACGCTTGCTCGAGGCGTTCGCCGGCGGCGACGGGAGCTTCGAGCGCGATCTGCGGCGGCTCGCCGATGGCGGGCGGCTGACCGTGCTCGCCGGTGACCTCGCGGCGCCGAGGCTCGGCCTGTCGGACGTGCGGTGGGCGGCGCTCGCCCGTGACGTCGACCTGATCGTTCACCCGGCGGCGCTGGTGAACCACAAGCTGCCATACCGTCAGCTGTTCGGCCCGAACGTGGTCGGCACTGTGAGGCTGATCGAGCTCGCGCTTACTGCCCGGATGAAGCGCATCGCTTATGTCTCCACCGTCGCCGCGGCGGCGCACGAGGGCGTGATCGCCGACGAGGAGGCGGATCTGCGGCTTGCGATCCCGCACTGGCGCCCTGATGACGGCTATGCGGATGGCTATGCCGCGAGCAAATGGGCGGCCGAAATCCTGTTGACGGACGCGCACGAGCGCTTCGGCCTGCCGGTAAGCGTCTTCCGCTCCAACATGATCCTCGCGCCGACGGGCTATTCGGGTCAGCTGAACGTGCCCGACGTCTTCACGCGGCAACTGCTGAGCCTCGCGCTCACCCGCATCGCGCCGGCCAGCTTCTACAGCGGCGACGGCGGGCGCGCGCACTACGAAGGCCTGCCGGTGGATTTCATTGCGGCGGCCATCGTCACGATCGGCGAGGCGCGGCGGTCCGGCTACCACGTGTTCCATGTGCTCAATCCACACGACGACGGTGTCTCGATGGACAGCTTCGTCCAATGGCTGGACGAGCTCGGCTACCGCTCAACCCGCATCGAACCGTATGAAGAATGGCGTGAGCGCTTCGAGGGCGCCTTGCGCGGCTTGCCGGAGGAGCGCCGGAACGCTTCGCTGTTGCCTCTGATGGACGCTTTCGCACGGCCGCTGCCGGCTTGCGCAGGATCGCCGATGCCGGCAGGCCGTTTCATCGCGGCGGTCGCGGAGACTGCGATCACGCCGGACGGTACGATCCCGCGGCTCGGCCCGCCGCTGATCCGCCGCTACATCGAGGAACTGAAGGCGGTAGGTCTGATCTGACCCCCCGGTACTGCATTCAGCACCACCATTCCGCCATCGACGGTGATGGCGCTTCTTTCCTTCACCGTCGTCAGTCCAGCAGGAACCGCGCGCGATACATGTCGAAGGCGGGGCTTAGCGTCGCCCAGTCCACTCCAAACGGTTCGAAAGTGTAGCGATGCCTGCCATAGCGGTCGCCGTCATTATCGGGATCGCTTAGCCAGGCGCGCATCGCCGCCTCACCTTCTGCCGTCCAGTCGAGCCTCCAGTCATCGTAGCAGCTGCGCAGCGCCGCGATCGGATCGGCGATGAAGGTCTTGAACCGCACGTGACGCACTCGCGGGTCAGCCATCGCGGGATCCGACAGGACGGCTTCGATCCGACTGCGGAAGTCCTCGACATAGCCGGCGGCCATGGTCATTCGATCAAGTCCGCCGCAGCTAATGCCGTCATAGACCATCGCCGCGATCGCGAGCGCCGACGGGAGGAAGTTCTCCGGCTCGCGGTGCGGGAAAAGGCAATGCGCATCCGGAAAGATCTTGAACAGCGTCGCGAGGTGCCGCTGGTGCTCGGTGCCCTTCATCACCCAGCGCTTCCTCGGCAGCTTCCACTGCTGATGCTGCAGGAAGAGCTTGAGGAACCGGTAGGATTGCTCCTGATCACCGGTGGTCGGTAGCAGCGTCAGCGTCGGCGCGTCGCATAAGGTCGTCGGATAGCTGTTCTGAAAGTCGAGAGTCATAACCTCATCGTCCTCGAGCAACGTCTCGGCGCCGCGATCCCAATAGGGATGCAGCGTCATGATGCCCGGGCATTGATCGCAGAAATGCTCGACGATGCGTGCCGCCGATGCGCGACGCTCGACGGTGACCGGCCGCTCGCCGGGCGGCGGCGAAGGCTCGTGGACGCGCCAAGCTTCGATCCCGCGGTTGGCGGGATCGGCGGCGAGCAGCGCTTGCTGGATCGAAGTGCCCGTGCGCGGAAAGCCGATGATGAAGACCGGATCGGCGATCCGCTCGTCGAGGATCTCCGGATGCGCGGCGACGTCGCGAGCGATGCCGAGCCGCCGCGCGAGAAGCTTCACGATCTGCCTCCTGGTCGCGGTGCGCTGTGTCGTGCTGGCATGCGCATTGGTGCGGAAGCCCGCGGCGAGCGCGTCGACTCTCGCCCTCAGCGCCTCGTCGACAAGTCCGAACGTACCGGACGCGGTTTCGGCCGATGCGACGATCGAAGCGGTATCGAGAAGGCGGTCAGTGGCGGACAAGGACGCGCTCCATGCAGAACTCTTGCGGCGCGGAGGCGGCGCCGGCCGATCGCCGCGATCGGCGTACTTCACGAATATCGGCGGCGGCGGGAGCCGTACAATCCATCGATCGCATGAAATCGCAGCCCTGATCGCACCGTGCGCTCTGGCGCTCAGCGTGGATCGAACCGGACGTGCAGGTTGTGGGGAACACGCATCATCGCACCACGCAGGGAAGGCGGCGGCATGTCGGGATCGAGGCGCAGATTGGGGAGGCGATCGAGGATCGCGGTCATTGCGCGCATCATCTCGACGCGAGCGAGATGCTGGCCGATGCAGATGTGTGGGCCCGCCGCGAAAGCGAAGTGGCGGTTCGCGTTGGGGCGGCGGATGTCGAACCGATCCGGATCGATGAACTTCGCGGGATCGCGGTTGGCCGCTCCGGCGACGAGGTGGACGATCGAGCCCGCCGGCATCTGCACGCCCGCGACTTCCGTGTCCACGGCCGTCCAGCGCGACTGCTCGATCACCGGCCCGTCAAAGCGCAGCGCCTCCTCGATCGCGTTGGGCAGCAACGCACGATCGGCGCGCAGCATCTCCAATTGGTCGGGATTCTCCAGGAGCTTGGTGAGCAGGACGCTGGTGCCGCGATAGGTGGTGTCGCCCGCCGCATTGATCAGCTGGCGGAAGAACGATACAAGAATATCCTCCGGCAAATACTCGCCGTCTACCTCCGCCTGGGCGACTAGGCTGACGAGATCGTCGCCCCGCTGGGCGCGCCGCTGGGCGATAAGCTTGGGGAAATATTCGCCAAGGTTGGCATTGGCTTCCGAGCCGTGCTCGAAATCGAAAGAGACCAACGTCTGCGTCACCGCCAGCTTGTGGAAGAGCTTGCCCTCGGCCGGCGGCAAGTCGAGCTGGCGATAGATCACGCCGAACGGATAGTGTAGCGTAAACTGCCCGATAAGGTCGGCCTTGCCGGTATGGATGAAGCCGTCCATCAGTTCGTTCACGACCGGATCGACGATGCTGTCGCCCCATTTCTTGACATGCTGGGGCAGGAAGATCTTCTGAAATATCCGGCGAAAACGGCTGTGCTCGGGCGCGTCCATCGTCGACACCGAGCGGCCGAAGCTTGCGCCGAGATTGAAGGTGTAGGCCTGGTTCGAGAAGATCTGCGGAGACTGCAGCGCTTTGGCGACCTCGTCATAGCTCAAGATCATGAAGTGCGGCACGCCTCGAGGAAACGTGACGTCGGGCGTCAGGCCCATGATCTCACGATAATCGCCCGGCATCGCGGCGTGCTTGGCGCGGAGCTCGGCCAGCAGGGGGTAGGGATCCTCATTCTCGCCGAAGAAGAAGCGCTCCTCGACGAAGGGGTTGAAGTCGGCGTTCGCGAGGTCGCGAAGCTTCAGTACTTCCGTCATGCTCCATCTCCCGCGCGAGGCCTCCATGCCCCATCTTCTTCAGGGGAAGCTACCGCACCGCCGGATATGGGGCAACTGCTACATAGCTGGGTGAGCGGAGTTAGCGATGGTGATAGGTGGGGTGCCGCTTCTCGATAAAGGACTTACGCTTCTCCTTCGCATCCTCGGTCGATTGAGCAATGAAGACGCCGCGGTGCTCGAACTCCATCGCCTGTTCGAGGCTGCCCGCGTCCTGGTTCATCCAAAGCGCCTGCTTCGTCAGCCAGATGCCGATTGGCACGTTGGCGATGATGTTCCGTGCGAGCTTGAGCGCCTCCTCGGAAAGCTGGTCGTCGGGCACGGTCCGGAGCACTAGACCGATGCGCTCCGCCTCCTCGGCAAGGACCGGCCGCATCGTGTAGAGGATCTCGGCGGCGCGCTGCGTGCCCACCGCCCGCGGCAGCAGATAGCTCATGCCGAGTTCGGCCCCTGTTCCCGCGTTGTGGATCGCGTTGACGAATTTGGCCGATTGCCCTGCGATGGCGAGATCCGATGCGAGCGCCAGCGAGTAGCCGATTCCGGCAGCGGCACCGTTCACGGCACAAATCACCGGCTGAGGCAGCGACTTCATCGCCAACGGGATCCGACCGAGATCGATCAGCGTGTAGCGCGAATAATGCGCCTGCCCAACGCCCTTGGGCGTATTCTTGAGTTCGCCCATGCCGCTCAGATCGTTGCCGCCGCAGAAGCCGCGACCGTTGCCAGTCAGGATCACTACGCGCACCGAAGGATCGAACCGAATCCTTTCGAGGTGCGCGAGCAAGCCATCGTACATTTCAGCATTGAACGCGTTGAACTTGTCAGGTCGATTGAGCGTGATGCGCTCGACGCCCTCTTCCGGGCGATCGATCAACAGCGCGGATTCCTGCTCGCTCATGCTCGTCGTTCCTCAGCCTGATCTGCGGGTGTGGTCACGCTGTTGCAGGACCATCTGCGCGTTGCCAATCAAATGCCCTCGAGCGCCGTGCTCCATCGTCCATCTGATACTCGGCCGAGAGCGTGCGACGGAGCCGATCGGGTTCGGCTGGTGGGTCGCGGGAGAGGCCTGGGGCAGCATCATATGGGCGATGCGTTGCTTGGCTCGACTAACGGGGCCCAACGGAAAATGATATGATGCCAGCACTTGCGCTAAGCTCGCGCGATCACGTCCGTCTTCTGGCCCCGAAGGCGACAATCCGTGACCGCATCGCGGAATCGGCGATCCGGCAGCGCTAAGAGACGAGGAAGGACCGACCATGGCTACCAATCCCGATATCAAGATCGCCAAGAGCTACACCGGGCCGATCTTCGACTGCGACAGCCATATTCATGAACGTGACTATGAGTTCATGAAGGAATATCTCCCCAAGGAGCTTCACGCGCAGTGGTTGCCGGCGCGCAAGGTTGGCCCCGACGGCCGCTTCGGCCTCCATCTCGGCGATCGCATGGTCGAAAACGCCGAGGCCAATTCCGAAGGCCTCGTGCCGCCGCCCGGCCGGCTCAAGGAGTGGCTGAAGGCAATGAAGGAGGGTCAGGGCAACGTCGCGGGCTGGATTCATCCGACCGAAGACATGATGGGCCCCGAGCGGCGACTCGCGAAGCTCGATGAATTCGGTGTCGAGGGTTGCATCTTGTTCGTCGGCGAGTTCGTCTCGACGTTCGGTTACTACCCTCAGGACAAGACCGGCAACGCGATCCTCGCCGCATACAACCGCTACGTGAAAGATCACTGGGGGTTCGCCTATGCCGATCGCATTTTCACCACCGGCCTGCTGAGCCTTTGGGATCTTGAGACCTCAGTCGCCGAGGCCAAGTGGCTTGTCGAGCAGGGCTGCCGCGTGGTGTGCATGCCGATGGGTCCCGCTGGAGGCCGATCCCCAGCCGATCCCTACTTTGATCCAGTCTGGCAGATCCTCGACGACGCCAAGATGGCGGTGACGTACCACGTATCCGAGGCCAATTTCATGCATCCGCTGATCCGGGAGTTCGGCGAGAAACCTCTGCAGCCGCGCCGTACGGGTCAAACCGCTTGGCAATGGATGTTCTGCTATTCGGAGCTGCCGGTGCAGATCACCCTCGCTAACGTGATCTACCACAATTTTTTCGAGCGCTTTCCGAACATCCGCCTCGGCAGTGTGGAGAATGGCTGCTCCTGGCTACCCAATTTCCTCGAGAAGCTCGACAAAATGCGCGGCATGGCGAAAAATGGCTATTGGCCGTGCGGTCAGCTGCCGGAGCGGCCCAGCCGAATCTTCAAAGAGCATTGCTTCGTCGTCGCCTATCCTGAGGACGACGTGAAGGGCGTCGTCGAGCGGATCGGCACGTCCGACTGCATCCTGATGGGCTCCGACTATCCCCACGCCGAGGGCGTGCCCGAGCCTCGCGACTTCTACGCCGAGGCGCTGACCGAGCTACCAGACGCCGATGTGCGCGCCATCATGTACGAGAACGGCAAGCGCTTCATGCGCGCCTGACCGCCTTCTCGAGGCGATCGGCGCGAGGATCGCGGTTGCGAATTGTCGCGACGGGATGGGTTCCGCCGCTTGTGTCACCGCAGCGGCGAACGCAAGCACTGGCTGCAGATACCTGAGGCAGTTCCGGCGGGCCCATGCACGATCCATCGCTCTACCATCGCTTCCAGCAAGCCGTGGCGGTGCATTCCGGTCGGATTGCGATCCGCGATGCGGGTATCGATCTGACCTACCGCGAACTGGAAGCCGCCAGCCGCGAAGTGGGCGCCGCCTTGATCGCGCTGGGCATGCGGCATGGCGATCGCATCGCGATTTGGGGCGTCAATAGCGCCGACTGGGTGGTCGCGGCGCTCGGCATCCAGGCGGCGGGCTGCGTGCTGATCCCGATCGGCACGAGGCTGCGAGGCCGAGAGGCCGCGGATATCCTCATAGCTTCTCAGGCGCGCTTCGTGTTTTGCGATCGCGGCTTCGGCGGATTCAGCTTTGTCGACGCGCTCGCAACGCAAGCGCTGCCCGCGGTCGAGCATATTGTCGTGTTCCGGGAAGCCGGCGGATCGATCGCCGATCGTATCCTGACACTGCCGGCGCTGCGCGCTTGGCCGGAGCGGGCGGATGAGGCGGCGCTCGATGCCCGCATCGCCGCGGGATCGGGCGCGGATCTCGCTGACATCATCTTCACATCGGGCACCACGGGCCGACCCAAGGGTGTGCTGATGACGCATCGCCAGAGCATCATCGCGTGTGATGTGCAGAGCGCCGAGATCAACAAGTTCGTGCCGGATGACGTGTTCGCCGTCACCTATCCGTTCGCGCACAATGCCGGCTACCGCGCCGGCTGGCAGGTCTCCCTCTTCTACGGTGTGCGGATCATTCCAGTCAGCAGCTTCGATGCGGGCGAGCTCTTGCGCATGATCGAGCGGGAAGGGGTGACGGTACTGCCGACCGCGCCGCCGATCGCCCGAGGCTTGCTCGATCATCCCGACCGAGCGGAGACCGATCTCTCGAGCCTGCGCCTGATGTCCACCGGTGGCACCACGATCCCGGTCCGGCTGGTCGAGGAGATGCGGACGCATCTCGGCCCCAATACCATCGTGCAGACCGGATATGGCCTCACCGAGGCGGCCGGCTCCGTCACCACCACCGGCTTCGACGACGGCCCTGAGATTGTCGCGAAGACCGTGGGCCATGTGCTCAGCAATCTCGAGATGAGGATCGTCGGCCCGGATCACGCCGAGCTGTCGATCGGTGAAACTGGTGAGATCGCGGTGCGGGGACCGCAGGTAACCCCCGGCTATCTCGACAATCCGGAGGCGACCGCCAGGGCGTTCACCGAGGACGGTTTCCTGCTTACCGGCGACGCCGGCTGGATCGACGAGGCGGGCAATCTACACATCACCGATCGCATAAAGGACATGTACTTGGTTGGCGGCTTCAACTGCTACCCCGCCGAGATCGAACGGATGATGGGTCTGATGCCCGGCATCGCAGCGGTCGCGGTGATCGGCGTCGATGACGACCGGCTCGGGCAGGTGGGGCGCGCCTTCGTCGTTACCGCTGAGGACGCCAGCTTGACCGAGAACGATGTCATCAGCTGGTGCCGCGCCGAGATGGCGAACTACAAAGTACCTCGTTCGGTGCGCTTCGTAGAAGCGCTTCCGCTCAACGCCACGGGAAAGGTCGCGAAAGTGGAGCTGCGGGCGCTTAGCTGAGGATGTCGCCGGGGCGATCTAGGCGAGTCGCCGAAAGCGCCTCGAGCGCCAAGTCGAATGCGAGCCCTCGCTGCAGCGTTTCCTGGAGCGGTTGCGTCAATCCGCCGCGAGCCGCCGCTCGTGAAAGTCGACGTCGCCGTACAGCTTCTCGAGCACGATCTGATGGCGATAATGATGGCTCACCTCGTACTCGTCGGTGATGCCGTAACCGCCGTGGAGCTGGATTGCTTGACGGGCGACGATCTGATGGGCCTCGGCGATGTTGATGCGCGCCAACGAGACGGCCCGGGATCGTGTCGCCTCGTCAGCCTCGGCGGCCGCAATCGCCGAATAGAGGATCGAGCGAGCTTGGTGCGTGGCGACGAACATGTCCGCCATGATATGTTGCAACGCCTGGAACTTGCCGATCGGCTGGCCGAACTGTTGACGTTCCTTGAGATAGGCAGAGCAGAGCGCAAGATCGGCTTCCATCGAGCCGACCATCTGCGCGGCGTCGGCGATACGTCCATAATCGAGCGCATTGGCCAGCAAGGTGCGCGCCTTCCGGCCACGCGCCAGCGGTATGCCGCCCGCGACCTCATCCAACACGATGTCGGCAGCCCGAGCGCCGTTGAGCAGCGGGTAGGGCGACGAACTGATTCCTTCCGCGTCGGCAGGAACGAGGGTCAGGGTGAAGTCGTCATCGCCGCCGGCGGAGACGATCAAGTGGGTGGCCGACGGCGCGTCGAGCACCAGCATCTTCTGTCCGGTCACGGTCCAGCCACTGCCGCTGTCCGTCAGCATCGTCCGGCGTCCGGCTGAATAGTTGTAGCGCTCGTCCGGTTCGTCGTGAGCAAGCGCTACCCGCGATATTCCTTCGGCGATCGCCTGCAACAGTCCGCCCTGCGGCGCATCTGACTCGGCCAGGATCATAGGCGCGATCACGGCGCTGCTCGTGAAGGGCAGTGCGACGCACCGATAACCCAGCGCGGCGCCGAGCACCGCAATGTCAGCCATCGTGCCCCCGAGGCCGCCTTGAGCCTCCGGGATCGCCAGCGCCAGCCAGCCGAGCTCGGCGAAGGTCGACCACGCTTCCGTGTCGAGGCCATCGGCGGTGTCGCGGAGCGCGCGGCGATGCTCGAGCGTGAACCGCTCGGCGAGATAACGCTCCGCGGTGTCGAGCAACATGCGCTGCAGATCGGAGAGGTTGAAATCCATGGCGCGTCCCGCAGCGGCTAGAGGTCGAAGGCGAGCTTGGCGATGATGCCCTTCTGGATCTGCAGCGTGCCGCCGTAGATGGTGGCCGCGCGCATCACGAGCGCGCGCGACGTGGCTGTTTCGGCATAGCCAGGCCATAGCGGCGCATCCTCGCGATCGGCGGGATCGAAAGGAAACGCCCGCATCGCCTTGGCACCGAGCATGTCCATCTGCAGCTCGTTGATCGACTGCTGCAGCCGGGATCCCGCGATCTTCAGCGTCGAGGCCGCTGCCGTCGCATCATATTTGAAATCCTCGTGGCTGAGTTCGCGGAGCACGGACCATTCGAGCGCCGTCAGCTCGGCCTCGATGCGCAGGAGGCGAGAACGGAAATGCGGGTTGCGAATGAGCGGCTCGCCATCCTGCGCCTCGTTCTGGGCGATCATCTTCGCGCGGGCAAGCTCGCGCTTGTTGAAGAAGATGAATGAACTGGTCGTCCGCTCGTGATCGAGCAGGAACTTGGCATAAGTCCAGCCTTTGCCTTCCTCGCCGATCAGGTTCTCAGCCGGCACCACGACATTGTCGAGGAACACTTCGCACAGATCGGCCTCGCCGTTCAGCTGCGGGATGCGCCGGATCGTGATTCCCGGCGTGTCCAGCTTGATCATCAGGAAGGAAATGCCTGCTTGCGACTTCACATTCGGATCGGTCCGCACCAGGAAGAAACCCCACTTGGAAGCATAGGCCGAGCTGGTCCAGATCTTCTGGCCGTTGACGATGTAGATGTTGCCTTCGCGGCGGGCGGCGGTGCGCAGCCGCGCAAGATCGGACCCATTGCCAGGCTCCGAGAAGCCCTGCGCGAGATAATAGTCGCCGCGCCGGAAGGCTGGCAGGAACTTCTCCTTCAGATAGTCCGAGCCGAAGGTGTAGATCACCGGCCCGCACATCTGCGTTTCGCCCCAGCAGGTGTCCGGCGCCCAGGCGTTGCAGCATTCCTCATTGAAGATGTAGAGTTGCATGGCCGACCAGCCGGTGCCGCCATATTCGATCGGCCAGTGTGGCACCGACCAGCCGCGCTTGTTCAAGATGCGCATCCACGTGAGGGCGTCGTCCGGCTCAGCTTGACTGCCGGCATATGCCTGCATGCCGGCCTTGAGCTCCAGCGTGAGATCGGCATCGATCGCGGCGCGCACCTCTTGACGAAAGGCTTCCAGCGCGGGATCGAGCTCGAAATTCATGATTGCCATTCCCTCGGCTCGAAATTGCCGGCCACGCTTGCGCATCGCGACATGCAGGACCCCGCGCAACCACCGAAACCCTCAAGACGACGATCTACCGGGTAGCCGCTCCGCTTATCGCGGGTGCGATGGCGGCACATGGCTACCCCGGCCCGTACGCGTCACTCGACGCCGAGGACAACGATTGCCTGGCTCGAGAGCACGCCGCCATTGCCTTGCGCGATCGCGGTTCGCGCATTTGCGACCTGCCGATCGCCGGCGTCGCCCCGCAGCTGTCGCACCGCCTCCACGATCGTGAACAGCCCGTACATGCCGGGGTGGACGCAGGAGAGGCCGCCCCCGTTCGTGTTGACCGCCAGCTTCCCGCCGGGGGCGATCGCGCCGCCTTCGACGAAACGGCCGCCCTCGCCCTTGGGGCAGAAGCCGAGATCCTCGAGGAACAGGATCGGGTTGATCGTGAAGGCATCGTAGAGTTCGGCCAGGTCGATGTCCGCCGGCGTGAGGCCCGCCTGTGCCAGTGCCCGCGGCCCGCATTCCGCTAGCGGCGTCACGGTGAGATCCGGCATGGCCAGGATGTGCGAATGCGTCGTCATGCTTGCTGCGCCGAGAACGGCGATCGGCGTGGTGGCAAGATCGCGCGCGCGATCGGCGCGGGTCAGGACTGCCGCCGCTGCGCCATCGGTGACGAGGCAGCAGTCGAGCTTGCCGAACGGATCGCTGATCATCCGCGCGGCGAGATACTCGTCCATCGTCAGAGGTGCGCGGCTCACGGCGTCCGGGTTGAGTTGCGCCCATTTTCGCGCGGCCAGCGCCACCTCGCCGAGCTGCTCCTTGGTGGTGCCGTACTGATGCATGTGACGCTTGGCGGCGAGCGCGTAGCTCGTCATCGGGTTCACCGGTCGATAGGGCGCCTCGTAGGGAAAGGGGCGGTTGGTGTTCGTCAGCTTGCCGAGAGCCGAGGCCTGGTTGCTGCCATAGGCGATCAGCGCGCAATCGATCAGTCCGGCTTCGAGCAGCCAAACCGCTCGTTCGACATAGCTCTCGAACACGTTGCCGCCGCTGCGACTGTTGTCCATCACGCGGGGCCTGATGCCGCAATATTGGGCGAAATGCATGGCGCCGCCGAACGTGTCGTTCGACGTGGTCGCGAATACGCCGTCGACGTCAGCAAAGCTGAGGCCGCATTGCGCGAGCGCGTCACGCGCCGCGATCGCCGCCATGTCGTAGGGCTCGTAGCCGGGGCAGCGCCCCTCGCCGAAGGTCGCCGCGCCGACGATCGCGGTGCGCGCGCGCGGAAAGCGATCGTTCATGCCGCTTCTCCCGGCGCCGGATCGAACACGACGATATGGCCGTCGTCGAGCGCGACGATGCGGGCCTTGACCGCCATCCCGATCGCCACAGCGTCCGGGGCGACGCCCTCGACGCGGCTCATCATGCGGGGACCTTCCTCAAGGTCGATCAGCGCGATGTTCAGATCCGTCTCGGGCGGACGTTTGCGCACGCAGGTGGTGGAATAGACCGTGCCGCGTCCCGACGCTTCGACCCACTCGAGATCCTCGCCCGTCCCCGGCGCGATGGCCCGTGGGAAGAAGACCATCTTGCCGGTCTCGACGCCGCGCTGGATCATGAAGCGCCCGGCGGCAAGATGCGCCTGATACTGCTGGTCGGGACCGCCTTGTTCGGAAACTCTCGTCATCGTCGCCTCGCCGGGTCGTCATCGTGCGTTTGGGGCGAGCAGCGCGGGTTTGTCGAGATCAGGCGCGGACCATCAGATGGACGATGGAGTGGCCACGCGCGAACAGGATATCGCAGTCACAAGAACCACGGTGAGATCGATAAGCGATCGATCCTGGTACTGCGGAGCTCGCGCGATATTCGGCGTCTCTCGGCGACCGGCTTGCGCGCCTGCCGCCGATCGATCACTCGCAAAGCAGTTCGTAGCGACGATGGCTCGCTGGCGCCTTTGTTAGTCACGGCAGCTTGGCAGCATGACGCGCGGCGGGGGGAAAGGGGAGGAGAATGGCGGTCGCATCTGGACTCTCGAACGCAGCGGCAGCGCTAGACGTTGTCGAACGGCCGCGCCGTCCCCGCCGCACCCGCGAAAACGTGGAGGCGCGTATCCGCGCAGCAGCGCGCCAGCTGTTCGCCGACCGCGGCTATGCCGGCACCACGACACGAGAAATCGCCCACACTGCGGATGTCAGCGAGACACTGCTATTCCGTTATTATGGCGACAAGGCACAACTCTTCGACGCTGTGATCCTGACTCCTTTCAAGCAAGTGATCCAGGAATTTACCTCGGCGCAGAAGGTGGCGGGGAATCCCGATGCGCCCGACCTCTATCTTCTCGTCTATGACCTGCTCACACAGAACCGCGATCTGCTGAGCGCTCTGATCGTCGGTCGACCGCCTGCTGAAGCGCTGGCTGGTGTCGGGCAATTTACCTTCGAGCCCTTTTTCGAAGCCGGCCTTGCGCAACTGGAGGCCGAATATCGCATGCGCGGACACGAACCGGACTTCGACATCGCCGCAGGTATCCGCTTGTCGTTCGGAATGATGGCGAGCGCCGTGCTGATGCAGGAATGGCTGTTTCCGAACGGCGGCGGCGATCGTGATCACCTGATCGAGGTCATCGAAGTCATGGTGACGCGCGCGCTTCGGACCGGCCGCCGCGATAAGCCGTCGATTGACGCTTGCGGCGAGAACGGGCCATAAAGTAGCCGCTACATATCCCGCTGTCGGCACGGTGCGCCAGCAACAGCGTGATGATCGCCCGAAGCCCCGAAAGGCACGTGCAAAGCGCTAGGCAAGCGCGGGGCGATGGAAGAACGAAAAAGCGGATGACGGTCGTCACTTCCGGAGAGGAGACTAAGCCGATGATCGAACAGGCGGCGGATCTGGCAACCAAGCCTGCTCACGTCCCCGACGAATTGGTGATCGATTTCGATTTCTACGACATCGAGGGATCGGAGGACGACGTCCAAGCCGCCTACGCCGCTATGCAGCGGGCGAGCCCCGATATCTTCTGGACGCCGCGCAATGGCGGCCACTGGGTCGCCGTGCGAGGCGACGATATCGTGCACATGCAGCGGAATACTTCCGCCTTCTCGAACCGGAGCGTCACGCTGCCGCCGCCTCCACCGGGCACGCCGATGCAGATCCCGTTGGAGCTCGATCCGCCGATCCACGCGCAATATCGCCGGCCGCTGATGCAGGCGCTGACGCCCGGCGTCGTCCAGCATCTCGAGGAGGATGTCCGTCGCGTCGCGGTCGATCAAATCGAGAAGCTGCTGCCGCAAGGTGAGTGTGAGTTCATCGAGGATTTTGCGAAGGTCTTGCCGATCCACGTATTTCTCGAGCTCGTCGATCTTCCCAAGGCGGACAAGCACCTGCTGCTGCCGATCGCCGAGGTGTCGGTGCGCAGCCCTGATCCGCTCAAGCGTCAACAGGCGCAGGCGGATATGGGCGCATACCTCAACAAATGGGTGATGGAGCGCCGCGCTACGCCGGGAGCCGACCTGCTGACCCGCCTCGTCACAGTCGAGATCGACGGACGGCGCATCTCGGAAGCGGAAGCGATCAACTACGCTACCCTGGTCTTGTTTGGCGGCCTCGATACCGTTGCCGGCATGATCGGCTTTTTTGCGAAATTCCTCGCCGAGCATCCGAAGGATCTCCGGCGCCTCGCTGAAAATCTTCATGACGAAGCTTTCCTCAAGCGAGCGATCGAGGAGTTGCTGCGCCGGCACGGTATCGCGAATACATCGCGTGTCATCACCGAGGACTTCGAATACAAAGGTGTTCAATTCAAGAGGGACGATATCATCCTGCCGCCGAACCTCCTGGTCGGCGTCGACGATCGGCTCAATCCCGATCCGCTGACGGTCGATTTCGATCGCGAAAAGTCGATTCATGCCGTCTTCGGCAACGGCGCGCACGCCTGTCCCGGCGCGACGCTCGCCCGGCGTGAGCTGCGCGTTTTCCTGCAGGAATGGTTGTCACGCATTCCGGAGTTTCGGGTGAAGCCGGGAACCAAGCCGGTACTCGCCACCGGTCAGGTTAACGGCATCCTGGAGCTGCAGCTGGTCTGGCCTTGAGGCGAACCGCGGTGGGCGTTGAACCGACCAGCTCCTTTAGCTGAGCGATGTGTGTTCTGATCATCGCTTCGCATCCATCTTCCCCTCGGCGCACCGTACCGGGCGGCCGAGATCCGGTACGAGCCGAGCCGCACCCTCGCGAAACGTGCCAGGCGCGAAATCGTCCGGGCCGGCACGGCGGACGTCTCCGAACTCAGCTCACCCGGTGGTAGCGCGCATGACGAAGCGATTTTTCTTTTGGCCGCGTAGACCGGTCAGAGCACGCCGCGCTCTTCGGCGGTGCGCGTCTGCACATCAAGGCCAAGCTCACGCAGCACCTCGATGATCGCTGTCGTGGCGGAGGCGACGGCGGGGAAGCCGACATAGGGGGTCGTCTGGATCAGCGCTTCCTCGATCTCGCGAACGCTGAGCCCGTTGCGTATGCCGATCCGAACATGGTTCTTGAGTTCGAGCAGCTGGCGTTGCGCGATCAGCACGCCGATGACGACCAGGCTGCGTTGCTTGCGCTCGAGCCCGTCGCGGCCCCAGACGCTCGCGAAGGCATAATGCGTCGCCAGCTCGCCGATTGGAGAGCCGAAGTGGCCGGAGGCAATTCCTTCCTGCATCTTCGCGACGGCGCCTTCGCCCATCAACTCGCCGAACACCTCAAGGCCGCGCGTCGTCAGATCGTGGGTCATGCCAATTCCCGTGAGATAGTTGGTCTTGGCGGCAAGCGCCGCCGATGGGCGCACCCGCGCGCGAATATTCAGTCTTCACGCAACCGTACGAAGCCGTCGCCGAAGGGGTCGTCGCGGCTCTTGAGGGCTTCCTTGAGGCCGTGCTCCTTCATGTCCTGCTTGAACCGCGTGCGACGGGGGCCGGCCGAGAGGTGGGCGCGGGCATCGAGCTCACCGGCGAGGCGTTGGATAGTATTTGCGCCCATCTGTTCGAGCGCAAGATTAACCACGCGCTTGTGCGTGGCGAGCAGTTCCTGATCGACAAGCGCGACGCGGCGGGCAAGCTCCGCCACCGCGCCGTCCAGCTCCTCGGCGGGCCAACTCTCCATCACCAGCCCGATCCGCACCGCGTCGCGACCGCTGATCTTGTCGCCGGTGCAAAGCAGTCGCTTCGCCCATTGCGGACCGACATGGTAGGTCCACATGTGGGCCGGCGGCGTACCGTTGGCGCGGGTGGCGGGGAAGCCGATGCGTGCATCGTCGGCGGCGACGATCATGTCGCAGCTGAGCGCGATATCGGTGCCGCCCGCGAGGCAATTGCCCTGTATCTTCGCGATCACCGGCTTGTGCAGGGACGGGATGACGAGCGCGATTTCCTGTGTGCGCTCGATTGACCAGCAATCATCGTCGAACCGATCCGTGGCGACGCGATAGCTGTAGTTGCCGTGCGTGGTCGTCTCGCCGCGGCCGGCATAGGATTGTATGAGGTCATATCCCGCGCAGAAATCCTTGCCAGCGCCGCAGAGGACGATCGCGTTGATGTCGAGCCGGTCGTCGGCCTCGAGCAGTGCCGCGCGCATTTCGGTGAGCAGCGGCAGGCTCAGCGCATTGCGTGCCTCGGGGCGATTGAAGGTGATGGTCGCGACCGCGTCCTCAACCTCGAACAACAGCAGCTCGGGCGCCTTCAACCACTTGCCGTGATAATCCTTCACGAGTCGTCTCCCGCGATTCTGGTCGGCACCTTATGAGGCACCTTCCGCCCTTGCCAGACGAGCAGCAGCGGCATCCGCATGATCGCAGTCGTGATAGGATGCGAGCCGATCAGAGCGATTGGCCGTCGTCCAGTTCGAAGGCTCCCCCGGTGATCGTCCGGGCGGCATCCGACAGCAGCAACATGACGATCGGCAACAGATCCTCGGCCTGCATCGCGCGCTTGCGCGGAAACGAAGCGATCAGCGCCCGGCCTGCGGGGCTCGCCAGCCACTCGCTGTTGAGCTCGGTCGCGATCCACCCGGGGCAGACCGTGTTGACGCTGATACCCTTCAACGCCCATTCCTTCGCCAGCGCCTTGCCCATCATCAGGACGGCCGCCTTTGACGTGTTGTAGGCGACCAGCCGATCGAGCACGCGATGCGAGCCGACCGAGCCGACCAGGACGATGCGGCCATCACCGGACGTGGGTGATCCATTCGCGATCATCCGCTTGGCGGCCTCGCGCGCGGTGATGAACACGCCGCGCAGGTTGACGTCCATCAGCTTGTCGAACTCGGTAATCGGCAGCCCGAGCGCGGAACTGGGCACGTTGAGACCGGCATTGGCGACCACCGAGTTGACCGGGCCGAGTGCCGCCTGCGCGCTATCGAAGCCGGCGCTGACGGAAGCCTCGTCGGCAACATCCATCTCGATCGGGATCGCGCGGCCACCCTCCGCCGCGATTTCTGCCTGAAGGTCCTTGAGGCGGTCGGCGCGGCGGGCGGCAAGCGCCACCGCCGCGCCTGCTCGCGCGGCGGCACGCGCGAAGCAGGCGCCGAGCCCGGAGGACGCGCCCGTGACGAGGACGGCGCGGCTGGACAAATCTGTCATGATCGAACCTGGTCTCTCTGGATGGTGGTGGGCGAGTGCATAGCAGGGTGCGACTGCCGGATCAGGAGGCTTCTCCCGGTTGATCGCATTTGCAATTCTTCTCGGGCCGCGCACGCCTACACCGGGATCGCGTGATACAACTGGTGCGGGCTGCAGAGCAGTCGAGGGGAGGAGGAACACGATGCCGCTTCCGGGCGAGAGCATGTCGGTCCCAGGTTATTTCAATTTCGAATTGGACGAGACGACGCGAACGCTCCGCGTGTCATTGGAAGGCGCCTGGACTACAACGATCGCTGAAGCCTTCGTCACCGCCCACAACAGCGCCGCTGATCATTGTCGTCGCGAGTTCGGCCGTCTGAAGATGATCACCGACGCGACCAGAATGCCGATCCCGCCGCAGGAGGTGACGGCGATCATAAATTCCGGACAGAAGATCAAGGATGGTGATCGTTTCGCGGTCGTTTTGGAGACGACGCTCGCGAAGATTTCGGCGCGGCGCCATCTGCAGGTCATGCCCGGCACCGTGCAATGGGGGGTCTTCATCTCCGCCAGCGCCGCAGAAACCTGGCTTCAAGCCGGCTCGTAGGAGGAGACGGCTTCGCGGTTCGCTACTGCTGGCTGAGCGTCACGCGGGCTCCGGTCGCGCCGCTTCCGCGGGACCGCCCGAGGTAATGCTACGCACCATGTCGCCGCCCGCCTCGAACCGCTTGAGATATTCGATCAGTCCGCGCGGCGTCTTCTTGCGCGCCGGATTGTACCAGGGCAGAAAATTCTTCAGCAACTGCGGCAGAGTGTGCCGCTTATGGAGCGCCTCATACTCCTTGATGTCGCGTTCGAGCTGTGCCTTCTCGTCCTCGCTCATAGACTGCCGATCGATATCGAGCATGTAGTCGCGCATTCGCTTCATATAGCCGTTGAGATGCCGCATCGCGAACACGAAGCCGTAAACGCGATAGAAATAACCGTTGACGATCGCATTCCAGATGCCGCGCCCATACAGCGCATGATAAAAGTCGAAGCAGACGCTGCGATGCTCGAACTCTTCCGCCATGTGCCACTTCCACAATGCCGTCGCGTTCGGATCTGCACCTTCTAAAAAAGCGTCGCTATGCTCGAACCACAAGGCGCCTGCGACCGCACCCAACGACTCGAAACCGTCGGCATAGGCAAGCAGGAACTTGAGCGAGCGTGTTCTTTCAAACCGCGCAAGGTCGTCCGCTAAGCGCTTCTCGAACTCGGCGAGTTCGGGATAGCCCTGGGCGACGAGCGCCTTGTTGAACAATCGATGCTGCCGAAAATGCTGCGACTCCTGACCGATGAAGGCGGCGACCTCATCCTTCAGTTTCGTGTCGCCGGGAGGCAGCTTCTCGACGGCACTCTGGAGAATGCGGATCAGCCAAGGCTCTATCGGCGTGGGGATGAGCGAAGTCGCATTGCGATCCTGGGCGAATGCGATGTTGCGCGCCCAGTGCGCGGGCACGTTGCTGTAGTCGATCTTGGGGTAGCGAACTGGGAAGGTCACGGAACATCCTTTCGCCGTAGACTGTAACGGCTCAGCCGCAGCCGGCCTATCGCGACTGCGATGGTTGCAAGCGCATCCTCGCCATGATCATGGGAAGCGGCCAGTTTGCCGGCAGAGAAAGAGGTGATGATGGCGGCTCGTCCCTTCAGGATCGACGTGCCCGACGCGATGCTCGCACGAATTGCGGCGAAGCTCGCTGACACGCGCATCGGCTATGCGCCGGAAGGCGGCGGATGGTCGTGGGGGACGGATCGCAACTATCTGGAAGAGTTCATCGCCTATTGGCGCGAACGGTACGACTGGCGGGGCCAGGAGGCGCGGCTGAACCGCCACCCGCAGTTTGTGGCCGACGTCGAGGGCGTTCCGATCCACTTCTATCATGTGAGAGGCGACGGTTCACGAGCCGTGCCGATCATCCTCACCCATGGCTGGCCAGGCTCTGTGGTCGAATTTCAGGAGGTGATACCGAAGCTCGCGGCAGCTGGCTTCGATGTCGTCGTGCCGTCGCTGCCTGGCTACGGCTGGTCCTGGCGGCCGCCACGGCCGATCGGGCCGGCGGCGGTGGCCGATATGTGGCGAAAGCTGATGGTCGACGAACTCGGCTACGCATCCTTCTTCGCGCAAGGTGGCGACTGGGGCTCGGCGGTGACCTACCAGCTTGGCGCCAACCATGCCGACGTCGTGGCGGCAATCCACCTCAACTTCTTCATGGGGCCTCCGCCCGGTTCCTCAGGCGATGCTGAACTCGCCGAATATTGGCGCTCGGTCGCCGCGCTCATGAAGGAGGAGAGCGGCTATCATCACCAGCAGGGCACGCGACCGCAGACTCTCGGGCTCGCCCTGCACGACAATCCGGTAGGTTGGGCCAGCTGGCTGATTGAGAAGTTCCGCCGCTGGGGCGACACGCATGGCGAGATCGAGAGCCGCTTCAGCAAGGATCATCTCATCACCAACATGATGAGCTATCTCGTCACTGACAACGTGATCTCGTCGCTGTGGATGTACTATGGCAGCAACCATGAGCGGCGCTCGCCCGGGCCGGTGACGGTGCCGACCGCGCTCGCCCACTTCCCGGGCGAATTCTATCCGATGCCGAGCCGCAGGCTCGCCGAGCAGGCGCACAACGTCCAGCGCTGGAGCAAGATGGCGGCGGGCGGTCACTTCGCCGCGATGGAAGAGCCCGATGCCTTCGCCGCCGACGTGATCGCCTTCTTCGCAGAACGAGCGTGAACGACGTGCCGCGCGTGCACGGCGACTATCAACGAGGGACGGCGATGTCGGAGACCGCACTCTCATTCGATCCAGTCTCGCAGGAGGTCCTCGATGATCCCGGCAGACATTATGCGGCACTCGCGCGCGCCTGCCCCTTCTATGCCCTCGAAACGGCTCACCACAAATTCTGGATCACGAGCGACTATGCCGAGATCAAGGACGTGGTGCTGCAGGACAGTCCGATTTGGTCTTTCAAGTGGGGCAACGCCGCCAAGGATACCGCCCACGATACCGGCATCGTCACCGATCCACCCTTCCACATGGCGTTTCGCGACGTGCTGCTGCCGGGTTTCACGCCGAAGGCGATGGCGGCGTTCCGCCCGCAGATCGAGACGATCGCCGAAGAACTCGGCGCGGCGATGGATGTGCGCAAGTCCGGCGATCTGCACGATGATCTCGCGTTGCCGCTGCCGGCGCGGGTGATGTGCCGGATGCTTGGCCTGCCCGAGCAAGACTATAAGCGCTACAAGCATTGGGCGGACGAGCTACAGGAATTGATGTTCCACGATCCGGAGCCGGGATCGCACAAGGCGCTGTTCAAGGAGATCTACGCGCATTGCATCGCGCTTGCCGAAGATCGGCGGGGGATGCTGCGGGCGGCAGGCATTGCCGAGCCGAACCTCTCCCATCTCGGCGAGATCGTGCCGGACGATTATCTCTCGCGATCGATCTGCGCGATGATCGAGGGGAGACGCCTTACCGACATGGAGATTGTCAACGTTTGCGCGACGTTCTTGACGGGTGGGCAGGAGACGACGACCAATCTCATCGGTAATTGCGTCTGGCGGCTGCTGGAGGACCGCGCTCGTTGGGAAGCGGTGTGCGCCGATCCGGCGCTGATCCGCATCGCTGTCGAAGAGAGCCTTCGCTTCGATCCGCCGGTGCTCGCCCATTTCCGCACCGCGACCGCGCCTATCGAGATGCATGGCCACGCCTTACCCGACCATGCGAAGCTGATGTTCTCCATCGCCGGCGCGAATCGTGATCCGGCACGCTTCGCGGATCCGGACAAATTCCGTCTCGATCGTCCTCGGCCGGAATTGGGTCGCCATCTTTCTTTTGGGGCCGGGGTGCATTTCTGCATCGGCGCGCCGCTCGCCCGGCTGGAGGCTCAGATTGCGGTGCAGTTACTCACCAGCCGCTTTCCGAAGCTCAGGCTCGCAGGTGCGACGGAGCGGATCGAAACTTGGATGTATTGGGGGCGCCGCACGCTTCCCGTCGCCTGGGACTGAGCGGTGGTCGTTTCCACGGCAGTTGGGTTCGGGTCGGGATGCGGAAGCAACGTGAAGGATTGCGCCTTCGCCGCCAAACATGTTCAGTCCCGCGCAAAGTCGAGAGAGAGAGAGAGGTCACCCGTGAGCCTGCCATCGCCTGAATCCTTCGTTCTGCAGCCGGAGTACGATTTCGTCATCGTCGGCAGCGGAGGCGGCTCGATGGCGGCTGCGCTCTATTTGAAAAAAGCCGGTCTCAACCCAGTCATTCTTGAGAAGCGCGATCAGATCGGCGGCTCCACAGGCTTCTCGGGCGGGGTGTGGTGGGTGCCGAACAATCACATCATCAAGCGCCACGGCGTGCAGGATTCCAAGGCCCTGGCAAATCGCTATCTCGACGCTACCGTCGACTTCGCTGGCAAGGGCACCGCGCCGGCGCGGCGCGAAGCTTTTCTCGACGAGGGGCCGGAGATGGTCCAGTTCCTCGAAGACGAAGGCATGAAGTTCTTCTATCCCGATGGATGGTCGGATTATTATGACGAGCGCGATGGCGGTCAGCCTCGCGGCCGCTCGCTGATGGCGGAGCCCTTCGATCTGCGGAACCTGGGGCCGTGGCAGGAAAAGGTCTCGCTCTACGCGCCCTTCACGTCGGTGCCGTTCGACGCCTTCACGATGATGAAGGGGCTGATGTTCAAGAAGACCTTCGCTGCCAAGCTGATCATGGCGCGTCTGGCGGTCGCAATGGGCGTGAACAAGCTGCTCAAGCGACGGATCGTCGCCAATGGCGGTGCGATCCAGTCGCGCATGCTCGAGATGACGTTAAAGCGCGGCATCGCTGTTTTCGGAGGCTTCGCTGCGAACAAGCTGATCGAGGAGGAGGGGCGCGTCGTCGGCATCGAAGGGGCGTACCGAGGGAAAGAGACTTTAGTGCGGGGACGCTACGGGGTGCTTCTCAACGTGGGCGGCTTCGCACGCAACGATGCCATGCGGCAACGCTATCAGCGCCATCCAATTTCCGCGAATTGGACCAATGCCAATCCCGGCGATACCGGCGAGATGATCGAGGAGATGATCAGGCTGGGTGCCGAGACCGAAAATCTGGATCTCGCCGTGTGGGTGCCGACGTCGCTGAATGCCGACGGATCGGTGCCGGCCGGCGCCCGGGGCGCGGACGGCAGTGCCTACCCGTTCATGCACAACGCAGATCTCGCGATACCTCACTACATGTGGGTCGACAGGACCGGTCAGCGATTCATCAATGAGGCAAACTCGTACATGGAAGTCGGCGAGACGATGTACGCCAAGGGCGTGGTGCCGGCATTCGCGATCTTCGACGATCGCGCGATGCGGGATTACGCCTACGGGCCGCTACTCCCGGGCATGAAGCCGGTGAAGGAGTGGCTAGCATCCGGCTTCCTTGTGAAGGCGGACACGATCGAGGAGCTCGCACACAAAGCCGGGATCGACGCTGCGGGTCTGGCTGCGCAGGTCGAGCGCTACAATCGGTTTGCAGAGACAGGCATCGACGAGGAATTCCACAAGGGTGAGCGGCAATATGATCGGTTCCGCGGCGATCCGACGAACAAGCCGAATCCCTGCATCGGCTCGATCGCGAAGGGGCCCTTCTATGCTACTCGGATCTTCCCCGGAGACGTCGGCACGTTCGGTGGCGTCGTAACCGACGAAAAGGCACGCGTGATGCGCGCGGATGGTTCGCTTATCGAGGGGCTGTACGCCACCGGAAACTGCACCTCATCGGTGATGGGACGGACCTATCCGGGGGCGGGTGCCAGCATCGCGCCGTCCTTCGTCTTCGGCTACATCGCCGCGAAGGATGCGATTCAAAAGTCGCACAACGTCGCGCACTAAATGTGCGGGCACTAGACTGCTAACGCGCTAGCGCAGACGCACTGGTGCAGCGCGGTGGATCTCATCGCGCGCCGTCGGCGCTTCGAGCGGGTACCGAACGCGCCGGATCTGACACAGCTCGACAAAAGGATGAACCAATGACCCGCACCGTCGCCCTAAACACCGGGACCGAGTTTCCGCTGATTGGCCTCGGCGTGATGATGATCCCGGATGCCGACACGCCAGCCGCAATGCGGACCGCGGCAGAGATGGGCTATCGCGGATTCGACACCGCTCCCGTCTATCGCAATGAGGCCGCTGTGGGGCGCGGCGTGCGCGAATGCGGGCTGCCGCGCGACGAGGTTTTCGTCACCACCAAGTTGTGGAACAGCAACCAAGGCTATGACGCCGCTCTCGTCGCCTGCGAGGCGAGCCTGGAGCGGCTCGGTCTCGATCATATCGATCTTTATTTGATTCATTGGCCCGTCCCAGAACGCGATCTTTACTGCGATACTTGGCGTGCTTTGGTGCGGTTGCGCGACGATGGCCGGGTCAAGGCGATCGGCGTCTCGAATTTCCAGGAGCAGCATCTGCAAAGGATCGTCGACGCAACCGGCGTCGTGCCGGCCGTTAACCAGATCGAACTTCATCCCCGCTTTCAGCAGCGGGCGTTGCTCGAGGTGCACCAGCGGCTGGGTATCGTAACGCAGGCGTGGAGCCCGCTCGGTCACGGTGCCCTGCTTGCAGACGCGCGGGTGCAGGCGATCGCCGATCGCTTCGGCGTCTCGCCGGCACGCCTCGTGCTGGCGTGGATTACCGGCCAGGGCATCGTCGCGATCCCCAAGGCCTCGTCGCCGGAGCATATGCGCGACAATCTTGCCAGCCTCGAACTTCGACTAGACGAAGAAGCGATCACTGCGATCCGCGCGCTCGATGACCCGGAGGGGCGGGGTGGTCCCGATCCTGCTACCTTCGCGCTTATGGATGCGACACATGCGTGAAGCAGTCGCGAGCCAGCCTCGAGCCGTGACGCCGTTCCGTTCGTTCTAGAGCGCTATTCGATCAGCCAGAATCGCCTCAGCCGTTCGGGCTGAGCGCAATCGAAGCCCATGCGCTGTGGCTGCCCTTCGACTTCGCTCAGGGCGAACGAGGAATGGTGGATCAGTTAGGTTGAAAATGGCTCTAGCTTGCTTCTCTGCGCCGACCGAACCGATCTCTCGGCCGGTCGTCGTCCGAGAGATCAGGCAGCCTCGATCGTCGCGCCATTCCAATCCGTCCTGGAGGCGACACGCTCCTCGATCAGCTTGGCCGGCTTCCAGCGATCGCCGTAGCGCGCGTGGTTGGCGCGGATGATTTCGAGCAGCTTGTCGAGACCCTTCTGCTGCGCCCAGAACATTGGCCCACCGCGATATTTCGGGAAGCCGTAGCCGAATGCGTAGGTGACATCGATGTCGCTAGCGCGCTGGGCCACACGCTCGTCGAGGATCTTCGCACCTTCGTTGACCATGGCACCGAGAATGCGATTGACGATTTCCTCTTCGCCGATCTCGCGGCGGGTGATCCCCTTCTTCTTCGCGATAGTCTTCAACATGCTCTCGACCTCGGGATCGGGCGTGGCATCGCGACCCTCATATTTATAATAGCCGGCGCCGCTCTTCTGACCGAGGCGCCCGGCCTCGACGATACGGTCGGCGAGCGGCGTGTAATCCGGCGCGTTCGGGTCGAGCGTGCCCGCCTCGATCCGCCCTTGGCGCATGCGATAGCCGACATCGAGCCCGGACATGTCGCGCATGAGGAATATCCCCATCGGAAAGCCGAAGTCCTTGAGCGCCTTGTCGATCGACGATGGGGTCGCGCCTTCTTCAAGCAGATGCTCGGCCTCGGTGCCGTAGGCGCGGAGCATGCGGTTGCCGATAAACCCTTCGCAATTCCCTGCGAGAACCGGCACCTTCCCGACCTGTTTGCCGAACGCCATCACCGTTGCGATCGTCTCTGGGGAAGACTTGGTCCCGCGGACGTTCTCGAGGAGTTTCATCACGTTCGCCGGTGAGAAGAAGTGCGTGCCGATCACGTCCTCGGGGCGCTTGGTCGCGGACGCGATCTCGTCAATGTCGAGCGCCGAGGTATTGGTGGCGAGGATCGCACCGGGCTTGCAGACCTCGTCGAGCTTGGCGAAGATCTCCTTCTTGATCGCCATGTTCTCGAACACCGCCTCGATCACGAGGTCGCAATCGGCGAGATCGGTGTAGTCAAGCGTGGTTGTGATGAGGCCGAGCGCCTTGTCGACCTGCGCCTGACTGCGTGAGCCGCGCTTGACCGAAATCTCGTAGTTGGACTTCACCTTTGCCATGCCCGCGTCGAGCGCATCCGGAGCGGCTTCGAGCAGCACGACCGGAAGGCCGGCATTGACGCAGGACATGGCGATGCCGCCGCCCATCGTGCCCGCACCGATGATGCCGACCTTGCGGATCGGCTTCGGCTCAACGCTGGCGGACAGCCCTTCGATCTTCGCCGCCTGGCGTTCGGCGAAGAACAAGTGGACCTGCGCGGCGCGGCTCGGCGCCTGGAGGCAGACCTGAAACGCCTCTTTCTCGAACGCGAGCCCTTCGCGCGGAGCCAAGGTGCAGGCCGCCTCAATGCAATCGACGATCTTGAACGGCGCGACCATGCCCTGCCACTTCTTGGCGTTGGCCTCGCGCGTCGTCTTGAAGATCGAAGGGTCGGTGCCAGCCACCTTGTCGGTGCGCTCGATCGTCTTCGGGAAAGGACCGCCATGTTGCGCCTTGGCGCGCGCGAAGGCGATCGCGGTATCGATCACCGGACCGTCGGTCACCTCGTCGATGAGGCCGAGCTCTTTGCCTTTCGCGGCGCTGATGTGCTTGCCCTCGAGGATCAGGTCGAGCGCGACCTCGGGGCCGACGATCCGCGTCAGGCGCTGGGAGCCGCCGCCGCCGGGAAGCAAGCCGAGATTGACCTCGGGCAGACCGATCTTGGCTCGCGACGCTGCGACGCGGAATGGCGCCGCAAGCGCGAGTTCGAGTCCGCCGCCCAGAGCGTGTCCGTCGATGGCGCAGACGACCGGTTTGCGGCTTTCCTCCATCATCGTCTGGATCTCGACAAGCTCCGGCCCCTTCTTCGCCTTGCCGAACTCGCGGATGTCGGCGCCCGCGACGAAGCGATCGTTGGCGCCGATCACCACGATCGCCCTAACGGCGGCATCGGCCTCCGCCTGCCTCAGCCGCTGCACCATGCCCTCGCGCATGGGAGCGCCGAGCGCATTGACCGGTGGAAAATCGATGGTCAGGATCGCCACATCGTCACGGACATCGTAGCGGACGGCATCTTCAGCTGTAATAGACATGGGGTCGCTCGCTCCAAAACGCGGCCTTGAGTGATGTTCGGCGACTGCCAAAGGCTCCCGCCATTGTCAGCTTGCTCTGCGGCCTGTCGACGCACTCCGACCGATCATCGCAGTTGCGATCATGTCGCGTGGGATCGGTTGCGTAACCTGACGCGACCATTCACGCTTGCCGAATGAACGGTGGTCAATTCAGCTCACTGATCGACCGGGCGGGCCAGCCGGTCGGAAATGCACCGCTTGGCGCGTTGCTCTCCGCGCATGCGCTAGCGACGCCGGACGCGCCGGCGCTTACCATAAGCGATCGCTCTTGGAGCTTTGCAGCGCTGGATGCGCGTGCCAACCGCCGCGCCCGCCAGCTCGCCGATCAGGCGGGCGTCGGCGTTGGCGATCGCGTGATGATCGCGATGCCGAACAGGGTCGAGTTCGTCGAAACCGCGTTCGCGATCTGGAAGTTGGGCGCTGTACCTTGCCCGGCGTCGTGGCGAATGGCGGCCGACGAGCTGACTCAGCTGATCGCCCTGCTCACACCGCGTGTCGTGGTAGGCACGTCGGCCCTGCCGCCGCTCGATGTTCCGCTCGTCAACGTTGACGACACGCCGGTGGAGAGTTGGTCGGATGCACCGCTGCCGCCGCGTGCGGTGGTGCCGGGCAAGATCGTCAATAGTGGTGGCAGCACCGGCCGGCCCAAGCTGATCGTCGATCCGGAGCCATCGGCCTGGGGACCGGACAAAGAAGGCCGCAGCCGACCCGCGCGCATCGTTCTGCTCAACCCCGGGCCGCTCTATCACAGCGCTCCTTTCTCCTACGTCACCATGTCGCTCGCTCAGGGCAGCCATGTCATCTGCCTCGAGCGTTTCGATCCGCTCGAATGGCTGCGTGCCGTGGAGCGGTATCGGCCGAGCTTCGCATACGTGGTGCCGACGATGATGGCGCGGATCGCCAAGCTTCCGCGCGAGGTTACTGCTGCCGCTGACCTCTCTTCCATCGTGACGCTGCTGCACATGGCCGCACCCTGTGCGCCCGAGGTCAAGCGCTGGTGGATCAGTCGCATCGGGCCGGAGAAGGTGATCGAGGTCTACGGCGGCACCGAACGCATCGGCGCCACGATCATTAATGGTGCCGAGTGGCTGGAGCATCCCGGCTCGGTCGGGCGGGCGGCGCCGGGCGAGCAGATCATCATCCTCGACGAGGAAGGCGCGCAACTCCCGCCTGGTCAGGTGGGTGAGATATTCTTCCGCCGCGCGGTCCAGCCGGGCAGCCAATATGGCTATATCGGCGCAGCCACGCGCATTCGCGGCGATCTCGACAGCTTCGGCGATCTCGGCTGGCTGGACGCCGACGGCTATCTCCACATTGCCGATCGGCGCACCGACATGGTGGTCGTCGGCGGTGTCAACGTCTACCCGGCCGAGATCGAAGCGGCGATCGAAGCGCTGCCCGGCGTGCTTTGCGCGGCGGTGATTGGGTTGCCCGATGCCGACATGGGCAATCGGCTTCACGCTATCGTCGAGCTTGCGGCCGAGACAGAGGAGCCGGCAGACGGCATCGCATTTCTCGCGCCGGCCATGGTGCGGCTGAGCACGATCAAACGGCCTCGCTCAGTTGAGTTCACGCGCGAGCGCGTCCGGGATGATGCGGGCAAGCTGCGCCGTTCACGGTTGCGACTGGAACGACTGGAGCGCGGTTGAAGGGCCAGCAACCCGGGTCGCGTGCCTCAAGGATCGGGCACATGCCGCCCTCGTGGATAAGCTGGCGCTGATCACCGCCGGAAGTTCAATTCGATCGGTCTGTTCGCGAGCGACCGACGCCGCTGCGGGCTTTTGGCGATAGGCGGAGCAGTCGACCTTGCCTGTGCGACGGTTACCCCTGTTGCTGATTGCGTTTTTGCCTGTCGATCATGGCCTGAGCGATGCGGCCATGGTCGGGACCTTGGGTCTGCTCGAACTGACGCCTGATCGTCTCGCTGAGCACGCTCTCCATCATCGCCTTGGAATACATGTTGAGGATCGCCTTCGATCCTTCGAGCGCGCTGCGCGGCTGCTGCGCGATCCGTTCGGCGAGTGCGATCGCTTCGGGCATCAGCTGCTCGAGCGGCAGCGCACGGTTCGCGAGGCCGCAGCGAACGGCGTCCGCCGCCTGGATGCGATCGCCGGTGAAGATCAGTTCCTTCGCCTTGTTCATCGCGAGCAAGAAGGGCCAAGTAATGGAGATGCCGTCCCCGAGCACCAGGCCCACATTGACGTGAGGCTCGGCAAAGAAGGCGGTATCGGCGATCAGCACGATATCGCTCAGCGCCGCCAGCGTCGCGCCGAAGCCGACCGCGGCGCCGTTGACCGCCGCGATGACGGGTATGGGTAGGTTGAGCATTGCCTCGACGAAGCGGCGTGCATTGTCGAGCGCGGCACGAGCGTAATCCGCGTCGGTGGCGGTCGCGACGAAATGCTTGAAGTCGCCGCCCGCGCTGAACGCTTTGCCGGCGCCCGTGAGGATCACGGCACGGACCTCTGCGTCCTCGCCGAGCGCACGTGCTAGCCGCGTCAAACCGAACAGCATTTCGACGGATGCGGGGTTGCGATCCTCCGGCCGATTGAGCGTGACGATCCGGATTGAGCCTTTCGCTTCGACAAGAAGCTCGTCCGGCAGGTCATACATGCTTGTTCGCCTTCAGCCAGTCATTGATGAGCCGGTGTAATCGCAACATCGCCAGCGCCGCATCGTAGGCGCGATATTGCTAGATGGGAGTGGTTGCCACTTCCCGTGGCGGTCCTATTGCGCGTTCCATGGACCGGACGAAGGAGCCCCATTGTGGCTGAAGACGTCATTCTCGTGACCGGCGCCACCGGCACGCAAGGCGGCGCCACCATCGATGCGCTGCTTGCCGGCGGCTTTAGAGCGCGCGCGCTCGTACGGGATCTAGGTTCACCCGCGGCGCAAGAACTGGATCGGCGCGGCGTCACGTTGTTCAAGGGCGATTTTGACGACGATGCCAGCGTGGCCGGCGCAGTGCGGGGTGCAAGCGGCGTCTTTTCCATGCAGACGACGCCCAGACCCGATGATTTGGATTATGAGCTTCGTACCGGCGAGCGCCTCATCGCCGCCGCGCGAGCCGCCGAAGTAAAGACATTCGTCCATACCTCCGTCGCCCGTGCCGGCGATCAGGAAAGTTTCGTAGATTGGGCGTCAGGTCGCTGGTCGCCGAATTATTGGAACAGCAAATCGGGCGTCAACGAAGCGGTCAGGAGCGCCGGCTTCTCCCGTTGGGTGATCCTGAAGCCGGCTTTCATGATGGACAACTTCATTCCTCCCAAGGCCGGCTGGATGTTCCCCGGGCTCGCGCGGGGTACCGTCGAGACGGCGCTCAGAGCGGAAACGCGGCTTGACCTCATCGCCGCTGCGGATGTCGGACGCTTCGCAGCGGCCGCGTTCGAGGAGCCAGCGCGGTTCGACCGACAGGAGATCGATCTAGCCGCTGAGGCGCTGACGATGGCGGAGGTCGCCGCGACGCTTGCGGCGGTGACAGGGAGGCCGGTGGAGGCGCGTTCCCTGTCCGGTGCCCAGGCGCGCGCCGCCGGCAACAGCCCCGGTCTCGTGGAGAGCCAGCAATGGGCCAACGTCGAGGGCTACCGCGTCGATATAGCGCGGGCAAATGCTCACGGCATCCAGCTGCAGCGCTTCCGACGATGGGCGGAAGAGCATCGGGATCGCTTCGAGATCGGCGGTGCGTGAACGAGGGAACGACACTCCATCGCATCACGTAGCCCTGCATGAGGCATGCACGCCGCAATGAGCCGGTGCAGTGACCTCGCTGCGATGGCGGTCAGGCGAGCAGGCCTACCGTATCATGGTCGATCGCGGCGGTGCCAAAGCGCGCCGTGTAGGCCGTGTTCGTCGCCTCGGACTGGAAGCGGGTCTCGTTGATCAGAAAGATGAAGAGGCCGTAGGCGATCGCTTGGCGATAACGAAGCCAGGCATGCTCGAACGCGAGCCGCGGCCCTCCGGCGTCGGCAAGTCGCGCGAGATAGTAACCAAGCAACGGGCCCTCCCAAGCTCGTCGCTCGGCAATGTCGATCGACGCGACGAGATGGTAGGCGATCTCCGCCCACCATGGCGAGCGCATTACGGTCACGTCGAGGAAACCGGGTGTGCCGTCGGCATCGACGTAGAGATTGCCGGGATGCGTGTCGCCATGGTTGAGGCAAAACGGGTCCTCCGCCTCAAAGGCGGTGAGGCGCGCAAGCGCGTGACGCATCCAGTTGCGATCTTGCAGTTTGCCCGACACGGCGACTCCGCGCGGCGATGCCATGCAGGCGGCCCAACGTTCCGCCTCAAGATAATAGTCGTTGTAGGCCTGGGAGAAGGCGCCGAAGCGCCTCTGCACCCAATCCCAGCGCCCGCCCGGTTGCAGATCGGGCGAATTCCAACTCCGTGCGTGAAGCGTCGCCAACTGATCGAGCCGCCGCTGAACATGCCCGAAGCCGAGCGGCTCCTGAGCGCGACAGAAGCGCACCCCGCGAACAGTGAGATCCTCCATCAGCGTGGCCGCCCGCCAGCCTCCGGGTTCGACACCTGCGTGAAAGGCGCGCGGCACATTGAGGGACACGTGAGGAGCGATTTCGGCATAAAAGCGTGCCTCCCATTGGTACATGGACTGCATGCGCTCGCTATGCGGTTCGAAGGCGCCTTTCAGGATCATCCGCTCGGGCAGGCTGGAATCGCCATCGTAGTTCAGGCGAAAGCGTGCCTTGGTGCAGGTGGCATGGATGACGTCGAGCCGCTCGGCGCGGGTCACGGTCACGTGGTGACCGCCAGCACGCAAGGCATGATTGAACCAGTCGGTATCGATCTCGTAGACGGTCTCGGGAAGCGCAATCGGCTGCACCACTCTCATCCTGAAGCGTAGGCAGCCGCTTGTTCGTCGCCGATCACGGAGCCGTGTGGAGGCTGCATGACCGCGCGGGCGTAGGCAAGATCACTCGCCACAACCATCGCAGCTGTGGTGCACCTTTGCAGCGCGCCTCGTCTCAGTCCAGCGGATGGCAATCGGTTTGCAGAATCGCTTGCGCAACCTCTGCGACTCATCATAACGTTATAACAATAAGAAAAAGCGGTATGGAGGCGATGCATGGCGACGGCGTTGCACGAGAAGAAGATCAAATCAGCGGATCGGGTTCTCGAGATTTTCGAAATGTTTGGCCCGGACCGGCAATCGCTAACCGTAATGGAGGTCTCGAGGGCGCTGGATGTGCCGCAATCGAGCACCTCCGAGTTGCTCGGTAATCTCGTGCGGCGCGGCTATCTGACACGCGAGCGCGGCGCGCGCGCCTTTCGGCCGACCGTTCGCGTCGCCTTGCTCGGTGCTTGGGTGCATCCGACGCTTTTCCGTGACGGGCGGCTGCTCCCGATGATGGATCATCTTCAAGATCAGACCGGGTTCGCAGTCTCGTTGTCGTCGATGATCGGCGTTTCGCTGAAGCATGTTCACACGACGACCGGACCTTTGCCCCAGCATTTCGACGAGGGCAGGGAGGCACATTTGTTGCATTCGCCCTTCGGTCACGTCCTTCTCTCGCTGATCCGTGGCGACGACGTGCGCAAGGTCGTCCATCGGCTCAACGTCGAAAGCACGGACGAGCTTCATGTTCGCCATCAGGATGTGATCACGGCGCTGGAGCAGGTGAACCGGCAGGGCTACGCGTTCGGCCGGATCGAAGCCGGGTGGTCCGGGATAGCCGTGCTCCTGCCGCAGGGGATCGGCGAAGAACCGCTCGCGCTTGGCCTCATCGGTCGTACGCAGGACATGGAAGCGCGCCGCGAGGATCTGATCCGCACGGTGCGTCAGGGCATTGCCCAATATCTCGGCCCACGCGTCGCGCGCGATACTGGGGAAGTCCGCGCTGCGTCCATGCACTAGTTCTGCCGTAGCACCGCAACCATGGCGGAGGATTGGCCTCGCCTTCAATCATCGAAACCAAGGAAACAGGCTTTGACCGACCGGATCATCACGCGCAAGGACGGCGCGATCGGCCACATCGTCTTCAACAAGCCCGAGAAGATGAACGCGATATGCCTCGAAATGTGGGAAGGCATGGGCGAGGCGATGAAACAGTTCGAAGCGGATGACGAGGTACGCGTCGTCGTGTTCTCCGGCGCCGGCGGCAAGGCGTTCGTCGCGGGCGCCGACGTTTCCAAATATGCGGAGGAACGCGGCGCAGCGGACGCGCAGGAACATTATGCCAAGACAGGCGAGGTCGCGCTCCAGGCGATCTACACTTCGAAAAAGGTAACCGTTGCCGCGATCGACGGCTACTGCATCGGCGGTGGCGTTTCGGTCGCGCTGGTTTGCGATCTCCGCTACTGCTCGGCCCAATCGTCGTTTGGACAGCCGGCGATGAACATCGGCATCGGATATCGTTATTCCTCGTTGCGTCGCATGGTCGACATCATCGGCTATGGCGCGTCCAAGGACATGCTGCTCGGCAACCTGCGTTTCGATGCGCAGGAAGCCTACACCAAGGGGCTCGTCGGCCGTGTTCTGCCGGATGCCGAGTTCCAGCCCTGGATCGATAAGCTGGTGAAGACGATCTCCGTCGGCGCGCCGCTCACGGCGCACGACATCAAATACACGCTTTGGACATACGCGCAGGACGAGTCGAAGCGCGATCTCGATCGCTGCGAAGAACTCTTCCAGATCTGCTACGCGTCCGAAGACTATAAGGAAGGCGTCGCCGCCTTCGCCGAGAAGCGCAAGCCGGTCTTCACCGGGAAGTAACCCCCGATGGATCTGCGCTTCACGGCGGAGGAAGAGGCATTCCGCCGAGAGGTGCGCGCCTTCATCCGCGACAACCTAGACCCCGTCACGCATCGCAAGATGGTGGACGGGCGGGTGCCCACCAAGGATGAGATTGTCGCCTGGCAGCGCGCCCTCAACAGGCGTGGTTGGGCGACTCCGTCCTGGCCGAAGGAGGCGGGAGGCCCCGGCTTCTCCGCCGCCGAGCGTTATATCTTTCTCGATGAGCTGCATCAGGCTCCGGCGCCTGAACCGCTCTCCTTCAACGTCGGCATGATCGGCCCCGTCATTCATGCCTTCGGCACGTCCGCGCAAAAGGAGCGATTCCTTGCCGCCACCGCCAATATCGACATCTGGTGGGCGCAGGGCTTTTCCGAACAGAGTGCCGGGTCCGATCTCGCGGCGCTCCGCACGACGGCGCGTCGCGAGGGCGATGCCTATGTCGTCGACGGCCACAAGCTTTGGCAGGGCATGGCCCATCATGCCGATTGGATGTTCACGCTGGTCCGCACGGATCCCGGTGCGCCGAAGAGGCAGATGGGCATCTCCTTCCTGCTTATCGACCTGCGCTCGCCCGGCATCACAATCCGCCCGATCGTCACGCTTGATGGCCGTCACGAGGTCAACGAGGTCTTCCTGGATGAAGTCCGGGTTCCGCTCGACTGTCTCGTCGGCGCGGAAAACGCGGGTTGGGACGTCACCAAGTTTCTGCTTTCGAACGAGCGCACCGGCATCGCCCGCATCGGCATGACCAAACACCTTATACGGCGCGTGAAGCGCTTGGCCGGCACGGACGAGGCGATGATGCGTAAGGCGGCCGCGATCGAGGCCGAGCTCAAGATCCTCGAGATCACGCAGCTGCGTATCCTCGACGCGCAGCAGGGCTCGAACACGCCCGATCCTCGCTCCTCTGTGCTCAAGCTCAAGGGCGTCGAGCTCCGCCAGGCGGCGTCCGAGCTGCTGCTCGAAGCCGCCGGTCCGAAGGCGCTCGAGGTGGTTGGCGATGACGAGCCGTTCGGTAGCGGCGATGACGAATGGCTCGGCACGATCATGCCGAACTACGCGATCCTGCGCGCGGCCTCGATCTATGGCGGCTCTAGCGAGGTGCAGAAAACGATCGTCGCCAAGACGCTCCTTGGCCTCGGTTAACGGAAAACTGCACGTGAATCTGGATCTTTCCGACGATCAGCGAATGCTCAAGGACAGCGTCGAACGGCTGGTGAGCGAGCGTTATCCGTTCGAGAAGCGCGCCGAGCATGCCGCCGAACCGCGCGGCTTCTCCGAAGCGATGTGGGAGGAGATGGCGGAGCTCGGCCTCACCGCGTTGCCATTCGGCGAGCAGCTCGGCGGGTTAGGGCTCGGCGGCGTCGAGATGATGATCGTAGGCGAAGCGGTGGGGCGCGGCCTGCTGCTCGAACCGTACCTCTCCTCGATCGTGCTGGCGGGGACCGCAATCGCGCAAGGCGCTGAGGACGGGGAGGCCGCTGCACGACTCAGCGCCATCATGACCGGCGAAACAGTCGCGGCGCTGGCGGACCATGCTACAATCACGGCGAGCGTCGTTGATGGGGGCGTGCGTCTCGACGGTGCCGCGACGATGGTGTTGGGCGGCGATCAGGCCGCGCTGTTCGTGTTGCCTGCGGGCAATAGCGGCTGGATGGTGTCTGCCGATGCCCCCGGGCTCCGTGTACGCGGGTATCGGCTTCACGGCGGCGGCGGCGCAGCCGATCTGACGCTCGAGGGCGTCCGGGTTGGTGCTGAAGCACATGTGGCTGTGCAGGCGATGACCCGAGCAATCGAGGCAGGTATCGCTTTCCTTGCGGCGGAGGCAGCCGGAGCGACGCGCGCGGCGCTCGATCTCACGGTCGGATATCTGAAGACACGCGAACAGTTCGGCAAACCGATCGGCAGCAATCAGGCGCTCCAGCATCGGGCCGCCGAGCTTCTGGTCGAGGTTGAGCAGGCGAGCTCGGCGGCGATCTATGCCGCGCTGCTGGCGGAGGAATATGATCCGGCTGAACGTGCACGCGGCACCGCTGCCGTGAAGGCCGTAATCGGTAAGGTTGGCCGTTTCGTCGCGCAGCAGACGGTGCAGCTCCATGGCGGTATCGGTGTCAGCGAAGAGCACATCATCAGCCACTATTTCCGCCGCCTCACCGCGATCGGTATGCTGCTCGGCGGCACCGATGCGCAGCTGAAGCGATTGGCCGATCTTGGCGGCTTCACCCGACCGCGGGCGCATCTGGACCTGGCCTGACTCGGCGCGCGTGTGAAGGCGGCCGCGAATGGGCAGCGCGAGCCGTTCATCGCAGCGGCGATGATACGGGCGACTGCGGCTGCAATGCTCTCGCCGCGGTGGCGTCGTGCTAGGGCTGCGCCAACGAACTGCACTGGAGGAAATGCATGTCGGTCGAGGTCGCAATGGCTAACGGCGTTGCCACGGTCACGATCAATCGTCCCGAACGCAAAAACGCGATCACCATGGCGATGCGCAATAATTTCCAGGCGGCATTTCAGGCGTTGCAGGATGATGATGAGGTGCGCGCGATCATCCTGACCGGCGCGGGCAGCGACTTTGCTGCGGGCGCCGACGTCGGGGAAATGGGCACCGGCGGGGTTCGCGGCAACATGATCAAATCGCGGACGCTCCATCGCATGGTCCGAAGCGTTGCTCACACCCACAAGCCGGTGATCGCCGCAGTCGAGGGTGTATGCATCGGTGTCGCCTTCGCGCTGGCGCTCGCCTGCGATTTTGTGATCTGCGCCGAAAACGCGCGCTTCCAATTCGCCTTTCGCCATATCGGGCTTGCCATGGACGGCGCCGCGGGCTGGTTCCTCGAGCGGCACGTCGGCGTCATGCGCGCGAAGGAAATCGCCTATAGCGGGCGCTTCGTCAGCGGCGCGGAAGCGGCCAAACTGGGTTTCGCGCTCGAGGCCGTCCCCGCCGGCGAGGCGCTCGCGCGCGCTCGGGAGATGGCCGAAGGTTTCGCCACGGCACCAACGCTCGCACTCGCGCAGATCAAGCGCCAGTTCGATTCCGCTCCCGGGCAGAATCTTGACGAGGCATTGGAGTTCGAAGCGGCGGTGCAGGCGCTCATGACCTGGACCGAGGATTTCCAAGAGGGCACGAACGCGTTCAAGGAGAAGCGCAAGCCCGTCTATCACGGCGCTTGAGCTGATCGGAACGGCGTTGCCGTGTACGATGTCCAATTGGATTGACGATGTTCCTGCGCCATGAGGCACCCCTTGAATGACGGAGCGCGTCGATGCGATCGTGATCGGTGCCGGCGTGGTCGGGCTTGCGATCGCACGCGCGCTTGCGCTCACCGGTAGATCGCCGCTGATACTCGACGGTGAGCCGCATTTCGGTTCCTGGACCTCGAGCCGCAACAGCGAGGTCGTCCACGCCGGCATCTACTATCCCGAAGGATCCCTAAAGGCGCGGCTATGCGTGGAAGGAAAGCATCGCCTCTATGCTTTCTGCGAGGCGCGAGGCGTTGCACACAAGCGGCTGGGTAAGCTCATCTTCGCCCATGGCGAGGATCAGCTTGTCGAGCTCGACACCATCGCGGGGCATGCAGCAGGGGCAGGGGTGCTCGACCTGCGCCGCCTCGGGCGGACTGAAGCCTTGGCATTGGAACCGGCGCTCGATTGCGCGGGCGCGTTGCTTTCACCCTCCACCGGGATCGTGGACAGTCATGGGTTCATGCTCGCCCTGCTCGGGGAGGCGGAGGCGCATGGCGCAACGCTGGTAGCATCAAGTAGGGTCGCCCGTGTCAGCCGTGATGGTGATCTCTGGCACGTTCACCTCAGCGCGGGCGGCGAAGCGATCGTCGGCGCGCCGATCCTGATCAACTCGGCGGGACTTGGCGCCCAGGCATTGGCGGAAGCGATCGAGAGCCTCGATGTTGTCCACATCCCGACGCTTCATCTCGCGCGCGGCGTCTACTTCACCTATTCAGGCAAGATTCCATTCTCGCATCTTATCTACCCCGTGCCCGAACCGGGTGGGCTGGGCACGCACCTGACCCTGGATCTTGCCGGTCAGGCACGTTTCGGACCCGACGTCGAATGGATCGACAGCATCGACTACACGGTCGATCCCAAACGCGTGTCGAAGTTCGCAGCGGCGGCGCGACGGATCTGGCCCGCGCTCGATCCGGATCGTCTCCAGCCGGGTTATGCCGGCATCCGACCGAAGGTGACCGGGCCGGGTGAGCCAGCCGGGGACTTCATCATCTCCGGTCCGGCGCAGCATGGTTGCGAGGGGCTGGTCAACCTGTTCGGCATTGAATCGCCGGGGCTGACGGCGAGCATGGCGATCGCCGACCTGGTGATCGACGCGCTGTGATGGAAGCGGATTACATCATCGTCGGCGGCGGCAGCGCCGGTTGCGTGCTGGCGGCGCGGCTGAGCGAAGATCCCGCCGTCCATGTGCTGCTGGTCGAGGCCGGGCCGCGCGACACAAATCCCTGGATCCATGTCCCGCTCGGCTACGGCAAGCTGTTCAACCATAGCCGGCTCAACTGGCGCTTCCAGTCGGAACCGGAGCGCGGGATGAATGGGCGACGGATCAACCAGCCGCGGGGCCGCGTGCTCGGCGGCTCCTCGTCGATCAACGGTCTGCTCTACGTTCGCGGCCAGCGGGAGGACTTCGACGCCTGGGCGCGGCTCGGCAATCGGGGCTGGGGTTATGACGACCTGCTGCCCTATTTCCGGCGCGCCGAGGCGCAGCAGCAGCGTGGCGCGGACGAATGGCATGGCCAAGATGGTCCGCTCGCGGTTTCCGATGCGAGCGAGCCGCATACGCTGTGCGATGCCTTCATCGCGGCCGGAGTGGAAGCGGGCTACCCCGCCAATCCCGATTTCAACGGCGCGCGTCAGGAAGGCGTCGGCTATTATCAATCGACGATGCGTAAGGGGCGCCGATGCAGCGCGGCGGTTGCTTATCTGAGACCTGCCCGGCACCGCGCCAACCTCAGCGTAATCACCGAAGCGGTAGTTCAGCGCGTCCTGTTCGACGGTAAACGTGCGGTCGGGATCGCGTGGCGCGACCGGGCCGGGCAGGTACGACGGGCCCGCGCACGGCGTGAGGTGATCCTCTCAGCGGGTGCGATCGGCAGCCCGCAGCTGCTTGAGCTTTCCGGCATAGGGGACGGTGAGCGGCTACGCGCGCTCGGCATCGAGACCGTTCATCACAATCCTGAGGTCGGGGAGAATTTTCAAGACCATCTGCAGGTCCGCTTCGTGTTCAAGGCGACGCAGCCGATCACCTTCAACGACGATATGCGATCGCTGTTCAGAACCACGGCCGTCGGGCTCCGATACGCGCTGCACAGGAAGGGACCGCTCACCGTTTCGGCCGGCTATGCCGGCGGCTTCTTCCGTTCGGCGATCGCACGTGACTCGCGGCCGGACATCCAGTGCCTGTTTATCACTTTCAGCACGACCAAGATGGGCGATCGGCTGCACCCTTTCTCGGGATTCACCGTCTCGGCCTGCCCACTGCGCCCCGAAAGCCGCGGCCACGTCCACGCGACGAGCAGCGACCCGGCTTCGCCTCCGGCGATCCTCGCCAATTTTCTCGCGACCGAACGCGATGCACAGGAGGTCGTCGCAGGCATGCGGATCATTCGCGGGATCATGGCGCAGCCCGCGATCGCTTCCCATGTCAGCGAGGAATATCTGCCGGGCAGTAGGCTAGAAGGCGACGCTGAGCTGCTGGATTATGCGCGTGAAACCGGAGGATCGATCTATCATGCGAGCTGTTCGGCGGCGATGGGCAAGGTGGTCGACTCCTCGTTGCGCGTGATCGGGGTGGAGGGGCTGCGCATCGTCGACGCATCCATCATGCCGGCAGTACCTTCCGGCAACATCAACGCCGCCGTGATCGCCATCGGCGAGAAGGCGGCAGACATGATCCGCGAGGACAATCGATGACGGCATATACGACGCTAGGCTTGTACATCGACGGTCGCTTCATCGAAGCGGACGAGGGCCGGGTGTCCGAGCCCGTGCTCGATCCGGCGAACGGAGGCACGCTCGCGACGCTTCCCCATGCGACTAGGGCCGAGCTGGAGGAGGCGGTCGCGGCGGCGGCACGCGCATTCGCGAGGTGGCGCACCACCTCGCCGCTGGAGCGCAGCGGAATCCTGCGCCGCGCCGCGGCGCTGCTGCGCGAGCGGATGGATCGCCTCTGCACGACCATGACCTTGGAGCAGGGCAAGCCACTCGCGGAGGCGCGTGGAGAATGGACCCATGCCTGTGAGATCCTGGAATGGTGCGCGGAGGAGGGGCGGCGCGTCTATGGCCGCATCGTGCCCTCACGCTCGTTCGGGCTCGAACATCTCGTGCTCACCGAACCAGTCGGTCCCGCGGCGGTATTCACGCCGTGGAATTTCCCCGCATTGACGCCCGCACGCAAGCTCGCGGCCGGATTGGCGGCAGGATGCACCGTGATCCTCAAGGCGTCGGAAGAAACGCCGGGATCGGCCGTCGAGATCGTGCGCGCGCTCCATGATGCCGGCTTGCCGGCGGGATGCGCGCAACTCGTCTTCGGGGTGCCATCGGAGGTCTCCGAGCAGCTCATCGCCGCGCCCGCCATCCGCAAGGTGAGCTTCACCGGCTCCACCGCGGTCGGTCGCAAACTCATGAAGCTTGCCGCCGAGGGCCCGAAGCGGACGACGATGGAACTCGGCGGCAATGCGCCGGTGCTGATTTTCGCGGATGCGGACTACGACCGGACGGTGAAGACCCTCGCCACGGGCAAGTTCCGCAATGCCGGACAGGTCTGCGTCAGCCCGGCACGCTTCTTCGTCCATGAGAGCCTGATCGACCGCTTCACTGATGACATCGTTCGCCATGTCGAGGCGCTGCAGGTCGGTTCGGGACTTGCGGAGGGCAGCGTGATGGGTCCGCTTGCCAATAGTCGTCGGGTCGAGGCGATGGAGCGGTTCGTCGCCGACGCGGAAGCGCGGGGCGGCACGATCCGTGTCGGCGGACTGCGTCACGGCAACGCCGGCAATTTCTTCCGGCCAACGGTGGTGAGCGGGCTTGAGGGCGACGCGCTGCTGTTCAGCGAAGAATGCTTCGGGCCGATCTTGCCGGTCGCGCCCTTTGCGACGGTGGAGGAGGCGATCGCGAAAGCAAACGCGGTGGCGGCGGGCCTCGCGGGCTACGCCTTCACATCGAGCATAGAGAACGCGCAGGCTGCGATGCACCGGGTCCGCACCGGCATGGTCGGCATCAACACGCTCGCGATCTCGACCCCGGAGACGCCGTTCGGCGGCGTCGGTGAAAGCGGTCACGGTTCGGAAGGCGGCGTCGAGGGGCTCCAGGCCTATCTCGATACCAAGCTGGTGTCGCTCGCCTGACGGAGCGGATCGGCCGCTGGCTGCTGCGTGATCCTCAGCGCCGGGACTCCGGGTTATGCGGATGGGGCGATGCCGAGTAGTTGGCTCGTCTGCGAGCATGTGCGCCGCAAGTGATCATTGCGGCGTATATGGTCGCGAACCAGCTCGTTACTGGACCACCTTCCGTGCGCGCAAATCGCCTAGGGCGTCCTCCTCGATCCCGAGCAGCCGGCTCAGCACTTCGGCGCTATGCTCGCCAAGCGCCGGCGGAGCTTTGTAGCTATCGATCGGCGTTTTCGAGAAACGCAGCGGATTGGCGATTATCGGCACCTCACCCGAGATCGGATGCGGCACCTGCCGCAGCATTTCGCGGGCAACGATCTGCGGCTCGGCGAAAGCCTGGGCGATATCGTTGACGTAGCTTACCGGAACCCCGGCGGCATCTATCGCCTCGACCCAGTACGACGCTGGCCGGGTGCGGAAGACTTCTTCGAGCAGCGGCACGATCAGCTTTCGATTTTCAATCCGCAACGGGCCGGTACAGAAGCGGGGATCGCTGAAAAGATCCGGTCGACCGATCGCCTCGCAGAAGCGCTCATATTGCGCGTTGTTGCCCACCACGACGAAGATTTGGCGGTCCGCGCACTGGAAAGCCTGACTGGGAATGCCGCCATAGCCGCCATTGCCGCGTCGCTCCGGCATCTCACCGGTGATGAGATAGTTCTGGGCGAAATGCGACAGCGTCGCTAGCCCGCAATCGAGCAGCGACATGTCGATCGATTGACCGCCGCCACCGGCATCGCGATGGCGAAGCGCTGCCAAGATAGCGATCACCGCATTGTAGGAAGTGATGATGTCGACGATCGAGATGCCGACCTTCATCGGCCCCGCCCCAGACACTCCTTCGGGAAGGCCGGACACGCTCATCATACCGCTCATCGCCTGGAAGATGCCGTCGTAACCCGGCTTCTTCGCGAGCGGACCGGTTTGCCCAAAGCCGGTGATCGAGCAATAGACTAGATCCGCATTGACCTGCTTCAGGTTTTCATAGTCGAGCCCGTAGCGCGCAAGCGTGCCGACCCTGAAATTCTCAATGACGACATCGCACTTCGCAGCCAAGTCGCGAACCAGCGTCTGCCCCTGGGCGTTCGCGATATCGATCGCTACAGACTGCTTGTTGCGATTACATGAGATAAAGAATCCCGCAGTATTGGTGGAATTGCCATGGCGATCATTAAGGAACGGTGGGCCCATGTCGCGGGCATCATCGCCGTTACCTGGCCGTTCGACCTTGATTACTTCCGCGCCGAGGTCACCCAGCATCTGACCGACGAGCGGCCCCGCAAGGATCCGGCTCAAGTCCAGTACGCGAATTCCCGCCAATGTACCGCTCATCATTCGTCTCGTTTCATGCCTCGGCCCGGCGCTCCTGCCCTAGAGACGGGGCATGGCTCGATCCAGACTTTCGCTGCGCTTATCGTCAGGCCGATATGTCCCCGATCCGGCGGGAAAAATAAGGGCCGGCACATCCGCGCCGGCCCTCCATGTGACAGCGCCTTCAGCTCGCGATCAGAAAGAGACGATCCCCTTGATGCCGAACGTGCGCGGCGGCATCGCGTAGGCGGAGCCACCCGGATCGTTCCTGATGCCGACGGTGAAGTCGCTGCCGTTGATCGCATAAGGGTAGGAATAGTCGTGCTTGTTGAACAAGTTGTCGCAGTAAAGCTCGATGCCGAGCTTTGCGCCCGCCAGCGGCACGTCGCGCAGCCCGAGCCGACCGTTGAACTCCGAAAGCGTGGCTTCCGCCTCCTGCGCGTCGATGACAGGCGTCGGGTTGTTATGCCGCCTGCTCATATAATCATATTCGATATGCGCGTAGAAATTTTCCTCACCGATCGGCCGCACATAGTCGGCGCTGAGGTTCAGCTGATGCGCGGGCAGATAAGGCGCGTGTGTGATCGCATAGCTCACGAAGGTTGGCGGGGCTCCGAGGCCATTGGACACTTCGCCGCCAACCGTCGCCCCCCCGAATGATGCATGCATGTAGCTGTAGCCGACGCTGGCGGACAGTGCTCTGGTCAGCTGCGCCGTGGACTCGACCTCGACGCCGTTGATCTTGATGTTGCCGTGAACGTTGACCGTATCCGTGGAGGACGGATCGACTGCGCTATTCTGGAACGAGACCTGCGAATTGTGGATGATGCTGTGGAAGGCGGCAACGTTGAACCGCAGGTGGTTATCGAGCAGCGTCGTCTTCGCGCCGACTTCGTAGGTCGTGTTCACTTCCGGCAGATAGGTGGTAAGCGCCAACTTGTTGCGGATGCCGGTGCCGCCGGCGCGGTAGGCACGCGCATAACGCGCATAGAAATTGATCTTCGGCGTCGCCTGGAATGCCAGCGTGACCGCCGGATCGAAGCGATCTTTGTCGAACAGCGATGTGTTCGCTCCGGTCGCGCCCGCTGCGGCACGGAGGCGATCGAAGAACTTCTTGTCCTTGGTGTAGCGCAGGCCACCAGTCAGCGAGAGCCGTCCATCGAGGATGGCGCTCGGCGTGTATGTCGCCTGCGCGTAAGCGGCATAGGAATGCGCCTTGGCGAGGAATTTCTGAAGAGAGTTCGGGAGCCCGTCCGCACCGGTTCCGTTGATATCGAAGGGGGCCAGCGCGAACGCCGCCAGTGAGCCATCCGGCTGCACCCGATAACCCATCGAGAAGAACGAGCTGCGCGTATCGAACACGCGCTCATAATAATAGAAGAGACCGGCTGTCAGTTTGAGGTCGCCGAAGCTGCCCAGCAGCTGCGCTTCTTCGCTGAACTGCTTCTGAAATATCTCCGCCGGAGCCAATGTACCCGTAAATCCGGCGGTCTGGCCGACATTCGCAGCGAATGCGCTCGTCGGGATCGTCTGTACGAAAACCTGCGCGTCGCCGAGATTGGTGAAGCCGTTCTCATTGAGGTGGCGCAAGCCGGTGATCGACTTGATCTCGATCTTGTCCGACGGATGCCAGTCGATCGTCAGCGCGTGAGCGCGAACATGATCGGTGCTTTCCGGCGTGTAGGTCGGCACGTCGGCATATTTGGGATTGAGCGGCTGGGCAGAAGGCGTCCCGTAATAGATATTGCTAATGATACTTCCAGCAGACGCGCAAGTCGCCGCGTAGGCTGGATTCTGGCACCAGGCATAGGCTGACGGTACCCGGCCGCCGGTGCGCGAATTATATCCGACGGTATAATTGAGATCGGAATAATCAAAGGTATAATATGCGCTCAGATTGTCAGTCGGCTGCCACTGAACGGCGATGCGGAAGCCACGCTGACGTTTATAGCCCAAATCCTGGAAGTTGTTGCCGTCTTCCTGGTGAAAAGCGGCGTCAGGCAGTTGCTTGCCGGTAAAGATCTGATCGGTGCCGGTGCGCTCCGGGAGGTTACGGGTATAACCGTCATGACTGTCCCAGAGACCGCTCAGTTTAACCGAAAAACCGTGGAACTCCGGCAGGTTGAGCACGCCCATGATACGGTGGGCATCGTAGTTGCCCTGCTGCACCTCGAGGCGACCGCCGAGTTCGCCCGTCGGGCGCTTGGTGATGAACTGCACCGCGCCACCCTCCGCGTTGCGTCCGAACAGCGTACCTTGCGGACCGCGCAGAAGCTCGATGCGCTCGATGTCGCCGAGCTCGATGCCGGTGCCGACCGCGCGGCCGAGCGGCACGCCATCTTCATAGACCGCCACACCCTGCTCGGCGAGACCGATGCCAGGGTCGGCCGAATAGGCACCGCGGATGTTGAACGACAGCGTGCTCGGCGTTCCCGCAAACTGGGTGACGACCACGCCAGGCGAAACCGATTGCTGCAAATTGCCGAGATTGGTGATGCCGCGCGCTTCCAACGCGCGGGAATCGAGCGCAGTTACCGCGAGCGGAACCCTCTGCAGCGATTCCGCGCGGCGCTGCGCGGTGACGACGATTTCGCCGAGCTGACCATTGCTCGTGGTCGGGGTCGCGGTCGGCGCGGCCACCGAATTGCCAGGCTGCGTTGTTCCCGCGGTCTGCGCGGCGGCCATCGCTGGCATAGCAATCGACGACAACAGCATGAAAAAGCGCAGTGGCTTCATCTTCAGTCCCCCTAACGTGGCCGCCTTTTCCGAGCGCCTAGTTGTTATGACAGGAGGCTATCGAGTTTGAAGAGAAGCGACAATCTGTCCGCCGCTTCCATCACGGAGGCGATGAAAATGGTCTTCCTCGGGATCGTCACTCCGGGCGGGTGTGTCCGAGCAATACCGTAAGTTGCGTAGGGCAATCGGACTGGCGGGCGCCGGAAAGAGCCTACCCAAGTCCATCGCGCACCTGATCATTGTAGCTGGCGCTTTCGCGAAGTCGAAGCGACTGACACAAGGTTTGGATGGACGAGCTGCTAATCGATCGCCCGCATCCGCAAATCCTGCGCATGACGCTCAACCGGCCGGACCAGCTCAATGCGCTCACCTATGATCTCGTCTTCAAGATCAATGGGGCGCTCGACGCGCTAGTCGACGACGTCGAGACGCGCGTCGTGATCGTTACCGGAAATGGGCGCGGCTTTTGCTCCGGTCAGGATATGCGAGCGGCTGCCGAACGTATGAAGGCGGGCGCGAGCACGGTGGTCAGCCGTTTCGCGTCGCAAACCCGCTTCGGCAGCATGGCACAGCGCATGGCACGTCTGCCGCAACCGGTGATCTGCGCCGTCAACGGTGTCGCGGTCGGCGCGGGCATGGCAATCGCGTTGGGTGCCGACATCCGTATAGGCACGCCGAACACGCGCTTCCTGATTGGTGCAGTGAAGATCGGACTGGCTGCGGGCGAGAGCGGCATCAGCTACTGGCTACCGCGCTGGATCGGTGCTGCGCGCGCCTTCGAGATCCTGTTGACCGGACGCCCCATCGAAATGGAGGAAGCGCTCCAGACAGGGCTGATCCTGCGATGCGTTGATCCCGAGACCCTGCAAGACGCAGCGATTGCCCAGGCCGAAGCAATCCTCGCGAATGCGCCGTTCGCGGTATCTCAAACCAAGCGGATCATGCGTCGCAACCTCGATGCCACCAGCCTCGACGTCGCGCTCGATGTCGAAAACCCGACGCAGATCATGACCAACGCGACCGAGGATTACCGGGAGGCCGTCGCGGCGTTCAACGAGAAGCGGCCGCCGAGCTTCACGGGAAAATGATGGAGCTCAATCCCACGCCACAGGCAGCGAGCGCAGCCCCCAGAAGTTGAAAGGCGCGATGCGCACGCCGGGTCCGGTGATGCGCAGATTGGGCATCTTCTCTACAATCAACTCGAACGCGATGCGCGCTTCCATCCGGCTTACCCACGCGCCCGGGCAGAAATGCGAGCCGAAGCTGAAGGCGACATGGCGCGAGCGCTCGCTTTGTGGGCGGTCGATCAGGAACTCGGTCGGGCGCGCGAATATCTTGGGATCGCGATTGGCGCTCGGGATGGCGTAGATGACCCGCGCGTTCTCGGGGATGGTGACGCCGTCCATCTCCACCGGACAGGCGGCGCCGCGAAACATGCCGATCGTAGGTGGATCGCAACGCAGCGATTCTTCCACGACATTGCTGATGATCGCCGGCTCGGCCTTGATCCGCTCCCACCGTTCGGGAACTTCGTTCAGCCGTACGAGCATGTTGAGGATCAGCGATGTGGTCGTCTCGTTGCCGCCGATGAAGAAGCCGCGTGTGGTGCGGCGGAGTTCGTCGTTGGTGAGCAACCGCCCTTGAAACCGCGCGGTCATCAGCACGGAGATGAGATCGTCGCTGATCACCGGGCCGACATGTTCCGGCTTGGGCTCCTCTATGCCGGCGGCGCGCAGCGTGGCACGACGCTGATCGAACTGCTCGTCGAAGAATGCGTAGAGCGTCTCGATCGCCTCCGCGGCCTCGGCAGGATCGTTGAACGCCGCCCGCATGAACGTGTTCGACCAGCTCTTATATTGCTCGAGACGATCTTGGGGGATGCCGAGCAGCAGTGCCATCACCCGCATCGGCAGCGGCATCGCAAACAGATCGTGGAAATCGCCCCGTCCGTGCGGCAGGATCTCGTCGAGCATACCGCTCGCCATGCGACGGATTTCATCCGCCCATCGTTTCACGCCGGCCGGGCTGAGATAGTTGATATAGGTGCGACGGAATTCGGTGAACGTTGGGGGATCCTGGCTTAGGGCGATCTCGTGCTCTGTCTTCTGAAGCAGCGCACCGTCGATCTTCGACCAGCGATCATGGTTGTTCATCACCTCGACGACGCGGTCATAGCCGGACACGATGTAGAAGCTGCGATCGCCGTCATCGACCTTCGCAACCGGGCAGTTCTCGCGTAGCGCGTCGTAATAGGAACCCGGCGCGTTCATCGCTTCGGGCGCATAAGGGTCGACGACAGGAACCTCGATCATCGCTGTCTCCTGCAGGCACGTTCTTCGCGCCTCGGTACATCATGATGCGCCCGATATTTGGGGTGGTCACGGCGGCAGAACGCACCAGCGCGACTCTTCGCAGAGGCGATGCCTATCAAGGCCATGGGAACGAGGTTCCCCGCGACAATCTCGCATGATCGGGAGATCAGAGGTTCCAGAGCTTGGCGGCGTTGCGGCCGACCACGTCCCTCGCCTTCTCCTCTCCCAGTGTGTCGAAGATCTTCTTGATCTCGCCACGGCTCTCGCCGAACACGCTTTCCCCATGCGGATAGTCGCAGGACCACAGCACATTGTCGGTCATGTCGTAGTCACGCGCGAGCTTCAGGCCGACATCGTCGGTCATGATCGCTGCGTAGCATTGGCGCTTGAAATAAAAGCTCGGAAGTTCCTTCAGCTTCGGTCGCATCTCGGTTTCGTAGACTTGATAGATGCGATCGGCATCCTGCAGCGTCCATGGCACCCACCCGAAGCCGCCCTCGCAGAACACGACCTTGAGACCGGGATGCCGTTCGAGAATGCCTGAGAAGGCGAGCAGCGACCAGAGCGGCCGATAGGGGCCGAGATTCTTTGTGAGATTAGCGCCGAGCGCGCCTTGCCCGCGGAATTCCAGATAGGCGCCGACATGGAACATGACCGGGATGCCGCTGGCGGCGATCGCCTCCCACATCGGCTCCATCGCGGATGCGTTGTAAGGCACGTTCTTGGGCGCCGAGGGGATTTCGAGCGCCTTGAGGCCCAAACCCTTCATCTTCTCGATATAGGCAGGACTGTCGGACGGGTTGTAAATGGTTGGGAGGATCCCGACCCCGATCAGCCGATCGGCGTTGGCGCCGCAATATTCGGCTAGCCATTCGTTGTAGACATCCATGCAGCGCGTGAAGAACGCTTTGTCCTCCATGCGGACCAGCGACATGGCGCGGCTGTGGAAGAACAGCGAGACATTGATGCCCTCGGCATCCATGTCCTTAAGCCGCTCTTTCGCGTCCCACATGCCCGGGCGACCCTCACCAATATTTCCCTCGATGCCGGGAACATCATAGCTTTGGCCGTCGACGGTCATGTGCCAGCGACCGTCGTCGCCGTGCCAAAGCCTGGGCGCACGTTGTTTGTCCGCTCCGGTTAGCCGCTTCTCCCAAAGACCTTCTTCTTCCATGCCGTGATCATCGACTGAGATGATCCGCGTGCCGACTGGCGGACGCCAACCCGTATCGCGGGTCTGACGATGCATCGGCCACGCAATTCCTTCGGACGCACCCGGCCGCTCGATGACGTTCACGCTGTCCATTGCGGGGATCTCCTATCGACAGAAGCACTGAAACCGGTTATTCGTTATGCGAATAGAGTATTCATTATATATTGGCTTTGAGCCTCTATGTCAAAGCTTCCACTCCGTCAGCCATCGGTCACTGCGCTGTCGCGCGGCCTCTCGATCCTGCGCTGTTTCGACCGCCCGCGCGCCGAGCTCACCGTCTCCCAAATCGCGCGTCGCACCGGTCTCAGCCAGCCTACCGCCTGGCGATTGTGTCAGACACTGGTCGAGGATGGCTTCCTGGTGCGGACGGCCCAGGCGTCGCTCAGGGTCGGCGCGCCCGCACTGACGCTCGGCTTCGCGGCGATCCAGGGGCTCGGCTTCCCCGAAATTGCCTTGCCCTATTTGCGCCGAATCGCTGAGCAGACGCGCGCCACGACGACGCTCAGTCTGCGTCAGGGATCCGAGATGGTGTCGATCGAGCGATGCGACGGCGATGTCATCGCGCCCAACGAACCGATCGGGTGGCGCGCACCGCTGTTTGTGCTGAGTTCGGGCTTGGCGGTGCTCGCGCGGATGAGCGAGCCGGAGCGACGTGACGCGCTTCAGGTATGGACGCGCGCTCATCCCGACACCCACGCGCGTGAACGCATCAAGGAGGCAAGCACACAGCTTGCCACCGCGGGCTATGTCCGCCTCGAAGGGATGCTTCAGGGTGAATTTGCCGCTGTCGCCGTTCCGCTCGTTCAGCCCGCCGCCATACCGGCTTATTGGGCGATCAGCTGCGGCGGGGTTCGCGCGATGTGGGATGCGGATCGGTTCGCCGCCGCCGGCGCTGCGCTTGCCGCCATCGTGCCGCTGCTCGAGCCCGCGCTCGCGGCTTTGCCTCCTTCGGCCGCTGGCTAGAGCGGGAGAATCGCCCTTGCGATATCCGCCTGCGCGCTTGCCATCATCGAAGCGTTGCGAGGATGAGCGTCGACATGAGCGCACCATTTGCCGGAACCCTGTTCGACCTCGCGGGCCACGTCGCGATCGTGACGGGCGGAAGCCGTGGCATCGGGCGTGCGATTGCCGAGCGGCTCGCCCAGCACGGCGCGAACGTCGTCCTTTGCGCGCGCAAGGAGGCGGCGGCGCGCGAGGTCTGCGACATGATCAACGACCGTGACGGCGGTCGCGCCATCGCGGCCACCACCAACATCACGCGCGCCGTCGAGCTGGACGGGCTGGTCGCGGCCGCCGAAGCCGCGTTCGGCACGATCGACATCCTTGTTGCCAATGCAGGGCTGCACATTCACGTCGGACCCAGCGCGGAGATGAGCGACGCGGTGCTCGAGAAGACGCTGGACGGCAATTTCCACGCGCTTCGCCGTCTCTCGCAGCGCCTGCTTCCCGGCATGATCGCCCAGCGCTGGGGACGGATCATCAACATCGGCTCGGTCGCCGCGCATTTCGGCAGCGGCATCTATCATAGCTACACGCTGAGCAAGGTGATGGCGATGCAATATGTGCGCAACATCGCCGTGGAGCATGGCGAGGCGGGAGTACGCGCCAACACGATCTCACCGGGGCTGATCGCGACCGACATGGCGAAGGACCTGCTCGACGATCCTCAGGCGCTTTCCGCTGAAATGGCACGCTCAACGGTCGGCCGCGTCGGCCGGCCCGATGAGGTCGCGGGGTTGGTGGTGGCGCTCGCGAGCGCCGCTGGCGGCTACGTCAATGGTCAGACCATCGCCGTCGATGGCGGTCAGACGATCCGTTATGTCGCCTGAGCAGGCGCCGGCGAAGCGGGCCTACGGGTCGTGACGGATTTTTACTCCGGATTGGAGGTCGGGCTCGGCCACACCCTGCCCAAGGTGATCGCCCACGTCGCACAGACATGGGATCAAAAGCCTTTCTGCATCGATGAAAACGGCACCGTCACCAGCTTCGCGGCATTCCAGCGGCGCGTGATCGGGCTCGGCGCGCACTTGCTCGATCTCGGCGTCGCGATGGGTGATCGCGTCGCCATTCTCGCGCCGAACAGCACCGCGTGGATCGTCGCCGCCTGCGCCGCTGAGTCCATCGGCGCGATCATGGTGCCGATCAACACGCGCTTCAAAGGCCCGGAAGTGCGATACGTGCTGGAGCGCGCGCGTGTCGCCGCCTTGTTCACGGTCGGCGCGTTCCTGGGCACCGATTATGCTGCGATGGTGCTCGAAGCAGGCGGGGGCAGGGGGCGGGGGGGCAGGCCGGTGGCCGGATTGCCGCATCTCAATGCCTTGATCCGTCTCGATGAGCCGGGGTTCGCGCCCGAAATGGCCGATCTGGCGGGTCGGGAGCGCTTCCACGCCGCGGCGGCGCACGTCACCCCTGCGACCACCGCCGATCTATTGTTCACGAGCGGCACTACCGGAATGCCGAAGGGCGCGATGCACGGTCATGGTCAGGCGCTGTGGATGACGAGCCTGTGGAGCCGCGCCAACGATCTCGGTTCGAACGATCGCATGGCGGTGGTAAATCCGTTCTTCCATTCCTTCGGCTACCGCTCCGGCTGGGTCTCGGCGTTGATGGGCGGCATGACGTTGTGGCCGCTCGCGACCTTCGATGCCGGCGCGTTGCTCGCGTTGATTGAACGCGAGGGGATCACCCAGCTATCCGGTGCGCCCACCGTCTTCTTTTCGCTGATGCAGCATCCGGATTTCGGGAAGCGCGACATCTCTTCGCTCCGCAGCGGCCATACCGGGGGCGCCAAGACGCCGCCCGACATCATCCGCGCCGGCTATGAGAAGCTCGGCTTCGAAATCTTCCTGACCAGCTATGGCCAAACCGAGGCCACCGCGATGATCTCGACCAACTATCCCGGCGACCCGCTCGAGGCGATCATCGCGACCGTTGGCCGACCGATCCCAGGCACCGAGGTGCGTATCATCGGCCCCGATGGCGTCGATGTGCCCGCCAACGGGCAGGGCGAGCTCATCGTTCGCGGACCGAACGTGATGCAAGGCTATTTCGAGGATCCCGAGCAGACCGCGAAGACGATCATCGACGGTTGGCTTCACACCGGCGACGTCGCCCGGATCGGCGAGGACGGGCGGCTGCGCATTCTCGACCGCCTCAAGGACGTGGTGATCGTCGGCGGTTTCAACGCCTATCCGGTCGAGATCGAGATCATGATGAGCGCCCATCCTGCCATCGTCGAAATCGCAATCATCGGCGTGCCCGACGAGCGCATGGGGGAAGTCACCGCGGCGTGCGTCATCCTTAAGCCCGAAGCCCAACTGACGCTGGCGGATCTCGCCGCCTGGTGTCGTGATCGGATGGCAAACTACAAGGTGCCGCGCTACCTGTTCGTGATGAAGGATCTGCCGCGCACTCCGCTTGGCAAGGTCCAGAAATTCCAGCTCCGCAAGCAGGTGCTGGAGCAGCTGCAGACCGCCTGAGGCAGGTCGCAGGTGGCGGTTTCGCGCGACAGTTCAAATGTTGACCCGGCGGTTCCAGGCGGCTTGCCGGCCGGCCAGCCGAAGAGCGCGAGTGGCCGGGTCGATCGGCTGCGTCTCCATCAAGGCTCGCGGGAGCCTGTCGATCGCCATGATCTCAGACGTGATCTGCGGCCCGCCAGCCACCGGCTCGGCTGGCAGCGCCTGCCAACGCGCGAGGAACAGGCTCGTCGCGCGACCGCCGCTGTCAAGCCAGTTGGCAATGCCGGGATCGCGGCGTGCGATCACGACGCTCAGCCAACCATCTGGATCGCGCGCCATATCGTGTTGGGTCAGGCTCGACTGTGTTTTATGAGCGTCCATCGATCGAAACCACCAATCGACGAGGCTCACCGCGACGTAGCGTCCACCAGCCGGGTTCAGCCGGATCAGTACGGCATCATCCTCGCCGAGAACGAAGTGCCCTTGCACGCCCGCTTGGGTGACCAGACCGCCCAGTCGCGCGGAATCTAGCGGCGGCCGGATGCTGTTGCGCGCAACGCCGCTGAAGAGGCGCTGGAACCAATAATAGAGCGGCACATCCTCGACGAGGCGGAAGGCGGCGCGCTCAGCCATCTGCTCAATCGCGAGCGGCGGCACGTCGACGCGGTCGAGCCGCTCGATGGCGAACTCATATGAGGCTTCAGCCGCCCAATCCCCGAAGGATTCACGCACGAACAGGAACTTGACGTGCGGAGCGGTGGTGAGATGGTTGCGGCGCCCGTTCGCCGGCTGATCGTCGATCGTGATTACGAAGCTGCCGTCGGGTTCGCGGGTCAGCTGCCAATTCTCGATCGTCTGAATGGTGACGGAAGTGCCGTAATTGCCGGTCAACGTGAAGCTGGTGTTGGCTGGCTCGGTGCCGCTCGGGCGCGCGATGACGCGATAGCGACCGCCATGCACGATGCCCGCGAGACGATAGCAATTGTCGGGATTGTCGCCGCCCATTCGCGCGGCCGGCACTGCCGCACCGTTCCAGTCATAGGACGGCATGAAATCGCGCACGAAGCGAGGGTGGGCGGCGTCGCTCGCAGCCGCCTTGAATAGATAATTGGTGACATACTCGTCGATCGCGTCGTCGAACTCCGGCAGCGCCTCCGGCGGGCTGTCGGTGCCGTAGGCGAGGCGGAAGAGCTCCGCTGCCGTCGCTCGCGCTGCCTGGATGCTAGGCATTTCCCACATCGCGCGGACATCTGCCTCGGCATCGAACTGCGCACGATTGGCAAGCGGATTGATCATCGGTGCCGTTGCTCAAGACGGGGCTGCACAAAGCGGCGGCAAGCCCTTGGTGCTGATGCGATAGAGGAGGCGCCGCTTGCCGGGCTCGTCCGAATATTCGATCGGCGTTGCGCTGTGTAACGTCTGAAAATTATCCCATAGAAAGAGGTCGCCCACGCCGATCTTGTAGCGCGTGACGAAGCGGGGGCTGGTGATGTGGCGTCGCAGCTCGTCGATCAGCGCGCGTCCCTCCTCCTTCTCCAGCCCCTCCGCGCCAAAGGCGGTACCGGAGGTGAAGATCGCTTTGCGGCCGGTGACGGGATGCCGCATCACCAGCGGGTGGCGCTTGATGCCGTTGCGCGCGATCTCCTCGGCCATGGCCGGGATCTTCTCGCCGGGGAGTTCGGGTGAGCCGCCGAGACAGTGCAGGGCCGCCAGGCTATCGATCCGTGCCTTGGTCGCGTCGTCGAGCGCGTCGTAGGCGAGAACGGTGCTCGCGATCAGCGTCTCGCCGCCGACTGCCGGTGCCTCGATCCCGTAGAACATGGTGACGCTGGCCGGTTCGTCTTCATAGCTGCTGTCGGAATGCCAATGCATTGCGCCGTCACGGTAGCGCGCCGGGGTGGCGGCGGCGTTGCCGATCCGGATCATCTCGGGATGATCGTTGCGGACATGGCTTTGGATGAAGAAGCTGAGCGGGCGACCGAAATTGCGCCCGAAGGCGACATAGCGTTCGTTCGACAAGCTTTGGCCGCGTACCACCAGGATCTGATGTTCGTGCAGCGCCTCGATCAGCGCGCGGATCGTGGTTTCGCTCTGGTCGCGTTCCAGATCGATACCGTCGACCGCGATCCCGAACGGTCCCGGCAGCGGCGTCATGCGCATCCTCAATCTCCTCTATTCGGTCCGGTGACGACGAGGGGTTCGAGCGCGGCACGCTGCTCGGTGGTCAGCTCAACCGGGCGGCGCGTATGACGATCGACATAGACGTGAACGAAATGGCCGGTCGCTGCGGGTGCGTCGATCCCCTCCTTGAACAGGCCGATCTCGTAGCGAACGCTCTTCCCGCCAAGGCGACCGACGCGGAGCCGAGCATCGACGATCTCCGGAAACTCGAGGCTCTGGTGGAATTCGCAAGCGCTCGACACGCAGAGCCCTATCGAAGGCGAGGTACCCATGGCGATCACGTCCCTCTCGACGATATACACCGTCACCACCTGATCCATCATCGCATAGTAGATGGCGTTGTTGACGTGTCCGTAGGCGTCGCAATCCATCCAGCGCACCGGGATGTCGAGCTGCCAGCGGTACTCGCTGCGGATCGGGTGGTCGGTCATCTGTTTCCCTCAGCAGAGCGAAGCCGCGACGGTGCCGTACCAGGCGGTCAGCCGGTCCCACAGCAGTGCGCGCGTCGAGGCGAAATTGTGCATGTGCGCCATACACGGGACGATCGTTATGGTGACGTCGAGGCTAGCCTGATAGGCGCCTGGTTCCGCGTGCGGATCGGGGCAGACGTCACGTTCACCGTTGCCGACGAAGACCGGCACCGTCACCGCCGCGGCTTCGGCCGCGACGACGCCGGGAATCATCATCTGCACGGTGCAGTCGGGCATCGTCGCGCTGCCGAAGGGAGGGCAGCTGCGCCGCTGGGGGTAGCCACCCGCCATGTCGGCATCGCGGATCTCGGCGGGCACGTCCTCCCAGTGAAAGGGGTAGACATAATCCTGCATACGGACGTTGTGCGGCGAGTGCCCCGTGCCGCCGCGTGACAGCGCATCCACAACGGCCAGGTTCGCCTGCTCCTGCGCCGCCTGCCGCTGGGGCAGCCGAGTGTGGATCGCGCTGTAGCCTAGCACCGCGATCGCGTCGAAAGTGCGATGCGCCGCCTGTGTCAGGATCGAGACGCAGCCGCCCATCGATTGGCCGATGCCGATCACGGCTGCCGGTTCGAAAGCGATCGCGGAATCGAGCTCCCCTTCGCGAAACCGGGCGAGGACCGCGCGGCAACAGCGATCATAGCCGGCGGCGATATGCTCGAACTGGATATCCGCGTTCCGCTCGGTACTGCTTTCTCCGACCCCTACATGATCGACGGCAACGAGCACGAAGCCCCGCCCGCAATGATGCTCGGCCTGGCTGTAACCCTCGTGGCCGGCAAAACGCATGTCGAAATAGCCGCGCGAGTAGCCGCCGCCGGGCACGGCGAAGATCAAAACTGGGCGTGTCGGCAGGGCATCGGCATCGGGGGCGAAGACCGTGGCCACCATCTGGCCGAGCGCGAGTCCGCCGACTTCACCTACCTCCACGGCCAAATGATAGCTTCGCATGACGCCTCGCAGGCATACTCTGGCGTTGGCAGGTGGAACCGGCAATCCTAGCCGCTCCGCCATCGCCACCGCGATCAGACGATCTCGAACAACCCCGCGGCGCCCATGCCGCCTGCCGCGCACATCGTGACCACGGCATATTTCTCGCCGCGTCGCTTGCCCTCGATCAGCGCGTGACCGACCATGCGCGAACCCGACATGCCGAACGGATGGCCGATCGCGATGGCGCCGCCGTCGACGTTGAGCTTGTCGGGATCGATGCCGAGCCTGTCGCGGCAGTAGATCACCTGCACCGCAAACGCCTCGTTCAGCTCCCATAGCCCGACGTCGCCGACGGTGAGCCCTGCGCGATCGAGCAGCTTCGGAACGGCGAGTACAGGTCCGATGCCCATCTCGTCGGGCCCGCAGCCAGCGACCGCGAAGCCGCGGAAGATACCCATGGGCGCGAGCCCGCGTCGCGCCGCTTCGGAGTCGCTCATCACCACGCAGACGCTCGCGCCGTCCGAGAGCTGACTGGCGTTGCCGGCGGTGATCGTGCCGCCCTCCGTCACCGGTTTCAGACCGGAGAGACCTTCCAGCGTGGTCGAGGGGCGATTGCCCTCATCCCGCGACAGCGTCACCTTTTCTTCGCCGGTAACCGCGCCAGCCTTGTCCTTGATGAGCTTGGTGACGGTGAAGGACGCGATTTCCGCATCGAGCCGACCCGTGTCTTGAGCCGCGGCAGTCCGCTGCTGGCTGATCAGCGAATATTCGTCCTGCGCGTCGCGGCCGATGCCGTAACGCTTCGCCACCGTTTCCGCGGTCTGGATCATCGAATCGTAAGCGCCGGCGACATGGCTCGCGAGCCATGGATTCTCGAGGCGATCCCGGCGCGTGCCGGGCAGCGCCAATGAACAGCTGTCGAGCCCGCCGGCGATGTAGATGTCGCCCTCGCCGAGGCGGACGTTCTGTGCGGCGATCGCGATGGTATTGAGACCGGAGGCGCATTTGCGATCGAGCGAGACGCCGGCCACCTCCACCGGCAGCCCTGCGCGCAACGCGGCCATCCGGCCGATGTTGCTGCCCTGCGGGCCCTCGAGCCGCGCCGCGCCGAGCAGCACGTCCTCGACCTCAGGCCCATCGAGGCCGGCACGCTTCACCGCCTCACGGATGACGAGCGCGCCGAGTTCGGCACCGTCAAGATTGTTGAGCGCGCCGCGACCTGCCTTGCCGATGGCGGTGCGGGCGGTGGCAACGATGACGGCGTCGGGCATTGCGGGAAAGCCTTTGCTGAAGAAGTTAGCGGGTGAGCGCGGTGAGGTCGGGCCAAAAACGGGCCGATCCCGCCGCGACAATTGGGCCGCCGAGCACGGTCGACCAGTAGCGATCGCCGCCGAATTCTGAACGCCATCCCCAGAGCCGGCGGGTAAGGGGATGAAGCGTATAGTCCTCGGTGAAGCCGATCGCGCCGTGGACTTGATGGGCGATGGCGGTGCCGATGCCGGTCGCGCGATTGGCGCGCAGCTTGGCGGCGGCGATCTCGAACGGCGCCGAACCTCGCGCCATCGCCTGCGCCGCACCCATCGCGGCGCAATTCGTCGCGGCTGCCTCGCAGGCGAAGCTGGCGAGGGCTTGCTGCACCGCTTGGAACTTGGCCAGCGACCGACCGAATTGTTGACGCTCGTTGACGTAGCCGACCGCCAGCGCGAGCGCAGCGTCGAGCGCGCCCGCCATCTGCGCGACGCGTGCGAGCGCCATCAGCGCGAACGGATCGCCATCGATCCGGCTCATCGAAGCGTCTGTGACGATGAGGCGATCGCGCGGCTCGCCGGCGATGTTGGCGCCCTCCACGACCGTCGCCTCAGCGGTCTCCAACACGATTGCGCCACCTTTCGAGCAGGGCGCTACCACGAAATCTGCGCCGCGGCCCCACGGCACCCCGGCCAGCACGCCATCGAACCGACTCTGATCGAGTGATCCTTCTGCGACGGCGGCGACCGTACCGCGTCCCGCCGCTCGCCCAGCCAGCGCGGCTGCGATCGCCGCCTCGGCGACGGGGAGTGCCAGCGCATGATAGCCGGCGAGCCGGAAGACGATCAGCGCATCTTCCCAGCTGCCGCCGAAGCCGCCCTGTGCTTCGCCGAGCAGAAGACCGTCGAGCGCCACCTCCTTGATCGTACCCCAATCGCTGTCGAGCGTTGCGGCTGCGCCCAGATCGGCGAACAGTCCGCCCGCCATCTCCTCCAACATTCGTTGCTGGTCGCTCATCTCAGGCCCAGCCCCCGTGCGATGATGCCTTTCAGGATTTCTCGCGTGCCGCCGCGCAGCGAGAAGGACGGCGACAGCTGGAGCAGGTGGCCCAGCACCAGCCCGAGCGGCTCCGGCCCGGCAGGATCGATCTCCACCGCCGCCTGGATCAGTTCGGGCATCGCCTGCTCGAAACTGTTGCCGAGATCCTTGACCATCGTCGCTTCGAGCGCCGGATCCTCGCCGCGCGCGATCTTGCTCGCCACCGACGCCGACATCAGCCGCAACGTCCAGGTTTCCGCGGCAAGGCGGCCGACGAGCGCCGTCAGCGTCTCCGAGGGATGCATCCGGGCGTGGTCGATCAGCTGAAGCAGCAGCGCCGTCGAGGAAAGATAGCGCTCGGGGCCGGAACGCTCGAGCGAGAGCTCGGCGGTCACCTGCCGCCAGCCGTCCCCTTCGACGCCGACCAGCGCGCTCGCCGGCAGCTTTACGGACTCGAAGAACACCTCATTGAAATCGTGACCGCCGGTGAGGTCGATGATCGGCCGCACGGTGACGCCCGGTGCGTCCATCGGGATTACGAACTGGCTCAAACCAGCATTCCGCTCGGAGCCGGGCTCGGAGCGAACGAGCGCTATTATCACATGGGCGTGATGGGCATTGGTGGTCCAGAGCTTCTGCCCCTCGATCACCCAGCCATCGCCGTCACGCCGCGCGGTCGATCGAACCGACGCGAGGTCGGAGCCAGCGTTGGGCTCAGACAGACCGATGCAGGAGTAGATCTCGCCGGCCGCCATGCCCGGGACCCAGCGGCGCTTTTCCTCCTCCTGCCCATAGCGCAGCAACAGCGAACCGGTCTGGCGATCCGCGATCCAGTGGGCACCGACCGGCGCGCCCGCGGCCAGCAGCTCTTCGAGCACGACGTAGCGTTCGAGCGGCGAACGTTCATGGCCGCCGAACGCCTTCGGCCAGGTCATTCCGATTAATCCGGCCGCGCCGAGGGCGCGGCTGAACGCCGGATCCGGCACCGCCCAGCTATTGGCGCGACGGCGCGGATCGCTGCCGATATCCACATGGGGCGCGACCAGCGAACGCACCTTCTCCCGGAGCTCAGGCGCGGTCTCCGGCCAATGCAGCGGCTCGGTGACGAAGGTTTGCAGGGCGTCCCCCTTAGATGCCGGATCGCGGCAGTCTCTGCTCCAGTTGAGGGGGGAGGGCCAATGATGACGCCCCTTTATCGCGGAGGCGATATACCGGCTGCGCGCCGCAGCCGGCTCCGGCAGCCGCTCAATCGACGAGACGCTTTACTTGGCGGTCGCGATCGAGCGCGGGATCGAGATAGCGGCCCACCTCATAATCGCCGGCGATGGTCGTTCGCCGGGCCGAGCGCCGGCAATCGAGCGGCACCCCCTCGGCCATATGGACCATTCGCCAATTGTCCCAGACCATCATGTCGTTGGGCTGCCACTCGTGGAAGTGGGCATGTTCAGGATCGCAGAGCATCCCGGCCAGCTCCGCGAGCAGCGCGTCGCTTTCGGCGCGATCCATGCCGAGGATGTAACGCGCATGCATCGGTGAGAGCTTGAGCACCTTTCGGCCCGTCTCTACCTGCTCGATCACGAGTGGGTGGACCACCGGCGGAAAATCGAAGCCGCTGCCGCCCCCGCCCTGGTGAACGCGCGGCAGCGGACGGATATCGCTCGGGAAGCCGAACTGACCGGAAGCGAAATCTGGATTGAACAGGTAGACGACCTCGAGATTGGCGATGCGCGCCTGCATCGCCGGTGACAGGCGCTGCCATGCCGATATTGCGTCGGCAAAGCCGGTGCGGCCCATCGTGCGCGCCGGATGCGTCATCCGCAGCACCGCGCCGCGCACGATCGTCGGCATGAACGCCTGGTCCCAATGCCAGCCGAGCCACCCCGCGCGATCGGTGCCGTCGACGTTGTAGTGCTGCGCGAACTTGGGCGCCGTATCGTCGGGATCGTAGGCGAGCGTCATCATGAAGCGATTGGTGGGATCGTTCATGTCGGCGGTCGCCGAGGCCTCCATTTCGCCGAACACGCGACTGAGGCGCATCTGCGCATCGTCGTCATTGTCGCCGCCGCGGAAGAGCAGGATACCGTGCTCGACCCACGCCGCGCGGATCGTCTGCTCGGCCTCGCTGGAGAGCGGCCGGGAGAGATCGGCCCCGGCGATCTCCGCGCCAAAGGGACCGAACGGCCGCACTTCGATGCGATCCATCTGTGTCGTCGACATCGCTCAATCCTCGTCGTTGACCCAGCGCACGAAGCGCTGGAGAGGGAGGAAGCCATCATGCGGCAACCCGGCCTCGACCATGCCGGCGCTGCCGATCCGCGTGATCCGCTGCACGCCCTGCGCGGCAAGCCGGTCGCGCAACGCCACGCGCCGCGCATCGGGATAGATGCCGACGGTCTGGGTGGCGACGTTGGCGTGACGGATCGCATCGTCGAGCACCTCGACGCGCACGACGTTCACCACCCTGCCGTCCGGATGAAAGTCGACCGGCTCGTCCGATCGGATGACGATGCCGCGCCCGTCGAACCCGCCGAACACGCGATAATCCGGCTCCAGCATGCCGAGCGCTTCGATCTCGTCGCGGATCGCGCCGGCGGGCGGCGTCGAGCAGGCGGAAGTGACCGGTCGCTCGATGCCCATCCGCGCCAGCAGCGCCTCGCAATATGCATCGACTTGCTCGACCGTGCCTTCGACGAACTGGAAGCGGCTTGAAACGCAAGCCTGCTGGTCCATCACCGTCGCGTCCGCCGCGGCGGCATCGGCGACCTCGCTGCGGGCGGTGCCGTCGACATGCACCTCGCGCCCGATCATCGAGATCGAGGTCTTGGGATCGAACGCCACGAGCTCGAAACCGGGGCCGATATAGTCCTTGGCCGATCTTATCGTGGATTCGCCGCCCCACGCGACGAGCTTGTCGAAGAATTGCGGGCGGAACAGCATCGACTCGACCGTCCGATCGCCGCCGCGCCAATAGGCCGCCGAGAAGGAGCGGGCGACCGGATGGCCCGGCGCCACCGCGGACAGGCCGCGCAGCACTGCGCTTGCGGTATAAAGGTCGTTGGACGGCAGCTTGAGCAGATGCACGCCCTTGGTCAGCGCGCCGCGGGTGACCGTCATCGCCGTCACGCCTGGCGCGTTGCCCGCCACGATATGGACCAGCCGCGGCGGAAAGGCGCGGATCCGCGCCCTGCGGCCCGAAGGCGTTTCGACCTCGCGCCAGCCGTCGAGTACGTCGATCCCGCCGAGCTCCTGCTCGACTTGGAAGAGCAGGGACTGGCGATCGAACACGCGGGAGAGCGTGCGATATGATCGCTCGAGCACGCCGCGCTCGAGCGGGTTCGTGCCCGCGCTCGCGATCATGGCGCGTTCGACCGCGCCTTCGGGATCACGATCGAGCCAGCCGCCCAGCGCTTCCAGGATGTCAAGGATTTCGGCCACCGGCACGTCGGCGGCGGGCGGCGGCAGATCGCGTGGCCAGACCAACGCGTCGAGATCGAGAGCCGGCGTGGCGAAGCGGCCATAATCCTGCGCGCTGCCCTCGATGATCTCGCCTTTGATGACGTGCGGTACCGTCGCGGCCGGATGGGTGAGAATCGCGTTCATGCCGCCATTGCTCCCCGCACATAGCTGTCGATCGTGCCGGCGCAGCCGATATGGTCCTCCTCGCCGGTCTGCGCATAGCGGCTGATGGTGTCGAGAATTGTCGGCCCAGGGCGACCGCAGGGGCAGCTCTCGCTCCAGTCAATCTCGACCTTGTCGCCAGTGATGCAGCCGCCCCAGCGTCCGGTGTAGAGCAGGTCGAGGAAGGCGAAACGGCCCTCCACGATGCCGCTCTCGGCGCTCACGAGCTTTTCGCCGGGCTTGTCGAGCTGGAGCCAGATCAGCCCTGGCGGTCGGTGGTAGCGCCTCGCTTCGCAGCGCGGCATCACCTGCGCCATCTCGGTCATGCCGTAAGCGCCGGGATATCGGACGTCACCGTAGAACTTGCGGACGCGCTCTTTATAGTCGTCCGGCAGCACCACGCCTTTGACGCCCCCGCCCGCGTTGATGCGGCTTGCGGGATGGAATTCACCATCCTTGACACCGCGGGCATAGGCCATCTCGATGATCTGGAGGTGCTGCGCCCACAGCCCCCCCAGCTGGATCGGCTCGTGACGATGCGCGATCAGCGTGTCGACGAATTCGCCCATCCCGGCCGCCACGCGCTGCCCCATCTCCTTCGAGCGCGCCTCGGCGGCAGCCATCTCGGATGGAGTCGCCTTGCCCTCGCGCATCTTCTTCGCGAAGGCGGCGCCAGCGCTGACGTCGGTGATCCGCAGCGGCTCCTTGATGAGGTTGTAGAAGGCGCCGGGCTTGGCCCAGAGATCGCGCTGAAACTGACCGGCCTCGATCGCGCTGTTCGGACCTTCGATCGGCCCGGTCCAGAAGGAGACATATTGGTTTTCGCCGACCGCTTCCGGCCAGCCGGTGGCGTGCTTGAAATGGCGCAGCTTCAGCCGCTTGTCCTCGCTCGAAGCCGGCAGGAAGGAGCATTTGCCGCTCGATCCACTGGTCGCGAGCACGGTGCAGCCGTTCGCCTTCAGCCGGTCCAGCCAGTCGTCGGCATCCTTAATCCCGGCAACGTCGATATCGGTCAGATCGTCGGAGGAGAGCGTCGACAGCCAGGTCAACATGCGATCCCAGCGGCCGTTCTCGACGAAGCTCTCGGGATAGGATTTGTAGACGGTGTGCGCGAACAGCAGCGGCACGATGTCCTCGAAGCGCTCGATCCGATCGACGCCGGTGTCTCGCGCGCGCCGCTCAAGCACTGGGATCTTGCCGCGAAGCTCCTGGAACAGCGCATCGGCGGCAGCCAATTGCTTCGGCTCGATTTCGCTGCGGGGATGTTCGAATGCATGATCGGTCACGATCATATCGAGCAGCTCGGTGCGCTCGTCGCTCATGGCTCTCTCCAGGTCCTCGGCGCTTCTGTTCTGTCGCCGATGAATCGAATCTATCGTGCCCCGCTCATTGCCGACAACGGGTGCATGAGACACAAACAGAGCGGGATGAGACTCGACCATCTGCAGCAGGTCGCCCGCGTCGCGATCGTCTTGCCGAGTGGCGTGCGCCTCGCGAGCGCCGGCGTTCTGATCGACTGTTTCGAGCGGGCGAGGAACTGGGTTCGCGAGCAATATGGCGCAATCGATATCCTGCCGACCGCCGATCACTTCGACGTCGTCGAACTGCAATTGCTGACGGCGGCGAGGCAAGGCGTCATGACCGAAGGCGGCGCCCGGCTGCTCGCGTCGCAGCCGTTGGACAGCAGCGAATATGACATCGCCGCCGTCGCCGACCACGCGCCCGAGGCCGTGAGCGCCGACGAGCATGCACGGCTCTCGAACTGGCTGGCAGAGCAGGCGGCGGGCGGCGCAACGATTGCCGCAAGCGGCTCGAGCGTCACGCTGGCGGCGGCGGCGGGCCTGCTGGATGGTCACCGTGCGACCGGACCTTGGCCGCTCGCCGAGCGTCTGCGCGAACGACATCCCGCGGTAGACTTCGACTTCGATACGGCGGTGGTCGAGGATGGCGGCGTGCTCACATCGGCGGGTGCGGCGGCGGACTTCGATCTCGCCGTGCGTCTGGTGGAGGCGGTGACGTCGGCGAACGTCGCGTTCTGGCTGCGGCGCGTGCTGCGCCTGACCGACGCGCGAACGGAAAGCGCGGACGCCGACCCCCTGCTGCTTCGGGCGCAGCATTGGCTTGCGGATCGGTTCTCGCGCCCGATCAGGATCGATGATCTCGCGCAGGCGATGCAGGTGAGTCGTCGGACGCTACACCGGCACTTTCTCGCGGGAACGGGAATGACGCCGATCGGCTATCTCCAGGCATTGCGCATCGGCGCGGCGAAGCGGATGCTGGAGCGGACCGGATTCAGCGTGGAGCGTATTGCGGCCCTCGTTGGTTATGGCGATACCGCGTTCTTCCGTGAAGCCTTCCGGCGCGAAGCGGGGATGACGCCGCGACGATGGCGCTTCGAACATGGCTTGCCACGCGCGCAGTCCGGAACATCAGCGGCACACCGAAGTTGATCTGATCCGTATTCGCACATGTGGATTGCGCCTGCGCGAGACCACATATCGCGTCGCTGATCTAACACGCTTGCACGGCAGATGCCCCTGATGCAGTTTGAGCACAGGCAAAGTCATTGGTTCGGTGCTTAGAGGCGGACAACACACGGATATGACCGCGACCGCATTGAGCGATATGCTGGAGGAAGGGCCGCTCCCGCTTTATTACCAGCTGGAGAATAGACTGCGGGAGCGGATCGCAAAGCGCGAGTTCGGGCCGGGCGCCTTTCTCCCCAGTGAGGATATGATCGGCACGCAGTATGGCGTGAGCCGTATTACCGTTCGGCGCGCTCTCGGTGCTCTCCAGCAAGAGGGATTGATCGAACGACGCCGGGGCGTCGGTTCGTTCGTCAGCGAGCGCCAGGGCGGCATGAACAGCCATCTGACGGGGTCGCTCGCCGAATTCCTGACCGCGGCGACCGCGCTGACGACCGAGATTATCGTCGTCTCGGAGGAGGTTCCTCCGCCGGATGTCGTGAAGAGTCTCCGGCTCGCCACCGGCCGCAATGCGCTTCTTCTGAAGACGGTCGGTAGCCTCGAAGGCCAGGGACCGGTGACTTTCATCAATATCTGGGTTCCGCTCGAAGTCGGCAAATCGCTCACCTATCCGGCCGAGCCGGGGATACCGGTGATCCGGCAAGTCGAGCGGGCGCTGCACGCCCGGCTCACGCGCGCGGAGCAATTGATCGAGGCAGATCGCGCTGGCGAGGAGGCCGCGCGATACCTAGGGATCGATCCGGATACGCCGATCCTGCGCGGCAAGCGCGTCTACTACGCGCATCCGGACACGCCGATCGAGGTCGCCTATGTCAGCTATCATCCCGAGCGCTATCGCTACGCGATCGACTTCAAGGGGTGAGGTCGAGCAGCACAATCTCAAGACCCGGACTTTGCCCATTCAACGCGCCGTGCCGCGGTTCGCAACGGTGATGATCCGCTTTCCATGAGTTGGCAGCCGGAGCTCGACGAGATCGCCGCCCGAAGCGCGCTGGCAAAGGCCATGGGCGGCGCGGAGCGGGTCGCGCGGCAGCACTCGGCCGGCCGGCTGACAGTCCGCGAACGGATCGATCGCCTACTCGATCGCGACAGCTTCGAGGAAGTCGGCAGCATCTCCGGTCGTGCGGGCTACGATGCTAGCGGCGCCCTGGCTGAATTCACACCGGCAAATTGCGTCACCGGTCGCGGCGCGATCGACGCGCGTCCTGTGATCGTGTGCGGCGATGATTTCACGATCCGGGGCGGTTCCGCCGATGCCTCGATATGGGAGAAGTTCAAGCTGGCGGAGCGGACCGCCTTTGATTTCCGCCTGCCGCTCGTTCGCCTCATCGAAGGCTCAGGCGGCGGCGGCTCGGTGAAGACGATCGAGGAACGCGGCTACGCCAACCTTCCCGGCGGACTTGGCGGTCAATCGGGCGGCCTGTTCTTATGCGCACAAAATCTGGGCGAGGTGCCGGTCGTCGCGATCGCGCTCGGCTCGGTCGCGGGGCTTGGTGCGGCGCGGTTGTGCACCAGCCATTATTCGCTGATGGTGCGCGATACGGCGGCGGTGTTCGTTGCCGGTCCTCCGGTGGTGGAACGCCTCGGCTCGGCCATCACGAAGGAGGAACTCGGGGGATACCAGCGGCAGACTGCGGCCGGAACGGTGGACGACGTCGTCGACAGCGAGGATCAGGCGTTCGAGCGGGCGCGCCGCTTCCTCTCTTATCTACCGTCGTCGGTGCATCAGCTTTCCGCCCGGCAGCCCTGCACCGACCCGATCGACCGCAAGGAGCAGGCGTTGCTCTCGCTCGTTCCGCGCGATCCGGGTCAGGCCTACATGATGCGCAGGATCATCGAGGCCGTTGTCGATCGCGACAGCCTATTCGAAATGGGCGCGTTATATGGCAAGGCAATGATAACCGCGCTGGTTCGCCTCAACGGATTGTCGGTCGCGTTGATGGCCGGCAACCCGCTCCACTTCGGGGCGGCATGGGATGCCGACACCGCACAGAAAGTCACGCGGTTCGTCGACTTTGCCGAAACCTTCCATCTGCCGATCGTGCACTTGATTGATTGCCCCGGTTTTCGCGTTGGGCCGGAGGCGGAGGATAGCGGGATGCTGCGGCACGGCTGCCGCGCGATCAGCGCGATCACCCAGTCGACCGTGCCCTGGTGCTCCATCATCATCCGAAACGTCTTCGGCGTCGGCGGTGGCACACATCAGCCACAAAGCCGCACCGCGCTACGCTATGCTTGGCCATCGGCACGCTGGGGTTCGCTACCTCTCGCCGGCGGTGTCGAGGCCGCCTATCGCGCTGAACTTGATCAGAGTGATGATCGCGACGCCGCGTTAGCGGCTATCGAAGCGCGACTGGCCATGCTGCAGTCGCCGATCCACACCGCTGCGGCGTTTGGTGTCGAAGAGATAGTAGACCCACGCGACACACGACGCCTGTTGTGCCGCTTCGCCGAACTTGCAGAGCCGCTTCGCCAAGTAGGGCGAACAGCTTTCACCATGCGACCCTGACGATCCATCTTCCGTGAGCGGGTTTTGGAGCTGGGATCGGTGTCCCCAGCATCCCGGCATTGAGAGACGATCGACTGGCGAGGCGATCTTGAGCCATTTCCTACTTGAGAACGAACAAGATGCTGAAAAGCGAACTGCCCAAGCCGTGGTAACAGGGTGGCTCGAGAAGTGAGTTGGTCAGAGCGCAGCGCGGTTGAGCCGCTCGCGCGCGGCGCCGTGAAGTCCAACGATAGCATATGTGGGGCCTTCCCCGCTGCGGCATCGTGAGGGAGGCGGCAACGCTACCCGCGCTCGACCGCGGTCAAATCCTGTCCCCGCGACCAGCTTAACAGAGTGTTGGCCCAGGCCATCGCAAGAGCCGCCCCCTTCGAGGGGCGGTTTTTTGCTACGTGGAGCATGACGGCGAGGTAGCCGCGGACCTCGAGGTGGACACCGCGCTCTTCCGCGTGTGGCATGACGATGATCGCCTTTTACCATCGGCCGCATCGCTGCCCGCGCCCCGGTTACATGATACCCTGGATCATAGTCGGTCTCGGCTTACAATCGGGAGTTCGGCGGTTCAGATCCCGGTCCGACCAGCCGTATCCTCGTCGTGCGCGCGACCAGCGCATCGATCGACGTTCCGTGATCTGGCGAGGCCGCCAGCGCGATCGGCGCGTCGTCGTTCGCGCTTGCGTTCGGCGCCCGCTTAGGTGACGCGCGGCGAACCCGCCGCTCCACGCCTCAAGTGCGTGCAGCGAGATCCAGCGGCTTGTTCTGCGGCACCTGTGCCCAGAAGTCGGGATCGTGGCCGAAGAAGATGCGCTCGCCCTTGCGCTCTCGCGCGCGCAGCATCTTGAGCGTCGCGAGATACTGATCGGTGTCGAAGCAATGATCCGGCAGCTTGAGCTCGTCGAGCGAGCGGCGCAGATTGCAGCAGTCGGCGGCGAGCACCGCCACGCCCGTCGGCGTCATCACGCGTGCGCATTGATGACCGGGGGTATGGCCGGGTGACGGAAAAACCATGACCGCGCCATCGCCGAACAGATCATGCTCCCCGTGAACCTTGAGCACCGGCTGCCCGGTGTCGTACTCGGGCAGATGGTAGGCCTTGTCCTCGCCGGCGAAGGCGTACTCCCACTCGCGCGCCTGCACGACGACGGTGGCGTTCGGCAGATCGCGGTTGCCGCCGGCGTGATCGGTGTGGAGGTGCGAGTTGATGATCCACTTCACCGCGCTGGGATCGACCCCGATCGCGGTGAGCCGGGAACCGATCAGCGCATCGGATTCGAGGTCGGCACCGCTCTGATAAGGGGTGCCGACGGGACGCTCGAAGCGGGTGCCGAGCCCGGTATCGAATATCGCCAGTCCCTTGGGGTGGTCGATCAGATAGGCAGTGGCGGGACAGCGGATCTTGCCGTCCTCGCCATCGAGGAAGAAGCTCATCGGCAAGGTCATCCACCCGCAGGTGAAGGCGGTGAGAAGCGCGGTGCTCATCGATCGCGCCAGCTGTGGCGGGGGACGTAGCCGATCTTCTCTCTGGCCCGAGCCGACGAAAGCAGCGAGACATTGCCGTCGGCGGGGCCGCGCATCGGCACATCGGGAAAGTGGCTAGCGAGCAGCTCCGCGGTCGGCGTTCCGACCACGGTATCGGCCGCGGCGATGATCATGCGCTCGTGCCCGCTCAAGTCCGCTTCGATCGCCAGACGGCACGCCTCGCCGGCATCGCGCGCGTCGACATAGCCCCAGACATTGCCGCGCCGTAGCTTAGGGTTCGCCTCGATCGCCGCGCGCGCGGCATAGTCCGCTTCCGCATAGACATTGGAGAAGCGCAGCGAGACGATCGTCAACTCCCTGTGCCAGCGGCAGAATTCATCGGCCATGGTTTCGCCGACCTTCTTGCTGAGCGAGTACGACCATTCCGGCCGATCGGGATGCGTCTCGTCAAGCGGCGCGAAGGCCGGCGGTGTCGTGAAGGGGAGGCCGAGGATGGTCTCGCTCGATCCCCAGGCGATCCGCCAGATGCCGAGACGTGCGGCAGCCGAGAAGATATTGTAAGTCGAGACGGTGTTCGCGGCGAACACCGTCTGATCGGTCGTCAATCCCGGCATCGGAATGCCGGCAAGATGCACGATCGCGTCCGGCCGGCCGGGCATCGGATCGACGCCGCTCAGGGCGCCCATCACCTGTCCGAAATCCGTGCAGTCGCAGCCAACCGTCCGAACGCCTGCCGTCAAGGCGGGCTTGAGATCGAGCCCGATCACCTTGTGTCCCGCCGCGATCAGCGACGCGACCGCCTCGCGACCGATCTTGCCGGAGCTTCCCGTCACCGCGACCAGCATGCTCAGCCCTCCTTCGCTACGACGGAGACCTTGCCCTTGAAACGCGGCATCATCGCGAGCCCGACGACTTCGTGCGGCACATAGGGTGCCTCGAGCCGCTCGATCTCCTGCTCAGACAAGGTCACGTCGAGCGAAGCGACGGCGTCCTCGATGTGGCCGGTCTTGGTCGCGCCGACAATCGGCGCGGTGATCCCGGACTTGCCGAGCAGCCAGGCGAGCGCGATCTGCGCGCGCGGCAGGCCGCGTTCCTCAGCGATCGCCGCCACGGCCTCCACGACCTTCCGGTCCTGCTCGGCAGTCTTGGTGTAGATCACCTTGCTGAACTGGTCGGTCTCGGAACGCGCAGTCTTCTCGTCGAGATCGCGCGTCAGCATGCCGCGCGCGAGCGGCGACCACGGGATCACGCCCACGCCCTGATCGATGCAGAGCGGGATCATCTCCCGCTCCTCCTCGCGATAGACGAGGTTCACCTGCGGTTGCATCGAAATGAAGCGCGTCCAGCCATTCTCCTTCGCCGCCTGCTGCATCTTGGCGAACCGCCACGCCTCCATCGAGGAGGCGCCGATGTAACGCACCTTCCCGGATTTCACGATATCGTGGAGCGCCTCCATCGTCTCCTCGACCGGGGTCTCGTGGTCGAAACGGTGGATCTGGTAAAGGTCGATGTAGTCCATTCCGAGCCGGCGCAGGCTTTGGTCGACGCCCTCGAACAGCGCCTTGCGCGACAGGCCGCCGGTGTTGGGGGCGTTGCGCCACGGGCCGTAGACTTTGGTGGCGAGGACGATCTCGTCGCGCCTGGCGAAGTCGCGCAACGCGCGCCCGGTGATCTCTTCCGAGGTGCCTTCCGAATAGGCATTGGCGGTATCGAAGAAGTTGATCCCCGCCTCGAGCGCCTGGCGGAAGAAGGGGCGGCTCGTCTCCTCGTCCAGCGTCCATTCGTGCGGACCGCGGCTGGCGCTGCCGAAGCTCATGCAGCCGAGGCAGATGCGCGATACGCGCAGGCCCGTGCGGCCGAGATGGGTGTAGTGCAAGGGAACCCTCCTGAGCGATGCGATACGGCGATAGAGGCGTCAGAGCTGCGCTTCGCCGTCACCGATGGCATAGTCGGAGCCGGCGACAAAGCTCGATCCCGATGACAGCGGGAAGGTTGCCACCGCCGCAGTTACCGCCTGCGACCGCGAACGCCGCTCAGCGGCGCGCGCCGTAGCGCTCGGTCTCGAACGAGACCGCCGCATCGCCATTTTGGCCGAGCGGGAAGGCGGCCGTGCCATAGGCGCCCCGGGCACCGTGCGTTCCGATGAACGCGCCGACCTCGCCATGGAGCTGCCGTGTCGGCTGCGGCGCCAATGCGTCGAGCGAAGCGAGGGGATCGTTCGCCGATGCCTTCTGCCGCAGCACCGCGGCCTTTTCGCTGTCCGAGAGCGTCAGGACCTCGGGACCGGTCGAGGGCGCCTGTGCCGGCGCCACGGCGGGAACGCCGCTCAGCGCGAGCAAGGCAGTCAGGGCTAGACGGCCGATCCTGATCATGCCCGAGACATGGCCTGGTCGCGCCTGACCCGCCGCTGAACGACATTGCCGCATCGCTGCGCCGGCGCGCTCACGCCGCCAGATCGTAGGGCTGGATCTCGCCGGAGAGGTAGAGGTTGCGCGCCTTCGCACGGCTGAGCTTGCCGGAGCTGGTGCGCGGCAACGTGCGCGGGGGCACCAGCTCGACGACGCAATTCACGCCGATGATCGCCCGCACGCGCTCGCGGATCTCGTCGCGGAGCCGGGAGCGCTCGTCGGGATCGGACGTACGGCATTGGACGAGCACCGCCGGCGCCTCTTCGCCACCGGGGGTGGTGATGGCGAAGGCGGCGATGTCGCCGGCCTTGAAGCCGGGCAGCTGTTCGACCGCCCATTCAATATCTTGCGGCCAATGGTTCTTGCCGTTGATGATGATCATGTCCTTCGCCCGACCGACGATGTAGACATAGCCGTTCGAGAGATAGCCCATGTCGCCGGTATCGAGCCAGCCATCCTTCATGCAGGCGGCGGTGGCGGGCTCGTCGCGATAATAGCCGACCATCACCGACGGCCCTCTGCACCACAACTTGCCGATCGTGCGATCGGGCAGCACGGCATCGTCCTCGTCGCGGATCTCGACCGTCATGCCGCGCACCGGCGTGCCGCAGTTGACGATCGCGCGATAGCGCTGGGGACGCTGGCCGGGCTGGACCTCCCCGCCGGAAAGCTGCGTCTCTTCAACGAGTTCGATAACGATGCCCTCACCCGGCGGCATGATCGATACGGCAAGCGTCGCTTCGGCGAGGCCGTAGCTCGGCAGGAAGGCGGAAGCATGGAAGCCGGCCGGTGCGAAGGCATCGACGAAGCTCTGCATGACGTCCGGACGGATCATGTCGGCGCCGTTGCCGGCGACCCGCCAGCGCGCGAGATCGAAGCGGCCGGCAACGTCCTGCTGGCTGCCGATGCGCCGCGCGCAGATGTCGTAGCCGAAGGTCGGCGAATAGGAGAGGGTGGTGCCGGGATTGCGGCTGATCAGATCGAGCCACGCCAGCGGGCGCCGCGCGAAATCCTCGGTCTTGAGATAATCTGCCGAGACCTGGTTGGCGACCGGCGAGAGCAGACAGCCGACCAACCCCATGTCATGATACCAGGGCAGCCAGGAGACGCAGCGATCGCCGGGGACGAGCTCCATGCCGTGCGCATGCGCGGCGAGGTTGTCGAGGAGGGCATGGTGGGTGATGGCGACGCCATGCGGGAAGCGCGTCGATCCGCTCGAATATTGGAGATAGGCGATCGCCTGCGGATCGGCCTCGGGAAGCGTCACCGATCGTGCCTCGGCGGCGCGGAAGCTGTCCCAATCGAACCCGTCGATGCCCGCGGTCTCGGCCGCGCTGCCGGCCATTTGCGCAAGCTCCGGCGGGAAGAGCAGCAGCGTCGGTGCGGCACTTTCGAGCTGCACGCGGATCTGGTCGATATAGGAATCGCGGCCGCCGAACGAGGTCGGCAGCGGCAGCGGCACCGGCCACGCGCCGGCATAGATGGCGCCGAAGAACAAGGCCGCGAACTCGGGGCCGGTCTCCGCGATGATCGCGACGCGATCGCCGGGCGCAATGCCGCGCGCGATCAGCCGATAGGCGTCGTCTTGGGCGTCGCGGCGCAGCTCGGCATAGGTGTAGGCGCGCGCCAGCACGCCGCGGGGATCGTGAAAATTGAGGCCGCACACGCCCTGCGCGGCGTAATCCAACGCCTCGCCGACCGTGGCGAAGTCGGCGAAGCGGCGGGGCTGGGGGCTGTCGCTGGGCGTATAGGCAAGTTGCGAGCCCGCACGCGCGCCGCCATTCCTCGGATCGACCAAAAGCCTTCGCTCCCTATTCTTCCCGCGCGGGGGGCTTCGGCCCCGATACGGTGCTTGGTCCAGCATGCATCCTAGCCGCCGGGCAGCGTTCAAATTCCGGCCCCACTGTGGCACAAACGTGGCGACGTGTCGCGCATCTGTCATAGCCGTTTCATGAACATGTCGGTCGCGTGAGACGCGCGCGGCCGCCGCTCGATGCTGCCGCGCTCGATGCGCTGGCGCTCGGCTATGTCGGGCGCTTCGCGACGACGCAGGCGAAGCTCGCGCAGTATCTCAGGCGCAAGCTCGCCGAGCGGGGGTGGACGGACGAAGCGGAGCCGCCGGTGGAAGCGATCGTGGCGCGGCTCGCGGCGAGCGGCTTCGTCGACGATCGCGCCTTCGCCGATGCGCGCGGCGCGGCGCTCGGGCGGCGCGGCTACGGCGCCCGCCGCGTTGCCGTCGCGCTCAAGATCGCGGGCGTGGGCGAGGCGGAGGGGGAGCAGGCGCTCGCCGCCGCGATCGACAGCGGCTGGGACAATGCGCTGGCCTTCGCGCGCCGCCGCCGCATCGGGCCTTATGCCGCCGAGGCCGCGGATCGCGCCGGCCGCGAGCGCGCCACGGCCGCGCTGATCCGCGCCGGACATCCGATCGGAATCGCGCGCCGGATCGCCGCGGCGCGACCCGGCAAAGTGCCGGAACGGGACGATTGAGTTCCACCCAACAAAGTGAGTCGATTCATCTTTCATACATGATAGAACAAACCCGCGATTCTGGGGGTTTTGGCGTATGACGGGCGACCGGACCGTTGCGTGCGTCTATGACGAGGGCTCGGCGTTTGACGGCGAGATCGTCATGTCGTCCGCGCTCGACGAGACTGTGACGATCGCGCAGGAGGACGAGGGCTTCGCCGTTCAGGGCGTCGTCAAATGGTTCGACGCGACGCGCGGCTTCGGCTTTCTCGTCGGAGACAGCGGCGAGGGGGACGTCCTCATCCACTTCTCGGTGCTGCGCGATCACGGCCGGCGGACGCTGCCGGAAGGCACGCGTGTCGATTGCTTTGCGGTACAGCGCGAACGCGGCCTGCAGGCGCGGCGCATCCTGAGCTTCGATCTCGCCACCGCCACTGGCCCCGATCTCGAGCAGCAGGCGCGGCGCACCGCCAGCCATGTCGATCCGCACGCACTGGTCGACAATGCCGGTGCGTTCGAAACGGTGCGCGTCAAATGGTTCAATCGCCTGCGCGGCTATGGCTTCGTGGTGCGCGAGCGCGAGGACGGCGACATCTTCGTGCATATGGAGGTGGTGCGTCGCGCGGGGCTGGTCGATCTGGTGCCGGAGCAGTATCTCCAGGCGCGGATCGCGGCGGGCCGCAAAGGTCCGCTCGCGGTGATGATCGCGCAGCCGGAGGCGTAACATGGTTTCGAGTGGCGGGAAGCGGCCGCGGTTCGCGGCACTGATGGCGTTCGCCCTCGCGGTGGGCGCCTCCGGCGCGGCCCCGCTTCCGGCGCAGACGCCGTCGCCCGATGCCGGCCAGCCGCAGCACCTGTCGACCGTGCCGCTGACGATCGCTTCCGGCGGCCATCTCCATCGCTTCAAGGTCGAGGTGGCGCGGACGGATGCGCAGCAGGAACTCGGCCTGATGTTCCGTCGGCGGATCGATCCCGATGGCGGCATGATCTTCCCGATGGATCCGCCGCATCGCGCGACCTTCTGGATGAAGAACACGCTGGTGCCGCTCGACATGGTGTTCATCCGGACCGACGGCACGATCGCGCGCGTCGCGGCGAACACGGTGCCGCTGTCGCTCGATCTCGTCGATGCCGGCGAGACGGTCGGGTCGGTGCTCGAGCTCGCGGGCGGCCGCGCCGCGCAGCTCCATATCGCCGCCGGCGACAAGGTCCGCTGGAACGGGTGAGATCAATCAGCCGCTCGCCCTGAGCTTGTCGAAGGGCTGCTCTTCTAGACAATCGAAGAAAGAACCGGGCTTCGACAAGCTCAGCCCGAACGGTCGAGAAACTTGGAAGCTCAAAAGCAAAGGGCCGCCCCCGCGAGGGAGCGGCCCTTCCATTGTCAGCCGCTGCGACGGCTTCGTCCGCGATCAGGATCGCGAGCTCACTGCGACGAGCCCGCGCGATCGACCGGCCGAAGGGTTCAGGCGGCGACGGTCTCCCTGGAGCAGGTCGAGCCCAGGTCCGCCGCGAGCGGCATGTGACAATGAGACATCTGACCACCTCCTTTCATGCTGTTGAAGCCGAACCCGAATATGAGGCGGACGGTTCGCGATTGCAAGCTGGCCCAGGCGGGCGAGAAAGCGACCTTCTAGTCGTCGCTAATCCGCCGCCGCGAAGTGCGCCATCTGATCGGAGAGAGCTTTACGGAAAGCGGGTCGTGCGGTGGCACGCGCGACATAGTCCCGACAGGCGGGATATGCGGTCAGCCCGTTGAACCGATCGACCAGGCGCAGCACGTCGGCCATCAGGATATCGGCGACGGAAAAGGTGCCGGCGAGCCATTGCCGCTCCGCCAGCACGGGCTCGAGATGCTGGAGCCGCGCCTTGAGATACCCGTCGAGGCGTTTCCATATCGGTGTGTCGCCGGTATCGCCGGAAAACTGCGCGATCGACCAGGGCAGGCTCGCCATCTCGACCGAGTTGAGCGCCGCGAACAGCCATTCTAGCGCCTCGGCCCGCGCGGCCGGTTCCCGGGGCATCAAGGCTTCGCTGCGATCACCGAGATGGAGCAGAATGGCGCCGCTCTCGAACAGGGAGATGCTCCCGTCGGTCAGCCACGGCACCTGGCCGAACGGCTGGTGGGCGAAGTGCGGGTCTGCGCGATCGCGGAAAGGCGTGCTCTCAACGCGGTAAGCGAGCCCTGCTTCTTCGAGCGCCCAGCGTACCCTGATGTCACGGACGTAGCCGCGCGGCATCTCGGGAACCCAGTCGAAGGTCGTCAGGATCAGCTCGGCCATCGGCGTCTCCGTCGGTTTCAAGCGATGCTAGGTCGCTTCGTGCCGGCTTAGAAAGCCGCCACCGGCGGCGCGCGAAGGCATTACCGCCGTATAAGAAAACGGCGGAAGGCATCGCTACCTCCCGCCGCTTCGTGCGCGTTTCGCTTCAGCGATCAGCTCTCTAGATAGTCGCCGGCGTCCGCGTCGGTGCCGTGGCCGGAGCTGGTCACGTCCGCGAGCGGATCATGGCCGACGCCGACCGAGTCCCGCGGAGACCGGGCGAGCTCCGCCTCATGCTCCTCGGCTGCCGAGTTGGGCGCCGCGATCGCTGCCTCGAACGCGCGCTGCGAGGCGCGCAGCGCGGCATCGCGCGAGGTGGCGGTGACGCGCATGCGGTTGAGACCGGCACCGGTGCCCGCCGGGATCAGCCGGCCGACGATGACGTTCTCCTTCAGGCCGGTCAGCGTATCGACCTTGCCCTGCACCGAGGCCTCGGTGAGCACGCGGGTCGTCTCCTGGAAGGAGGCCGCCGAGATGAACGAGCGGGTCTGCAGCGACGCCTTGGTGATGCCGAGCAGCACCGGCTTTCCCTCGGCGGGGGCGCGCCCCTCCGAGATGAGCTTGCCGTTGACCGCGTCCATCTCCTCGCGATCGACCTGCTCGCCGGGCAGGAAGGTGCTGTCGCCCGCAGCCGTGATCTCGACCTTCTGCAGCATCTGACGAACGATCGTCTCGATGTGCTTGTCGTTGATCTTCACGCCTTGCAGTCGATAGACTTCCTGGATCTCCGACACGAGATATTCCGCGAGCGGCTCGATGCCGAGCACCTCGAGGATATCGTGCGGATCCGGGCTGCCGCCGATCAGATTGTCGCCACGCTTGACGTAATCGCCTTCCTGCACGTCGATCGTCTTCGACTTCGGGATCAGATACTCGACCGGCTCCGCCCCATCATCCGGGCGGATGAGGATCTTGCGCTTGGCCTTGTAGTCCTTGCCGAATTCGACGCGGCCCGAGACCTTCGCGATGATCGCGTTCTCCTTCGGCTTGCGCGCCTCGAACAGCTCGGCGACGCGCGGCAGACCGCCGGTGATGTCGCGCGTCTTCGCGGCTTCCCGCGACACGCGCGCCAGCACCTCGCCGGCCGCCACGACCTGGCCGTCCTCGACCGAGAGCATCGCGCCGGGGGCGAGCATGTAGCGCGCCGCCTCGCCCGAGGTCTCGTCGAGCAGGGTGATCCGCGGGCGCAGATCCTCCTTGCGGCTGGTGGCGCGATATTCGGTCACCACCTTCTGCGCGATGCCGGTCGCCTCGTCGGTCTGCTCGGAAAGCGTCTGGTTCTCGATGAGATCCTGATACTTCACGGTGCCGCCGCTCTCGGTGATCACCGGCATCGTGAACGGATCCCACTCCGCCAGGCGATCGCCCTTGGAGGCGATGTGCCCGTTGTCGTGGAGCAGCGTCGCGCCGTAGGGGATGCGGTGCGTCGCACGCTCGCGCCCGTCCATGTCGACGATCGCGAGTTCGCCGTTGCGGCTGAGCGAGATGCGCCGGCCGCGCGGATCGACGATCGTGCGGAGATCGCGCAGCTCGATCGTGCCGTCGACCACCGCTTCGAGGTTCGACTGCTCGTTGAGCTGCGCCGCGCCGCCGATGTGGAAGGTCCGCATCGTGAGCTGCGTGCCGGGCTCGCCAATCGATTGCGCCGCGATGACGCCGACCGCTTCGCCGATGTTCACCGGCGTGCCGCGCGCGAGATCGCGCCCGTAGCAAGCCGCGCAGACGCCGCCGACGCTTTCGCAGACGAGCGGCGAGCGGATCTTGACGCCCTGCACGCCGATCGCCTCGATCGCGGCGACCGCCGGCTCGTCGAGCAACGTACCCTCCGGGATGAGAATCTCGTTGTTCTTGGAGTCGACGATGTCCTCCGCGGTCGTGCGGCCGAGGATGCGCTCGCCCAGCGACGCGATGGTCGCGCCGCCCTGCACGATCGCCTTCATGTCGAGCGCACGCTCCGTGCCGCAGTCGACCTCGACCACGACGCAGTCCTGCGACACGTCGACCAGACGGCGGGTCAGATAACCCGAGTTGGCAGTCTTCAACGCCGTATCCGCGAGACCCTTGCGGGCACCGTGGGTGGAGTTGAAATATTCGAGGACGGTCAGGCCCTCCTTGAAGTTCGAGATGATCGGCGTCTCGATGATCTCGCCCGACGGCTTGGCCATGAGGCCGCGCATGCCGGCAAGCTGCTTGATCTGCGCTTGGCTACCGCGGGCACCCGAGTGCGCCATCATGTAGATCGAGTTGATCGGCTTCTCGCGCCCCTTGTTCTCGCCGTCCTCGTACGTCTTGACCGCCTGGATCTCCTTCATCATCTCGCCGGCGACACGATCGCCGCAGCGCGACCACGCGTCGATCACCTTGTTGTACTTTTCCTGCTGGGTGATCAGGCCGTCCTGATACTGCTGCTCGTAATCCTTCACGAGCGCGCGGGTCTCCTCGACCAGGGGCTCCTTGGCCTCGGGGATGATCATGTCGTCCTTGCCGAACGAGATGCCGGCCTGGAAGGCGTGGCGGAAACCGAGCGCCATGATCGCGTCGGCGAACAGCACCGTCTCCTTCTGACCGGTGTGGCGATAGACGATGTCGATGACGTCGCCGATCTCCTTCTTGGTCAGCAGGCGGTTGACGGTCTCGAACGGCACCTTGTGGCTCTTCGGCAGGCACTCGCCGAGCAGCATGCGGCCCGGCGTCGTCTCGAAGCGCTTCATGTAGCTCTTGCCGTTCTCGTCCGTCTGCGGGACTCGGCTGGTGATCTTCGAGTGCAGCGTCACCGCCTTGGCGTCGAGCGCTTGGTGAACCTCGGTCATGTCGGCAAGCAGCATGCCCTCGCCTGGCTCGCCGGTCTTCTCCATCGAGAGATAGTAGATGCCGAGCACCATGTCCTGCGAGGGCACGATGATCGGCTTTCCGTTCGCCGGGCTCAGGATGTTGTTGGTCGACATCATCAGCACGCGCGCTTCGAGCTGCGCTTCGAGCGACAGCGGGACGTGCACGGCCATCTGGTCGCCGTCAAAGTCGGCGTTGAACGCCGAGCAGACGAGCGGGTGGAGCTGGATCGCCTTGCCCTCGATCAGCACCGGCTCGAACGCCTGGATGCCCAGGCGGTGGAGCGTCGGCGCGCGGTTGAGCAGCACCGGATGCTCACGGATCACCTCGTCGAGGATGTCCCAGACTTCCTTGCGCTCCTTCTCGACCCACTTCTTGGCCTGCTTGAGGGTCATCGACAGACCCTTGGCGTCGAGGCGCGCGTAGATGAACGGCTTGAACAGCTCGAGCGCCATCTTCTTCGGCAGGCCGCACTGGTGCAGCTTGAGCTCAGGCCCGGTGACGATCACCGAACGGCCCGAATAGTCGACGCGCTTGCCGAGCAGGTTCTGGCGAAAGCGGCCCTGCTTGCCCTTTAGCATGTCGCTGAGCGACTTGAGCGGGCGCTTGTTCGCGCCGGTGATGACGCGACCGCGACGGCCGTTGTCGAACAGCGCGTCGACCGCCTCCTGCAGCATGCGCTTCTCGTTGCGGACGATGATGTCCGGCGCGCGCAGCTCCATCAGGCGCTTCAACCGGTTGTTGCGGTTGATGACGCGGCGATAGAGGTCGTTGAGGTCCGACGTCGCAAAGCGGCCCCCGTCGAGCGGCACCAGCGGACGCAGCTCGGGCGGGATCACCGGGACGACTTCGAGGATCATCCATTCCGGGCGTGACTCGGATTCGATGAAGGCCTCGATCAGCTTCAGCCGCTTGACCAGCTTCTTGCGGCGCGCCTCGGAGCTCGTCTCCTTGAGGTCCGTGCGCAAGGTCTCGAGCTGCTCCTGCAGGTCGATCTGCGAGAGCATGTCGCGCAGCGCCTCGGCGCCGATTTTCGCGACGAAGGCCTCCTCGCCGAACTCGTCTTGGGCGCGGATATACTCGTCTTCCGACAGGAGCTGATTAGGCTTGAGCGGGGTCAGACCACGCTCGACCACGACGTAATTCTCGAAATAGAGAATCCGCTCGAGATCTTTCAGCGTCATGTCGAGCAACAGCCCGATACGGCTCGGCAGCGA
>JAFAZF010000078.1 GCA_019239915.1 Sphingomonadaceae bacterium
TTTGCCCGATCGGCATTGCCGGCTTCGGCCAGGCGCGCGCGCTCTCGACGGGCTTCCGCGACGATCCGGCCCGGGCCAGCCGCCCGTGGGACCAGGACCGCGACGGCTTCGTCATGGGCGAGGGCGCGGGCGTCGTCGTGCTCGAGGAATATGAGCACGCCAAGAAGCGCGGGGCGAAAATCTATGCCGAGGTGGTCGGCTATGGCCTGTCCGGCGACGCCTATCACGTCACCGCCCCACATCCGGAGGGCGATGGCGCCTATCGCTCGATGGAGATGGCGATCCGCAAGTCCGGCCTGAAGCTGGAGGACATCGATTATATCAACGCCCACGGCACCTCGACGCCGCTCGGCGACGAGCTCGAATTGGGCGCGGTGCGTCGGCTGTTCGGCGACGCGATCGGCGGTCTTTCGATGAGCTCGACAAAGTCGGCGATCGGCCATCTGCTCGGCGGCGCCGGCGCGGTCGAGACGATCTTCTGCATCCTCGCGATGCGCGACCAGATCGTGCCGCCGACGCTCAACCTCGACAATCCCAGTGAGAATTGCGCGGGCGTCGATCTCGTGCCGCACACGGCCAAGGAGCGGAAGGTGAGGGCGGTGCTGAACAACAGCTTCGGTTTCGGCGGCACCAACGCCAGCCTGGTGCTCACCGCGGTCGCCTGAGGCACGCGCCGTGGCCCGCCGCCGGAGCCGCCAGCACAATCCGCTCGGGGCGCTCGTCGGCCTCGCTCTGCTGGCAGCGCTCGCCGCCGCCGGTTGGCTGTGGTGGCAGTGGCACGGCTGGGGGCCGCTTCGCCAAGAGACCACCGTCGAGATACCGGAAGGGGCCAGCATCGCCAGCGCGGGGCGGCTGCTGCAGAAGCAGGGCGTCATCCGCTCGAGCATCTGGTTCCACCGCTTCGCCGCGCGCTTCGGCTCGCACGATCCGATCCGCGCCGGTGAATATGGCGTTCCTGCACATGCCAGCGCCGCGCGGGTGCTCGACATCCTCCAGCACGGCAAGCCGTTCCAGCGCCTCGTGACGGTGCCCGAAGGCATGCCCTCGATCCTCGTGCGCGATACACTCGCGGCGGCGCCCGTGCTCACCGGCAGCATCGTGGTGCCGGCGGAAGGCAGTATCCTGCCCGACAGCTACGCCTACCGCCGCGGGGAGGCACGCGCCGCGGTCGTCGCGCGCATGCAGGCGGCGATGACCAAGGAGCTCGCGTCGCTGTGGGCACAGCGGGCGCCCAACATCGCCGTGCATTCGCCACGCGAGGCGATCATCCTCGCCTCGATCGTGGAGAAGGAAACGGGCGTCGCAGCGGAGCGGCCGATGGTGGCGGCGGTCTATTCGAACCGGCTCAAGGCGAACATGCCGCTGCAGGCCGATCCCACGGTGATCTATCCGATCACGCAGGGACGGCCGCTCGGCCGGCGCATCCTCGCATCCGAGCTGCACGCGCAGAACGGCTACAACACCTATGCGATGCACGGACTGCCGGTGGGGCCGATCGCCAATCCCGGCCGCGCCGCGATTGTTGCGGTGCTGCATCCGGCGGCGTCGCCGGCGCTCTATTTCGTCGCGAACGGGCAGGGCGGGCATGTCTTCGCGGCGACACTCGCCGAGCACAATGCGAACGTGCAGAAATGGTACGCGATCAGACGCGCGCGCGGGCAGATGTAGCGATCTGATGAACCTGCTGACGGTGCCGTTCGGCGGAATCAGCTGCCGCCCGAGCCCAGCACGTTGATCGTAAAGGCGATCACGCCGAGATTGAAGATGAACGCGGCGAGGCAGTGGAAGACTGCGATGCGGCGCATGCGGACATTGGTGATGTCGCTGTCGGAGGTCTGAAAGGTCATCCCCAGCGTGAAGCTGAAATAGACGAAATCCCAGTAGGTCGGCAGCTTCGTCTTGGGAAAGTCGATGCCGCCACTGTCTCCACCCGATGCATCACGGCCATAGAAAAGATGCGCATAATGAAGCGCATACATGACATTGCTGAATGTCCAGGCGAGGAAAAGCGTGCCGACGATCAGCGCGATGCTCGGCCCATCGGGCGCCTGCTTCTGCTTGAGCTCGGCGGCCACCGCGATGAGGATGACGAGCGTCACCGCGACCGTGATGATCAGCAGCAGTGCGCGGTTGGCGTCGTTGCGCGCGGCCGCCTGCCGCATCTCACCGGCCTCGTCGTTGAACAACTCCGCGATCGCTATGAAGAACACCAGCGCGGCGACGTCGAAGCCCGCCATCGTGCCTTCGAGCCGCCCGAGGAAGTGCTGGCCGGCCGCGACGCCGAGCGCGAGCGCGGCAAGGAAGAGCAGGAAGCGCGGCGGCGCGATACTAGTGCCGATGCCCGCATCATTCTTCAGCGCCATGCCGCCTCCCGATCCGCCTGCGAAACGAAAGACGTGGCATGGCGCAACATGTTCCTCAGGCACGCAGCGCCGATCGTTCCGAACAGAGCGTTGGAGTGCCGCAGCCATGAAAGGAGCCGTTCTCGAGCGCAACGAACCGATCCGCCGGGGCGGGTCTACCCCTCTGGCGTCTTCGGGTTCCTCGTTCCTTTCGCGGAAGGACCAAGTCGACTAGGCAGCCTTGCCCTGCTTGCTGCGCTTGGCGAGCTCGATCGCCTCAAGCGTGACGCGGCGCGCGTCCTCGGCGCCGCCCCAGGTGCCGATCCGCACCCACTTCTCCTTCTCGAGATCCTTGTAGTGGGTGAAGAAGTGCTCGATCTGCTGCATGATGATCTCGGGCAGATCGTCCTTCTCGGCGACGCCGGAATAATAAGGGAAGGTCGAATCGACGGGCACGCAGACGAGCTTCTCGTCGCCGCCATGCTCGTCCTCGAGGTTCAGCACCGCGATCGGCCGCGCGCGCACCACGCAGCCCGGCACGAATGGCGAGCGCGCGATCACCAGCGCATCGAGCGGATCGCCGTCCGGCGAGAGCGTGTGCGGCACGAAGCCGTAATTGGCCGGATAGCGCATCGGCGTGTGCAGGATGCGATCGACGAACAGCGCGCCGGACTTCTTGTCGAACTCGTACTTCACCGGCTCGCCGCCGACGGGAACCTCGATGACGACGTTGAGGCTGTGCGGCGGATTGTCCCCGGTGGGGATGAGATCGATGTTCATGGCGGCGTCCGAAGCTTTCGATGGGGTTGATCCGTTCGTCCCGAGCGAAGTCGAGGGACGTGTCGCGGGTGACGCGCCTGCGTGTCTCGACTTCGCTCGACACGAACGGAGCGGGCTCGGAGAACCCACCCCGCTCCTAGGCGGCGATCGGTTGCGGCTCAATGACTTTTTGTGCAGTTGCGAAGATGTTTGCGCTGTCCCGTTTTTGATCTAACGCGCGCCTTTCATGGCAAAGGCAGAGACACCCAAGGCGATCCGCGGCACGCAGGACATGCTCGGCGAGCAAGTCGAGCGCTTCCAGCATGTCGTCTCGACGTTCGATCGCGTGCGCCGGCTCTATGGCTTCCAGCGCGTCGAGATCCCCGTGTTCGAGGCGACCGCCGTTTTCGCGCGTTCGCTCGGCGAGACCACCGACGTCGTTTCGAAGGAGATGTACACGTTCGAGGATCGCGGCGGCGATTCGGTGACGCTGCGCCCCGAATTCACCGCCGGCCTGTGCCGCGCGTATCTCACGGAGGGTTGGCAGCAATATGCGCCGCTCAAGCTCGCCACGCACGGCCCGGTGTTCCGTTACGAGCGGCCGCAGAAGGGGCGCTACCGCCAGTTCCACCAGCTCGACGCCGAGGTGATCGGCGCGGCCGAGCCGCAGGCCGACGTCGAGCTGCTGGCGCTGGCCGACCAGCTTCTCTACGAGCTGGGGATCGCGGACGGCGTGACGCTGCAGCTCAACACGCTGGGCGACGCCGCGACGCGCGACGCCTGGCGCGGGGCGCTGGTCGCGCATTTCGAGAAGCATCGCGGCGAGCTCTCCGAAGACAGCCTCGCAAGGCTCGAGCGCAACCCGCTGCGGATCCTCGATTCCAAGGATCCGCGCGATCGCCCGGTCGCGGATAGCGCGCCGGGGATCGACGCCCACCTGACGAGCGAAGCCGGCGCCTTCTTCGAGGCTGTGATCAAGGGCCTCGACGCGGCGGGTGTCGCCTGGACGCGCAACGACCGCCTCGTCCGCGGCCTCGATTATTATCGCCACACCGCCTTCGAATTCGTCACCGATCGCCTCGGCGCGCAGGGTACCGTTCTCGCCGGCGGCCGCTACGACGGCCTCATCGAAGCGCTCGGCGGCCCGCATACGCCGGCGGTCGGCTGGGCGGCGGGGATCGAGCGGCTGGCGATGGTGATTGAGGCGCCTGAGGCGGAAAAGCTTGATATAGTTGTAGCGGTCGAAGATGACCGCGCCACTGCCCGAGCGTTCAAGGATGTCGCCTGCCTGCGCAGGTCTGGATTGATGGTCGATATCATAGCTACCGGGTCGGCTCGTAAGAGATACGACAAGGCTACCAAGGTTCCAGCAAAGTCGATCCTTAGCTATGTCGTGAGGGAAGGGCTCATCCTCACCGGGTTCCACGGCGATGGTGAAACCGTGGATCGCGCCAAGAGACTCTTACCGATCGAAGCGCATCCAGTCGCATGATCTCCATCACGCCCGAAAAGATCGCCGCGATCGAGGCGCGGAAGGATGAGCTGCAGGCGCAGATGTCGTTGCCGACGCTGCCGCCCGAGAAGTTCGTCGCGCTCTCCAAGGAATATGCCGAGCTCGAGCCGGTCGCGGCGGCGGCGGGCGAGGTGCGGCGGCTGCGCGCGGAGCTGGGCGTGCTTTCCGAGATGGTCGAGGAGGCGGGATCGGACGCGGACATGCGCGCGATGGCCGAGGAGGAGGTCGCCGCGATCCGCGACAAGCTGCCCGCCGCCGAGCGCGCGCTCGCGATCTCGCTGCTGCCCAAGGACGCCGCCGACGAGCGATCGGCGATGCTCGAGATCCGCGCCGGCACCGGCGGCGACGAGGCGGCGCTGTTCGCGGGCGACCTGTTCCGCATGTACCAGCGCTACGCGGACGCGCGCGGCTGGAAGGTCGAGCTGATTTCGGCGAATGCCGCCGAGCTCGGCGGCTACAAGGAAGTGGTCGCGAGCGTGAGCGGGCAGGGCGTGTTCGCGGCGCTCAAGTTCGAGAGCGGCGTGCATCGCGTCCAGCGCGTGCCGGTCACCGAGAGCGGCGGCCGCATCCACACCTCGGCGGCGACCGTCGCGGTGCTGCCCGAGGCTGAGGAGGTTGACGTCGAGATCGACGAGGCGAAGGACCTGCGCATCGACGTCTATCGCTCGTCGGGGCCGGGTGGTCAGTCGGTCAACACCACCGATAGCGCGGTACGGATCACCCACCTGCCGACCGGGCTGGTCGTCATCCAGCAGGACGAGAAGTCGCAGCACAAGAACAAAGCCAAGGCGTTGAAGGTGCTTAGGACGCGTCTCTATGAGATGGAGCGCGAACGGCTCGCCTCCGCGCGCGCCGGTGAGCGCAAGGCGATGGTCGGCTCGGGGGACCGTTCCGAGCGCATTCGGACCTATAATTTCCCGCAGGGCCGCGTCACCGATCATCGCATCGGTCTCACGCTGCACAAGCTGCCCGAGGTGATGGAGGGCGGGGGCTTGAGCGATCTCATCTCCGCGCTCGTCGCCGAGGACGAGGCGGCGCGGCTCGCCAACCTCGATGGCTGAAGCGATCCGTGCCGCGCTCCATCGGGCGGCGGCACGGTTGACGGAGCATAGCGAGACGCCGCGCCTCGATGCCGAACTGCTGATGGCGAAGGCGCTCGCGGTGCCTCGGGAAACGCTCCTGCTCGGTAGGCTCGACGATCTCGTTCCGGACGGCTTCGAAGCGCTGCTGGCGCGGCGCCTTGGCGGCGAGCCGATGGCTTATATCCTCGGCAGTCGCGCCTTCTGGACGATCGAACTCGCGGTGACGCCGGCGGTGCTCATCCCGCGCCCCGACAGCGAGACGTTGATCGAGGCGGCAGTCGGGCATTTCCGGGGGGCGACTGGACCGGCGCGCATCCTCGATCTCGGCACGGGCTCGGGCGCGCTGTTGCTAGCGGCGCTCAGCGAGTGGCCGCAAGCTTGCGGGATCGGCGTCGACCGTTCAACGGACGCGCTCGCGGTAGCTCGCGTCAACGCCGCGCGCCTCGGGATGGCGGAGCGCGCGACCTTCATGCGCGGCGATTGGGCCGAGGCGCTGGCCGCGCAGTTCGATCTCATTCTCTGCAACCCTCCCTACGTCGAGGAGGGTGCGACGCTGTCCGCCGAGGTGATGCGCGAGCCGCACGCGGCGCTGTTCGCCGGCGCCGACGGCCTCGACGCCTATCGCGTGCTGGCGCCGCAAGTCACGCGGCTGCTCGCGCCGCAAGTCACGCGGCTGCTCGCGCCGCACGGGATCGCCTGCGTCGAAGTCGGCAGCACGCAAGCCCCGTCGGCCGGAGCCTTGTTCGCGGCACAGGGACTTGCCGTCGACGTGAAGCGCGACCTTAGCGGCCACGATCGTTGTCTCGTCCTGAGGCTGCGCTGATCTGCGTTCAGCAGTTTTCATTTGGATTTCCGCAGCGCACACACTACATAGGCGGCACGGGACGGGGCCACAGCAGCGAAGCAACAGACGCCTGTGGCTGGCCGTCGCCGACCCCCGATTGCTGCATTCCGTCGGTCCGGCGGTTTCGCGCACTAGGTGGTGGCGGGAGCGTGTCGGCTCCGGCTCACCGGCGGAGGTCGTGCATATGAGACACCCGGGGCGGTCCCGGGCGAGGGAGTGGTGACCGGCCAGTGGTTACTGCGTGTTGAGGACATCGCGACGTTGATGAACAATCGTCAGAACGGCCGCCGCCGCGGACGCGGTGGCGTGCGCCCGCCCAATGGCGGCAATATGGGCAGCAGCGGCAACCGCATCGACAATCGTTCGCGCGGCAACGCCAGCCAGCTTTACGAGAAATACAAGACGATGGCGCGCGATGCCCAGACCCAGGGCGATCGCGTCATGACCGAATATTATCTGCAGTTCGCGGATCATTATTTCCGCGTGCTTGCCGAGACGCGGCCGCGCTTTGAGGAGCAGCAGCGCCGCCAGCGCGACGACCAGTATGACGACGACGAGGATAATGACCTCGACGTCGAGGCCGCCGGCGACGAGCGCGATGGGCATGTCCGGGATGGCCAGGGGCGGGATTCGCAAGGCCGCGACGAGCAGCCGCGCGATCGCCAGCCGCGTCGCGATCGCGATCAGCAGCCGCGCTACGAAGGACGCGAGCAGCGTTACGAGAGCGGGCGCTACGAGAATGCGCGCGAGGAGCGCGGCGAGGGTGAGGAGCAGCGCATCCAGCGCCGCGACGATCGTGGCGACGAGCAGCCCCAGCAGCAGGGCAATGCCCGCCGCCGCGGACGCAACGGCTATGGCGAGCGTCGCGGCTACGAGCAGGCCAATGGCGAGACGCCGCGCATGGATGCGGATCGGCTGCCGCCGTCGCTCGGTCGCCCGGTTGGGGAAGAGCCGGTCGCGAATGGCGTGGAGATCGGCGGCGGTGCCTCGGACGAAGCGCCTGTGACGGCGGAAGCGGTCGCGCCGGCGCCTCGCCGGACACGGCGTCCGCGGCGGACGCAGCCCGACGGCGACGCCGGGGAGACGGTCGCGGCCGAAGCCTGAGCCGCGAGGGGTAGCAAATGGCGCCCGTTCGGGCCCGCCTAGCGAGTTGCCACGGTTGCGGCTCGCCGGGTGGGGCCGAGCGGGCTTCGTGCGTCGAGACCGACCCGATCAGCCGCGCTGGATCAACCGCGGACGCTTGTTGTCGTCGAGCGCGACGAAGGTGAAGATGCCGCTCGTCACCGGTACGTCGAGCCCGCCCTCGCGACTGGCGACGACCTCGACGCGGGTCGTGATCGACGTGCGGCCGACGCGCTCGATCTCGACGTAGATCGAGACGAGATCCTGCAGGAACAGCGGCTCGAGAAACTCCATCTTGTCGATCGCGACGGTTGCGACCGGCCCGTTGGCGATGCGCCGCGCGGCGATGCCGCCGGCGGTGTCCATCTGGCTCAGGATCCAGCCGCCGAAGATATTGCCGTTGAGATTGATGTCGCCCGGCTGCGGCATCACCCGCAGCACGGGATCGCGCGCGGCAGGCCGATCGATCGCCCCGCTCATGGTTCCTCCTCGAAGGTCTCGCCGGCATAATCGTCGTGCCCGCTGGCCCGGCTGACGAAGACAAGGCCCATCAGACCCGTGCCCAGCAACACAGTGAGGCCGACGCCGAGCGCAGTCGCAATCGCCATGTTGATCGGCAGCGGCCCATAGCTCGCCCGCAGCCAGCCGAGCGCGGCGGCAATCGCCAGCCCTGCCACCAGCAGCATCCAGCGCATCAGTCGCCGGAAGCGCGTCCAGGCGGCGCCTGCAGCAGGATCGGCTACGTTCATCTCTTTCATTTGGCTCGCCGTGGTGCGATCATCAAGCGGAGCGGCGGGTGAAAAGAGGGTCGAGAGGAGACCGCGCGATGACGATTGCCGCAATACTCGAATCCAAGGGTGATGAGGTGATCGACGTCGCCGGCGAGGCGAGCGTCGGCGAGGCGGTGGCGCTGCTCGCTGGCCGCCGGATCGGCGCGCTGCCGGTGACGGAGGGCGGCCGCGTCGTCGGGATGTTCTCCGAGCGCGACGTGATCTACGGCCTCGCGCGCGACGGCGGCGCGCTGCTTGCGCGGAGCGTGCGCGAAGTGATGACCGCGCCGGCGCATACGGTGACGCCCGACGTGCCGGTGCTCGCAGCGCTCGGGCTGATGACGCAGCGCCGGGTCCGCCATCTGCCGGTGGTCGATGGCGAAAGGCTGGTCGGGCTGGTCTCGATCGGCGATCTCGTGAAGATGCGGATCGATCGCATCGAGGCCGAGGCCGACGCGATGCGCGACTATATCCAGACCGCCTAGGCGGCGCTGCGGCCGCCGATCAGCGCGCGCAGCTCCGCGACGGCATCGCGCGACAGCAGCAGCAGCGCCGCCGCGTAGACGGCACCGCCGCTCGGCACCAGCACGGCGAGGCGCAGCGCCGGGGCGACCGCCGCCGGCAGCATGCCGTCGATCGCCATGACGCCGAGCATCATCACGAGCGCGGGCTTGAGCGCCGGGGCGATCGCGGCGAGCAGTGCCGACGGACGGATGCCGATGACGGGCAGCGAGAGCCCCGAAGCGATCGCCGCCATCAGCGGCGCGCCGGCGATCCAGGCCGCCGCCATGCCCTGGGGCCCGGCCCGCACCGCGACCAGGAAGGCGACCGGCATCACGATCGCGCCGGCGGCGGAGACGCGGGCGGCGACACCGGCGCGGCCGAGCGCGTTGGTGGCCGGCGCATAGAGGATCTGGAGGATCGCGAACGGCATGGCGAGCGCGAGCAACCGGACGACGGGGATCGCTCCCGCCCAATGGTCGCCCATCACGGTGCGCACCAGCGGTCCCGCGGTGACGGCGAGGCCGAGATAGAAGGGCAGCGCCGCGAGCATGATCAGCCGCACCGCGCGCAAGAAGCCGCGCGCGACTGCGGCGCGATCGGCCTGCATCCGCGCATAGGCGGGGAAGGCGACCTCGTTGATCGCGGGGATGAACTTGTTGAGCAGGATCTGCGTGAGGAACAGCCCTTCGGTGTAGAGGCCGAGATTGTGCGGATCGAGCAGGCGGCCGCCGATGAACGTGTCGGCCTGCGTCTGGATGAACCAGAAGATGTCGCTCGCCAGCATTGCGCCGCCCATCCCGAACAGCGCGGCGGCGCCGCCGACGCCGAAGCGCGGCCGCACCCACCAGCGCCCGACAAGTTGCAGCCCGATCGCGCGCGCGACGAACATCACCAGCGGCGCCGCGACCAGCGTCCAGGCGCCGAAGCCCGCCCACGCGCAGGCCGGCGCGGTGACCGCGCCGAGCGCGGCGGCGACGAGGTTGACGCGGCCCTGGGTGCGAAAGTCGATGCGCCGCGCGAGCAGTGCCTGCGGCATGATGATGAAGGGCGTGGTGAGATGCAGCAGGCTCTGGACGCGCAGCATGTCGGCGACAAGCGGCGCGCGATAGTAGATCGCGGCTGCCGGCGCGATCGCGAACTGCGCGGCGGCGAGGCCGAAGTTCAGGCAGATCAGCATGCCGAACACCCGCCCGATGCGCTCGTCGTCGACCTCTTCGGCCTGCACCAGCGCGCCCGCGAAGCTGTAGCCGTTCATCAGCCCGGCGAGCGCAAGCACCACCTGCGTCATCGCAAAGAGGCCATAGTCGGCGGGGCTGAGCAGGCGGATGACCAGGAAGGTGGATGCCCACATTGCGAGCTGGCCGGCGATCTGGCTGCCCGATCGCCACAGCACCGCATGGCGCACGCGGTGCGCCATCGAGGGGGATTCGCTCGCCCGATCGCTGAAAGTCGCGGCTTCCGACATGCCGCCGCCATGCACCGCCAAGCGTTAAGAAGGGCGGAATTTCGCGGGTTCCGAGGGGCTGACGCAAAAATGCAAAAAAGGGTGTTGACGCGAAACCCGCCTCGCCATAGATAGCCCCTCGTCAACGGCGCTTCGCCACGGCGGAACGCGGTTCACCGCTACATCGGCAGCCAACCTCCCGACCCGGAAACGGGGAGGAAGGATAGGTGCCGGTTCGGCGGTTCGCTCTTTCTCATTGTCGGTTTGATGAAGGGACATGTGGGCGGCGGCCCCGGTCACCGATAGCCTCTGGGTATCGGTCGGTCGGTTAAATCCAAGCCGTTCCATTGAGTCTCTGTCCGTCGGGCTTTGGTTCGCCGGTGGAGATATCATGTCCTAATACACATCCATGTGTATTTGTGCAGGAACGGCTCCCAGAGATGCCGGCGTCCGTGTGGTTTTCCCCGCGCGGTTGTTGGACATCAACTTGAGAGTTTGATTCTGGCTCAGAACGAACGCTGGCGGCATGCCTAACACATGCAAGTCGAACGATCACTTCGGTGATAGTGGCGCACGGGTGCGTAACGCGTGGGAATCTGCCCTGGGGTACGGAATAACTCAGAGAAATTTGAGCTAATACCGTATGATGACGTAAGTCCAAAGATTTATCGCCCTGGGATGAGCCCGCGTCGGATTAGCTAGTTGGTGAGGTAAAGGCTCACCAAGGCAACGATCCGTAGCTGGTCTGAGAGGATGATCAGCCACACTGGGACTGAGACACGGCCCAGACTCCTACGGGAGGCAGCAGTGGGGAATATTGGACAATGGGCGAAAGCCTGATCCAGCAATGCCGCGTGAGTGATGAAGGCC
>JAFAZF010000076.1 GCA_019239915.1 Sphingomonadaceae bacterium
CGAGCGGGCGCTCGATCAGGACCGGTGACGCGGCCATCGCATCAAGGATCGCGGCCTCGCTGGCGCTGCTCAGATCCTTGGCGGCGGCCTCGGTCTTTCGCAGCCCCTGCCGCGCTGTCATCCCCGCCTTGTTGTAGAGCCGCGCCAATTCGCCGGCCGACGGCGGATGATTGAGATAGTCGACCACCTCGAGGTCGATCTCGGGGTGCGCCTGCAGGATCGCCAGCGTCTCGCGCGACTTCGAGCAGCGCGGATTGTGGTAGATGGTGGCTTTCATCATATCCTCTTTCTTCCCATCCGTGGGAGGGAGGGATTGAGGGCTAGATCGATTAGCTGGGAGAGCACTCCTTCGTTATCAACCCACCCCCGGCCCCTCATTTCCAGCGAGGGGAGATTCAGTTCACCGGCTTGCCGGTGCGCCATTCGGTCAAGGCGTCGCGATACTCCGACGAGTTCTTGAGCCGCGCCATGTAGGTGATCGGCCGCCTGCTCTTCCACGGCATGGTTGCGTCGTTGAACGATCCGCGCGCGCCGCAATATTCCTTGCAGCCCCCATCGCCGTCATCGAGCGACAGGTCGGCGCCCTTGCGGCGGATGGTGAGCACGCAGGCCTTGCGCGACGTCGGATCCGGGCTGGGCCCGCGATAGACCAACGCGTCGCCCCGGACTTTGGCCACGCCGGCGAAGTTGCACGTATGGCCGTTATGGAAGTTCAACGCCGCGCGTACATAGGCCGCATTCGCCGCAACGGGCACGATCTCGACGACATCGTCACTCCAGTAGCTGCTGCCGTCGACGAGGCCGTTCTCGAAATGAGAGCTGTAGCGCCCGGCCAGCGCCGTGACCGGCGAGGACGCGCTCGTCGCGGCGAGGCAGGCGAGCGCCGCGGCGGCGAGGCCGAGGCGGCTCAGGCCTCCTGCTCCGCCAGCCACTGTTCGAGCCACTTGATCGTATAGTCGCCCTCGCGGAACTCGGGATCGTCGAGCAGCGCCTGGTGGAGCGGGATCGTGGTGGTGACGCCGTCGACGACGAATTCCTCGAGCGCGCGCTTCAATCGGCGGATGCAGCCCTCGCGATCGCGACCCCAGACGATCAGCTTGGCGATCATCGAATCATAATAAGGCGGAACGCGGTAGCCCGCGTACAGTCCGCTATCGACGCGGACATGCATGCCGCCGGGCGCGTGGAAGCCTTTCACGAGCCCGGGTGACGGCGCGAAGGTGCGCGGGTTCTCGGCGTTGATGCGGCACTCGATCGCATGGCCGCGAAATTCGAGCTCGTCCTGGCGCACCGACAGCGGCAGCCCATCGGCGATCATGATCTGTTCGCGGACGAGATCGACGCCGGTGATCGCCTCGGTCACCGGATGCTCGACCTGCAGCCGCGTGTTCATCTCGATGAAGTAAAAGCGGCCATCCTCGTAGAGGAACTCGATCGTGCCCGCGCCGCGATAGCCCATGTCCGCCATTGCCTTGGCGACGATCCCGCCCATCTCCGCGCGCTGCTCTGCGGTGATGACCGGCGAGGGCGCTTCCTCAAGCACCTTCTGATGGCGGCGCTGCAGCGAGCAGTCGCGTTCGCCCAGGTGGATGGCGTTGCCCTTGCCGTCCCCGAAGATCTGGAACTCGATATGGCGCGGGTTGCCGAGATATTTCTCCATGTAGACGGTCGCGTCGCCGAACGCCGCCTTCGCCTCGGAGCCGGCCTGCTGCATCAGGCTTTCGAGCTGGTCCTCGCTCGGCACGACCTTCATGCCGCGCCCGCCGCCGCCGGATGCCGCCTTGATCAGCACCGGGTAGCCGATCTCCGCCGCGACCCTCTTGGCCTCGGCGATGTCTGTGAGCGGGCCATCGGAGCCTGGAACGAGCGGCAGGCCGAGCTTGGCGGCGGTCGTCTTCGCCTCGATCTTGTCGCCCATCGTCCGGATATGCTCGGGCTTGGGGCCGATCCAGATGATGTTGTGGCTCTCGACGATCTCGGCGAAGCGCGCGTTTTCGGAGAGGAAACCGTAGCCCGGATGGATCGCATCGGCGCCCGAGATCTCGGCGGCGGCAATGATGTTGGGTACGTTGAGGTAGGATTCGGCGGCGGGCGGGGGGCCGATGCACACGGCGTGATCGGCGAGGCGGACGTGCATCGCGTCTGTGTCCGCAGTCGAGTGAACCGCGACCGTCTGGATGCCCATTTCATGGCAGGCGCGGTGGATGCGGAGCGCGATCTCGCCGCGATTGGCGATCAGGACCTTGTGGATCGCCATGCCGGCTTACTCGACGACGACGAGCGGCTGATCGAATTCGACTGGCTGGCCGTTCTCGACCAGCACCTGCGCGACACGGCCGCCCTTGGGCGCTACGATCGGGTTCATCACCTTCATCGCCTCGACGATCAGCAGCGTCTCGCCGGCGGACACCTGCTTGCCCGTGACGATGAACGGCGCCGCGCCCGGCTCGGGCGCGAGATAGGCGGTACCGACCATCGGCGACTTGACCGTGCCGGGATGATCGGCGGCTGGAGCCGCTGCCGGAGCCGCGGCAGCATTGGCCGCCACCGCAGGTGCCGGCGCCGCCGCTGCGATCGGCGCCGCTGCGACCGCCTGAACCTTGCGCGCGACGCGGATGCGGCGATCGCCGTCCTGCACCTCGATCTCGGTGAGCTTGGTCTCGTCGAGCAGCTCGGCAAGCTGGCGCACCAGCCCGGTATCGACCTGCATCGCCCCTGCGGGAGTGTCGGTCATGCGGATGACCCCCTATCGTTATGCGTTGTCATTACTTCTTTGGGCGCGGGCCATGTCAGAGCTTGGCGGCGGCGTCCAGCGCCAGCGCGTAGGAGGCGGCGCCGAAGCCAGCGATCGTGCCCTTCGCCGCCATGCCGGCGAAGCTCTTGTGGCGGAAGGGTTCGCGGGCGTGCGGGTTCGACAGATGGACTTCGATCACGGGCACGGCGATCGCCTTGATCGCATCGTGCAGCGCGACCGAGGTGTGGGTGAGCCCGCCCGGATTGAGCAGCACTGCCTTGGCCCCCCGCGCGCCAGCCTCGTGCAGCCAATCGATCAGGTGGCCCTCATGATTCGATTGCCGGAGCTCTATCTCGACGCCGAGCGCCTGCGCCTGATCGTCCAGCCGCGCCGCAATGTCGTCGAGCGTATCGTGCCCGTAAACCTCGGGCTCGCGCGTGCCGAGCAGATTGAGGTTGGGGCCGTTGAGAACGAGAATGAGCGGGCGTTCGGCCATGAGCGTCTGGCTTTCGGTTGTTGGGCCGAGCGGCCGCTCCCTATATGGCCGTCTCGAGACTCACGCAAAAGGCACTTGGGACTTATGCACAGCGACGGCACGATCAGCATCGTCGTCAACGGCGAACACAAGCGTGTCCGCGACGGCGTGACGATCGCGGAACTCGCCCATGAGCTGGGCCTCGCGCCCGAGAAGGTCGCCGTCGAACGCAATCTCGCGGTGGTGCCGCGCTCTACGCTGGCGAATGTAAAGCTCGAGGACGGCGACGAGCTCGAGATCGTCCATTTCGTTGGCGGAGGCGACCATGCCCGGGCGGTCGACAATGATAGCTGGACCGTCGCGGGCCGCACCTTCCGTTCGCGGCTGATCGTCGGCACCGGCAAGTACAAGGATTTCGCGCAGAACGCCGCGGCGGTCGAAGCATCGGGCGCGGAAATCGTGACCGTCGCGGTGCGGCGGGTGAACATCGCCGATCGCAACGCGCCGATGCTGACGGACCATATCGATCCCAAGCGCATCACCTACCTGCCCAACACCGCCGGCTGCTTCGACGCGGACAGCGCGATCCGCACCCTGCGGCTGGCGCGCGAGGCCGGCGGCTGGACGCTGGTCAAGCTCGAGGTGCTGGGTGAGGCCAAGACGCTCTATCCCGACATGGTCGAGACGCTGCGCGCCACCGAGATCCTCGCCAAGGAAGGCTTCGAGCCAATGGTCTATTGCGCCGACGATCCGATCGCGGCGAAGCGGCTGGAGGATGCCGGCGCGGTCGCGATCATGCCGCTCGGCGCGCCGATCGGGTCCGGGCTCGGGCTGCAGAACCAGGTCATGATCCGGCTCATCGTCGAGGGCGCAACGGTGCCGGTGATCGTCGATGCGGGCGTCGGCACCGCCTCGGACGCAACGGTGGCGATGGAGCTCGGCTGCGACGGCGTACTGATGAACACCGCCATCGCCGAAGCCAAGGATCCGCTCCTGATGGCTTCGGCGATGCGTGCGGCGGTGGAGGCGGGACGGCTCGCCTATCGCGCCGGCCGCATGGGCAAGCGCCGCTATGCCGATCCGTCGAGCCCGCTCGCAGGCTTGATTTAGGTAAGGCCAACCCCGGAACGATCGGGTTCCCAATCCGTTTTAATCCACGAACGCAACGCGATAGTCGCGTTGAGCATGGAGATTTCGTGATGAGCGAGCTTGGAGATCGGATCAAGGGCGCGGTCGACGAGACCGTCGGCAAGGCAAAGCGCGCGATCGGCGACGCAATGGATCGGCCGGACATTCGCGCCGAAGGTGACGCGCAGGAAGCCAAGGGTGACCTCGAAACGACTGCCGGCAAGGCCAAGGGCGCGGTGAAAGGTGCTGTCGACAAGGTCTGACGGTCACACCGGTTTTGACCGAGGACCGCGTCGGCTCTTGCCGGCGCGGTCTTTTTGTGTGCGGCGCAGCGCGAGCGTTGACCGTGCGCGCGCGCGCCGCTTATGCCGCTTCGCGACTTGGGCGGAGGATCGGCATTGGCGGACAAGCTCTTTCCGAACGCGGCGGCGGCGCTCGACGGGCTGCTTCGTGACGGCATGACGATCGCGAGCGGCGGCTTCGGCCTCTGCGGCATTCCCGAGCGGCTCATCGAGGCGATCCTCGATTCCGGCGTGCAGCGACTCGTTTGCGTCTCCAACAATGCCGGCATCGACAATGAGGGGCTCGGCAAGCTGCTGCGCTCACGCCAGATCGCCAAGATGATCGCGTCCTACGTCGGCGAGAACAAGGAGTTCGAACGCCAGTATCTCGGCGGCGAGCTCGAGGTCGAGTTCGTGCCGCAGGGCACGCTCGCCGAGCGGCTGCGTGCCGGCGGCGCCGGCGTCGCCGGCTTCTACACCCGCACCGGCGTCGGCACGCTCGTCGCCGAGGGCAAGGAGCACAAGGAGTTCGACGGCGAGACCTACATCCTCGAGCGCGGCATCCGCGCCGACATCTCGATCATCAAGGGCTGGAAGGCCGACGAGGCGGGCAACCTCGTGTTCCGCAAGACGGCGCGCAACTTCAACCATCCCGCCGCGACCGCCGGCAAGGTCTGCATCGCCGAGGTCGAGGAAATCGTGCCGACCGGCAGCTTCGATCCGGACTGCATCCACCTGCCCGGCATCTACGTGAACCGCATGATCGTCGGCGCGCCCTACGACAAGAAGATCGAGTTCCGCACCGTGCGGCAGAGGGAGGCGGCGTGAGTTGGGGCAGGAAACCGCGCCCTGATGGCGAGCTGAACGTGACGGGGATCGGTGTGCTGAAAGGCACGCGGGAATTTGCGCGGCTATGGGCGGTATCCGATGGTCCGTCGATTGCGCTCATCAGTCCGTCAGCGCTAAGCTCCGACCCGTTCGTCTTTGGGATGTCGCTAGCCGACGCCGCGCGGCATGGCGCAAAAGCTTACGCTCAAGCGGTCGGCATTAGCGAGGAAGAGGCGATGGTTCGCATCTGGGCCGGCCTGGATGCCGAGCGTGCACATCCTACCGACGCGCCAACGCAGATTTCTGGAAAGGCGAACTGATGCCTTGGACCCGCGACCAGATGGCGGCGCGCGCGGCGCGCGAGCTCAAGGATGGCTATTACGTCAACCTTGGCATCGGCATCCCGACGCTCGTCGCCAACAACATCCCGCCCGGCATGACGGTGACGCTCCAGAGCGAGAACGGCATGCTCGGCATCGGTCCGTTCCCCTATGAAGGGGAGGAGGATGCGGATCTCGTCAATGCCGGCAAGCAGACGATCTCGCCGCTGCCCTCCACAAGCTTCTTCTCCTCGGCGGACAGCTTCGCGATGATCCGCGGCGGCCATATCGATCTCACCGTGCTCGGCGCGATGGAGATTTCCGAGAAGGGCGACATCGCCAACTGGATGATCCCCGGCAAGATGGTGAAGGGGATGGGCGGCGCGATGGATCTCGTCGCCGGCGTGAAGCGGATCATCGTCGTGATGGAGCACACCTCCAAGCACGGGGAGCCGAAATTCATCCCGGAGTGCACGCTGCCGCTCACCGGCAAGAACGTCGTCGACATGATCGTGACCGATCTCTGCGTGTTCCAGCGCCCCGATCACGACAGCCCGTTCCGTTTAATCGAGCTTGCGCCGGGCGCCACCGCCGAGGAGGTCGCGGCGAAGACGACCGCGCATTATCTGCCGCTCTGAACCGGCGCGCTTGGACGACGCTCACCCGGCGCACGTCAGGGAAAGCCTGGTCGGCAATCGACCGGCGGCATGATGCCAGGAGATTACATCGAGATGGCCGTCGGATAACGGCGCCGCCGATGTTCAACGGGTCGCCGATCGCCTAAAGCCGCGCGCTATGACGGCGAGCGTACACGACCACCATCATGACCACGGTCACAACCATGCGCACGGGCATAGGCATCATCACGGCCACAGCCATGCGCCGGCGAACTTCGGTCGCGCTTTCCTGATCGGCACCGTCCTCAACGTTATCTTCGTGGCGATCGAGGCGGGCTATGGCTTCGTCGCCAACTCGGTCGCGCTGCTCGCCGACGCGGGCCACAATCTATCGGACGTGCTCGGGCTGCTCGTCGCCTGGGGCGCGGCGGGGCTGACGCTGGCCCCGACGAGTGCGCGCTTCACCTACGGGTTGCGGCGTTCCTCGATCATGGCGGCGCTGCTCAACGCGGTGTTCCTGCTGATCGCGATCGGCGCGATCGGTGTCGAGGCGGTGATGCGGCTGGCGCATCCGGCGCCGGTCAAGACCGGCATGGTGATGCTCGTCGCCTCTATCGGGATCGTCGTCAACGGCGTCACCGCCGCATTGTTCGCCGGCGGTCGCAAGCACGACATCAACGTTCGCGGTGCCTTCCTCCACATGCTGAGCGACGCGGCGGTCTCGGCGGGTGTCGTGGTCTCCGGTTTCCTGATCGCGCATACGGGATGGTTCTGGCTCGATCCGGCGGTGAGCCTCGCGATCGCCGCGATCATCCTCTTAGGCACCTGGCATCTGCTGCGCGAGGCCGTCGCGATGTCGCTGGACGCGGTCCCGGCCGAGATCGATCCGGACCGGGTCGGCGAGGCGCTCGGCGCGCTGCCCGGGGTCGTGCGCGTCCACGATCTCCACATCTGGGCGATGAGCACGACCGAGGTGGCGCTGACCTGCCATCTGACGATGCCGTCAGGCTATCCCGGCGACGCCTTCCTTCACGATGCCGCGCACATGCTCGAGCATGATTTCGCGATCCACCACGTCACGATCCAGGTCGAGACGGAGGAGGACGAGCATTGCAAGCAGGCACCGCTGCACGCGCTGTAGCGGCGGTCGAGCGTACCGACGGCGCCGCCGTCACTTCAGGCTGATCTTGCCCTTCTGCAGCGCCGACGCATAGAGCAGGTCGCTCTCGAGCCGGACGTGCGTCTTGAGGCGTCCCAGAATTTCCTCGGTTTCCTTGGAGAAGCCGTCATTGTCGGCGGCGACGCAATCTGGCGTCCACTCGCGGAGATAGGCGATCCAGTCCTGCTTCAGGGTTGCGAGCTGATCGCCGATCCGGTCGCTGCCCTTGGGGCTATTGGGACCGGCGGCGAGCCTCGGATAGATGAGCGCATCTTCCTTCTCGAGATGCTCGGCGACGAGCTGCGCAAGTTCGCTCAGCGTGGTCGAGATCGCGTCGTTGCTCGGGTCATCGCTCGCCGCCATGCGCAGGATGGT
>JAFAZF010000001.1 GCA_019239915.1 Sphingomonadaceae bacterium
CCGGTCATCGTCATCCGTGCAAAGGAATGGCAAGGCTACTTGCCCGCCTGAAGGCTGATCGTAAGGGCGGCGTCCTTATTACGATGGGCTTTGCAGTCATTCCCCTGACGTTCGCTGTAGGCTTTGGCATCGATTACGCGCGAGCGATGCGGATCGAGACTCAGCTGAACGCTGCCGCCGATGCTGCTGCGCTTGCGGCCGTTGATCCCGCGATGATTTTGCAATCGGACGCTGCATCATCTGCTGCTGCGACCAACATGTTCAACTCGCAGGCCGTGTTAGTGAGCGGCTTTCGCAATCTGAATATGACGCCCACGATTGTCGACAGCGTATCCGGCGGCACCGGTTCATTGGGATACCTTCGAAAGGCCACCGTCACCTATACGGCTCAGTCCATCAACATGTTTGGTAAAATACTCGGTGCGCCGACGCTCACGATCAGTGGGACTTCGTCTGCGAGCGCTGAGCAGCCGCCGAACGTCGACTTTTATCTAGCAATGGACGACTCTCCATCCATGCTCATTCCGTCCACCTCTGATGGGATCACAAAGGTCCAGGCGGTCACCACTTGCGCGTTCGCTTGTCACGAGCAGATGCCTCACAATGAGCCTAGCCCAATAAAGCCGGTTACCAACGCAAGCAACTATCAGGTTCTTCTCTCAACGGCTTATTACACCTCGGGATCGCCTCAGCAGGGTGTGTACTACCTGTACGACCCGGTTGCGAGTGTCCTCTACGATAGCAATCAGCACGGGATGAACCAAGGGAACAAGACCTACTCTATAACCGACAGCTCAAGTGGCCCGGTTACGATCACCCAGACAAAGACAACCGGCCACAGCTCTACGTCAACAACCTATGACACCGGATTTTGGGCCGATGGCTATTGGCTGACTCACAACTATGGGCTCGCCTTCGGGAGCCCAGCAAGCATCTCTCTTCGGAAGGATGATGTCGTCTCGGCCGCTACACAACTCATCCCTTACGCGGCCACCCAGGCCTCCACTTACCAAGTGACATATCAGGCGCAAATGTTTTCGTTCGACTGGACGCGGAGCGGCGGATCGTCACCTGTCAAGACGCTCAACAATCTTACTAATGTCGCTGCCTATGGCAGCGGCTTCTCGGCAGCGAGCCTGTTCCCCCCCGATGATTATTGGTGGCAGAATAGCATGCCTTCCAGCAGCACCAACAACAATGATCAGGGTTCAGAGATCACCAACATGCTGACGACGATGAACGGGATTATCCCCAATCCGGGATCTGGCGCACCCGGCGCAACACCGCAGAAAATCTTGTTCATCGTCACGGACGGCATGGCGGATCAGCCGAGCGGCGGCGGTCGATATTTCGGTCCCCTCCGTTCTAGCGACCTGTCGACCTGTTCGGCGATAAAGGCGCGCGGTATTAAGATCGCAATTCTCTATACCCAGTATCTTCCCCAGGCCCTTTCAGGCGACTCTTGGTCGCAGTCGAACGTAGCTCCTTTTCTGCCGGCTCCGCCCTCTCCCTATCCTGTCGGCAACGCAGGGAGCTCGGACCAGGTGTTGACTGCCCTGCAAACCTGCGCCTCCCCCGGCAATAATGGGTCGCCGCTGGTGCAAGCCGTCACCGCCGATGCCAACATCACGACGGCGCTCCAGCAACTTTTCTCCACCGCTCTACAGTCTGCCCGCCTCGTTCGTTGACCGCGAATGCCGTCCTCGCGGCGGTCGGCTACAATTTCCGCCCGCTGCTCCACTAGCTGGCTCTTCATTGGCCCGCATCCTGGTGACGATCATAGGAGACATCGCGATCGCGCCGGCGCTCAGGACGACCTGAAATCGCTTAGAGAGCGTTCTTCACGTTCGACAGCACCAAACTGGTCAGCGCGACGAAATGGCTGCGTCAGAAATAGCTGAGTGGGATTCCTGCCGCCCCACCGTTTTGCGCGCCAGCGATAGCTGCCGGTCCAGCTTCGGCCGTCAAACTCATGGCACTTCTTCCGCAGAATTGTCATAAGTCATCAACGGGCTCAGCTGTTCGCCATCGCCCAGGTCGAGTGGGCACTCCGGCACGGTCTCGCCGGCAAATCGGCCCCAGGCGTCGAGCAGCTCACGCCGCATCTCGATGAATGTGGTCCGCTTGTAGGCACGGACCGTTTTGTCGGGAACGGCATGCGCAAGCGCTGCTTCGGCAACGGCCTCCGGAATCATTGGCATCTTCTCGGCCGCCCAGTCACGGAAAGAGGATCGAAAACCGTGAACAGTGAAGGGCGTATCCCCGTCCCGCATGATCTTCGATAGCGTCATGTCTGAAAGCGGCGTCGCCTTCGAACTGGGGAAGACAAGTGCGTCGCGTGTTTCCCTCGTGCGCAGCAGCGCTGCTCGCTTAAGAATCGAAAGAGCCTGCTGATTCAGGGTGACGACGTGAGAGACTCTTGCCTTCATGAGCTCCGCAGGGCGGGACCAAAGGCGCTGCGCCAGATCAATATGCGACCAACGTGCATTGCGCACCTCACCGGAACGCGCTGCGGTGAAGATGGTAAAGAGCAAGGCCAGCCGTCCGGGTGTGTCCGACTTGGCGCTTAAGGCCGCGACGAAGCCTGGCACCTCGGCATAGGGCATCGCAGCATAATTGCCTCCCCTCGCCGGTTTGGAGAGGCCCATCGTTACCGACTTGCCTGGCGCCTCCTCCTTCCGCCAATTCTTGGACCGGGCGAAGTTCAACACCATTCCTACTCGCTGGCGTACCTTCCGAGCCATGTCGGGAATTTCGGTCCAAATCGCCGCCAGCATATCGCGGATATCGTGCGCCTCGATCTGATCCACGCGGCGGTCTCCGAAAGCGGGATACGCGTGACGTTCGAGCGACGACAAAAACGAAGCCTGCTGTCGCGGCGCCCAATTACCTTGGAGCGCCGCATGGCAGGCCTCAGCGGCCTCCCGGAAGCTCGGAACCCCTTTCCTGTCCTTATCGCGCTCCACTTTGGGATCGAGCCCAGCCTCGGCAGCGCGGCGCAGAATTGCGCATTTTGCGCGTGCCGCGCTCAACGAAAGCCGCCTGCGATGGAGCAACGGAATGTCGATGGTTTCATCCGAAGCGGTTGGTGATAGGTCGACGGCACCGAGACCTATATCGCGCCTTTTGCCATCCACTTGCACGCGCAAGAGCCAAGATCTGCTGCCGCTGGGTTTCACGAGAAGGTATAAGCCGTCTCCGTCCCCATGCCGACCCGGCTTCGCGGTCTTGATCTGTAAGGCCGTCAATCTGCCCATGTCGTACCCTCACTCGTTCCCACACTATGTAGTGAATGTGCGTGGTCGTCAATGAACCGCGGCGAACCCATTGAAACAGAGTTTCTTTGCTTCATAGGGATTTAGCGGACCAATGCGATCTATGACGAACGCAGATGTGGTTTCTCTTCTGGGCACCATTTTTTGATCGCTACCGAGAGTCCGAGCGGCTTATGTCAGCGGCAGGGCCGATGATGCCGTTGACCTGCTCGATATTGGAAAGGCGTCGATCGCCGTTCCGCCCCCCGCCCCTTTCGCAGTAATGGGGTGAAGCGTATCCCATTGCTCCGCGCACCTACCGAGGATCGCGACACCATCGCCGCGCCGATCGGAATTTTGCGAGCGCGACAAGTGGGCTTGGCTATGACGACAGCGTCGGGCGAACTTGGCGGCAGGTGGCGCCGCGCCTAGGACGCGGCCATGCTTCGTTTATCCGAACTCAAGCTGCCGCTCGGCCATGCGCCATCGGCGATCGCGACCGCCGTCGCCGAACGTCTGGCCATCGATCCATCCGAGCTGCTGAGCCACAGCATCGCGCGGCGGGCGCACGACGCGCGCCGCAAATCGGCGATCCTCGCCGTCTACAGCATCGACGTCGCCTTGCGCGACGAACCCGGCGTGCTCGCGCGATTCCCGAACGATCCGCATGTCCGGCGAACGCCCGATACCGATTATCGCTTCGTGGCCCGCGCCGCATCCGGCGCGGCGCGCCCGATCGTGATCGGCGCCGGGCCCTGCGGACTGTTCGCAGCGCTGATCCTCGCTCAGGCGGGCTTCCGGCCGATCATCCTGGATCGCGGCAAGGTCGTGCGCGAGCGGACGAAGGACACCTGGGGGCTGTGGCGACGCGGGGTGCTCGAGCCGGAGTCGAACGTGCAATTTGGTGAGGGCGGCGCGGGGACCTTCTCGGACGGCAAGCTCTGGAGCCAGATCAAGGATCCCCGCCATCTCGGCCGCAAGGTGCTGGAAGAGTTCGTCGCCGCCGGCGCGCCACCCGAGATCCTGACGGAGGCGCATCCGCACATCGGCACCTTCCGTCTGGTAAGCATGGTCGAGCATATCCGCCGCACGATCGAGGCGCTCGGCGGCGAATATCGCTTCGGCTCGCGCGTCGAGGATCTCGAGGTGGAGACGCGGCCGGACGGGACGCGCCGCCTCGTCGGGCTTCGCCTCCACGACGGGACGACGATCGAGACCCGGAACGTCGTCATGGCGGTCGGCCACAGCGCGCGCGACACCTTCGCGATGCTCCACCGGCGCGGCGTCCATATCGAGGCCAAGCCGTTCTCGATCGGCGTCCGCATCGAGCATCCGCAAAGCTGGATCGATCGCGCGCGGTTCGGCGCCTGCGCCGGCCATCCCGACCTCGGCGCAGCCGCCTACACGCTGTCGCACCACTGCCGAAACGGGCGGACCGTCTACAGCTTCTGCATGTGCCCGGGCGGACGCGTCGTCGCCGCCACCTCCGAGCCGGGACGCGTCGTCACGAACGGCATGAGCCAATATTCGCGCGCGGAGTTCAACGCCAATTCGGGCTTGGTCGTCGGCATCGACCCGGAGCGCGACTATCCCGGCGGTCCGCTCGCCGGCATCGCCTTGCAGCGCGAGCTCGAGGCGGCCGCCTTCGTCGCAGGCGGTTCGGACTATTCGGCGCCCGGTCAGACGGTCGGCAATCTCCTTGCCGGCCACGCGTCCACCGCCTTCGGTGAAGTCCGGCCCTCGTACAAGCCGGGCGTCAGGCCGACCGATCTCGGCCAGTGCCTGCCGCCGTTCGTGATCGAGGCATTCCGTGAGGCGCTGCCCGTCTTCGGCCGGCAGATTGCGCGCTACGACGATCCGGAAGCGGTCATGACCGGTGTGGAGACGCGGACGTCCTCCCCCGTCCGCATCACGCGCGGCAAGGATTTCCAGAGTCTCAACACCGCAGGACTGTATCCGGCCGGTGAAGGCGCCGGTTATGCGGGAGGTATTCTCTCGGCCGCGATCGACGGGATCAAGGTCGCGGAAGCGGTATCGCTCGCGCTGACGGCGTGAGTCGCGAGACGAGCGACATGGCCGAACGCTTCGACGCGATCGTGCTCGGCGCAGGCGCGGCGGGTCTGATGTGCGCCGGCGTCGCCGGGCAGCGCGGACGGCGCGTGCTGGTCGTCGACCATGGCGACCGGCCCGGTCGGAAGATCCTGATATCGGGCGGCGGCCGCTGCAACTTCACCAACCTCGGCACGACGCCCGAACGCTTCCTGTCGGCCAACCCGCACTTCGCCCGATCGGCGCTGGCGCGCTACACCCCTGCCGACTTTCTCGCGCTCGTGGAGCGACACGACATCGCCTGGCATGAGAAGACGCTGGGCCAGCTCTTCTGCGACGGCTCGGCGCGGCAGATCGTCGACATGCTGATCGCAGAATGTCCCGGCGACATGGTCGAGCTGGCGCTCGGCCATCGGATCGCAGACGTCGATCATGCCGACGGTGTTTACCGCGTGCGCATCGCGGACAGGATCGCGACGGCGCCCGCGCTGGTGATCGCGACCGGTGGGCCGTCGATCCCCAAAATCGGCGGCACCGGGCTTGCCTATGATCTTGCGCGCCGCTTCGGGCTCAAGGTGGTCGAGCCGCGCCCCGCGCTGGTGCCGCTCACGCTTTCCGGCGCCGATCTGCTGTTCCGCTCGCTCGCAGGTGTTTCAGCGCCGGTGGAGGTGCGACATGCCGATACCAGCTTTCGCGAAGCGGCGCTGTTCACGCACCGCGGCCTGTCCGGCCCGGCCATCCTCCAGATTTCCTCCTACTGGCGGCATGGCGACACGCTCGCGGTCGATTTCCTGCCCGGTCGCGCCGCCGGCTGGCTCACGGATGCGAAGCGCGCCACCCCGCGCGCGACGATCGCGCGGTTGCTCGCCGCCGCGCTGCCCGATCGGCTTGCGGCGGCATTGGCCGAACGGCTGGCGCTCTCAGGCGAGATCGCGAACCTCACCGACACGGCATTGGACACGGCTGAGCGGACCTTAGCCGCGTGGCGCTTTCGCCCGAGCGGCACCGAGGGCTTCGCCAAGGCTGAGGTCACGGTCGGTGGCGTCAGTACGGCGGACCTGTCCTCGCGCACGATGGCGGCGACATCCGTTCCCGGCCTCTACGTCATCGGCGAAGCGGTGGACGTCACCGGCTGGCTCGGTGGCTACAATTTCCAATGGGCGTGGGCGAGCGGCTGGGCGGCAGGGCAGGCACTCTAACCCAGCCGGTTTCATTCGCGCGGCGGGCAACTTGTGGGAACGCACTGCGTTCCACCGGCGACAATCCAGGAGGATCGCATGGCAAGGCCGGTCGGCCCGGACGGAGTGCCGGGGCCGTTCCATCCGTTTTTCATCGGACTGGGCGGCGCGCTGCTGATGGCGGCGCTGTTCACCGACTATATGTACTCCAGCAATGCGCTGATGCAGTGGTCGAACTTCTCAGCGTGGCTGATCACGGGCGGGCTGGTGCTCGCGCTGATCGCCGTGATCGTCCTCCTCATCGACTTCGCGATCGGCAGGGCGCGGCTGATCCGCTGGCTCGATTTCGCGCTCGTCGGCGTCGCCGCCATCCTCTCGCTGGTCAACGTCTTCGTCCACACCCGCGATGCCTGGACGACGGTCATGCCAACCGGGATCACGCTTTCGCTGATCGTGACGATCCTGCTGCTTCCCGCCGGTCTGCGCGGCTGGCGGGTGACCGCGACCCGGGTTCCCGCACCGGGAGAACGGGCATGAACGGCACGAGGCTTCGCGCGGCGGCCGCGCCGCTCGTCCTGGCGCTCGTCGCCGCCTGCAGCGGCCAGGGCGGCGATCCCGCGCGGCAATATGGTCCGGATCCGATGCTCCCGGAACCGCATCAATATCTCTTGCCGCCGATGAGCGTGCCGAAGGTGGTCGGCTGGAAATCCGGCGAAGCGCCGACGGTGCCGGCCGGAATGCGCATCCAGGCCATGGCGACCGGCCTGATGCACCCCCGGATCGTCTACACCCTGCCGAACGGCGACATCCTCGTCGTCGAGAGCAACAGCCCCGGATCGAAGCCCTTCCGGCCGAAGGATTATATCCAGGGCAAGGTGAAGGCGCGCGCGGGCGCGGCCGCCAAGGGCGGCAATCGCATCACGCTGCTGCGCGATGCCGACGGCGACGGCGTGCCGGAACTGAAGACCGTGCTGCTCGACCATCTGCATTCGCCTTACGGCGTCGCCTGGGTGGCAGGCACGCTCTATGTCGCGAATACCGATGCGATCCTCGCCTTCCCCTTCACGCCGGGGCAGACACAAATCACGGCACCCGGAACGAAGCTGACCGATCTGCCTGCGGGCCCGATCGATCACCACTGGACCAAGGCGATGGTCGCGAGCCCCGACGGCTCCAAGCTCTATGTCGGCGTCGGTTCGAACAGCAACATCACCGAGAACGGGATGGACGTCGAGGAGGGACGCGCGGCGATCTACGAGGTCGATCGACTGACCGGTGCCAAGCGGATCTATGCGAGCGGAACGCGCAATCCGACCAACCTCGCGATCCAGCCCGGCACTGGCCAATTGTTCGCCGTGGTCAACGAGCGCGACGAAATCGGGCCGGATCTCGTTCCCGATTATCTTTCCTCGATCAAGGACGGCGGCTTCTACGGCTGGCCCTATAGCTATTGGGGCCAGCATGTCGACGTGCGCGTCCATCCGCAGAAGCCGGAGATGGTCGCGAAGGCGATCAAGCCGGATTACGGGCTCAGCTCCCACGTCGCGGCGCTCGGCGTCACCTTCAGCCAGGGCGAGACGCTATCGCCGCAATTTGCCGACGGCGCGTTCGTCGGCGAGCATGGCAGCTGGGATCGCGATCCGCTGAACGGCTATCAGGTCATTTTCGTGCCGTTCGTGAACGGGCGCCCCAGCGGCGCGCCGATACCGGTCGTGACCGACTTCCTCGCGCCCGGCCACAAGACAGTACGCGGTCGGCCGGTCGGCGTCACGCTCGATCGCACCGGGGCGCTGCTCATTGCAGACGATGTCGGCAACGTCGTATGGCGGGTGAGCGGCACGGCCCACCGTTAGCCGTGGCCTATCAGTCCTGGTGAGTGGGTCCCCCCGCTCGCCGGCGCGCAGTTGCTGCGAATTACGCGAACAGATCGACCACCTCGGCTTCGGGGAGCGCTGCCTTCGCCAGCAGCGAGCGGTGACAACCGCTCGGCTCGCGCTCGAAGCACAGCAACGCGTTGGCCGCTCCGCCACCAGTGCGCGAAGCTGCGCCATCTGCGCCAGCGCCTCCGGCAGGCGCAGTTGCCCCGCATAGACTTTCGCGAGCCGCGCATGGTCGTGCTTGCGCGCGGCCTCGCGACCCTCCGGTGGCGTGCCAAGCGCCTTGAGCCCGACATAGTCGATTCCGGCCTCGCGCAGCCCGGCCGCCAGCACGTTCTTCGAAAAGCCGGGGCGACGGGAGAGCGGCACCGCACGGACGTCGGCAAGCAGTTTCACCCCCGCGGTCGCAAGCGCCGCGACGACGTCCGCCTGCGCCGCGCCCTCATAGCCGATGGTGAAGACTCGCATGTCGGCCATTTAGGTCCGGGCTCGTGCATTTCCATCTTGCCGGCTTTCACCGTGAGAGATGGGGCGACAATATTAAGGCGGCGCGGCTTCGGCGGCGGGCTCGGATCAGGCGGGTTCGCGGCGGCGGAAGCTATCGGCATCGGCGGCATCCCACCAGCGGCGCAGCGTGTCATGTTCGGTGCCCGCGATCAGTTCGCCCGGCTGCACGAAGGGATAGATCTCATCCATCTGGCGCATCTCGGCGACGTTGATTCGCTGCCGGAGATGCGAGGGCCGGAAATCGTCGGGCGAGTTGAGGCCGGCAGCGACGACGATGTCGTGCAGCGCGTGCAGCGTCGACTTCTGGAACCGCGCCACACGCTCGGCCTTGTCGTCGACGACCAAGCCGCGCTGCCGGGCCGGCGATTGCGTCGCGACCCCGGTCGGGCAGGTGTCGGTGTGACAGCGCATCGACTGGACGCAGCCGAGCGAGAACATGAAGGCGCGCGCGGCGTTGCACCAGTCCGCTCCCAGCGCGGCGTTCATGGCGATCGCCGCGCCGGAGGCGACCTTGCCGGAGGCTGCGAGCTTCACCTTGTCCTTGAGCCCCGCGCCGACCAGACCGTTGCGCGCGATGATCAGCCCTTCTCGAAGGGGCATGCCGACGCGATCGGAGAGTTCGGCCGGCGCCGCGCCGGTGCCGCCCTCGGCGCCATCGATCACGATGAAGTCGAGCGTCGTGCCGAGCGCCAACATCGCCTTGATGATCGCATAGAGCTCGTGCGGGAAGCCGACGCAGAGCTTGATGCCGACCGGCTTCCCGCCGGAAAGCTCACGCATCTTCACGGCGAATTCGACGAGTTGCTTGGGTGTCGAAAAGGCGCTGTGTGCGGGCGGCGAAATGCAGTCTTTCCCCATCTCGATGTCGCGCGTTCGGGAGATTTCCTGCGTCACCTTGGGTGCGGGCAACACGCCGCCGTGGCCCGGCTTGGCGCCCTGGCTGAGCTTGATCTCGGTCATCACTACGTTGTCGAGCTGCGCGCGATCGCGGAAATGCGCGGGATCGAAGCGGCCGTCCTTGTCGCGACAGCCGAAATAGCCCGAGCCGAGCTCCCAGACGATGTCGCCGCCATGCTTGAGGTGATAGGGCGAGATGCTGCCCTCGCCAGTATCGTGATAGAAACCGCCGATCCGGGCGCCCTTGTTGAGCGCTTCGATCGCGTTCTGCCCGAGCGAGCCGAAGCTCATCGCCGAGATGTTGAGCCGTGCGGCATGATAGGGCTTGGCGCAGGTCTCGATGCCGACCGGAACGCGCGTCTCCTTGGGTGCGTCCTTGTTGGGGACCATCGAGTGAGCGAGCCACTCATATTCGCCAGAGTAGACGTCGAGTTCGGTGCCGAACGGATGGGAATCGATGTCGCCCTTCGCGCGCGCGTAGATGACCGAGCGCTCGTCGACGCTGAACGGCCGCCCCTCGAGATCGCCCTCGACGACATAGGCGCGCAGGAACGGGCGCAGCCATTCGAAGAACCAGCGTATCCGTGCCGCGCCCGGGAAGTTGCGGCGCAGGCTGTGCTCGCTCTGGAAGAAGTCGATCAGCGTGACGCCAAGGATCGGCAGCGTGACGGCGAGGCCCCAGGCGGCATGCGGATGATAGCGCGCCAGGAATATGAGGATCAGGCTCGCCGCAACCGCCAGCCACAGCACCGAGTTGCGCCCGATTCCCTGATCTGTGAACAGCGCCGCGCCCGCGTTCGGATTGGTCATGCAGATCCCCCTTATCGCCGGCGAGGGCTAATTTGGTTTAGCGTCGCAGCGATGACGGGCAAGCGGCGCGGCGCTCGATCAGTTCACGGTGCGCGGATCGCCCTCGGTGAAGTGCATCTTGCCCGCGAACAGCGCGTCGAGCCGCTTGCGCAGCGCCTTTTCATATTCGCCTCGCGCCGCCGATCGCGGCCGGGTCAGCGAGATCTCCTTGGCGATCGCGGTCTTGATCCGACCGATCGCATCCTTGTCGAGGATGCCGGCGTGGCACAGCTCGTTGCACAACTGGACCAGCCCCACCGCGGTCGCGTGGGCGCGCAGGCCGATCAGATCGACCTCGTCATGAAGCTCCTTTTCGGATGCGATTTCGGGCACCTCTCATCTCCTGGTTTCTAGCGCGAACCTATCGCGCCGGCGGCCAGGAAGGAACCCGCTTCGGCAGCTAGGCTGTGGAATTCGGCAGCCAGCTCGTGTCGATCTCGGCAGAACGATCGATATAGTTGGCGAGGCCCGTCAGCCGTTGCTCGTCGAGAATGCGCATCGCGCCGCCGCCGCGCCGGATCAGGCCTTCCTCCTCGAGGCTGCGGATCATGCGGTTGACATGAACCGCGGTGAGCCCGGTGGCATCGCCGATCTGTTCCTGGGTGAGCGTGAGCGGAAAGCTGTCACGATGCTGATCGGGCTTCATCAGCCGCAGCCGGGTGAGAATATCGAGAAGCAGCGCGGCGACCCGCGCTCGCGCGGAGGTGCGGCCGAGCGACGCGAGCCGATCGGTGAGCGCGACCTGCTCGGCCTGCATCACCGCCATGATCAGCGCCGCCAGCCGCGGGTGCCGCTCGAACAGGTTACGCAACTCCAGCCTGTCGAAAGGACAGATCGTCACGTCAGTGAGCGCGCACAGCGTGTCCGGCGCGTCGCTGAAGGCGATCACGGAGTGACCGAGCAGATCGCCGGGAAAGCTCAGCTTGAGGATCTGGCGGCTGCCGTCGTCGAGGCCGACCGAGCTGTATATCCAGCCTTTGCGCAGCACGAACAGCTCGCGCGCGCGATCATGCTCGCGGCGCACGACCGCGCCGCGCGGCAGCTTGCGCTCATGCTCCTCGAGCCTCGCAAGCGCATCTTCTTCGGCGGGCGTGAGCGCCAGATAGTGGCGCAACCGCTCCCCAAAACAACTCCCCGACAACGACGACCCCGTTTTCGCGATCCTTCAGCCCGCCCAACGGCTTAGCCACATTCGGTCTCGTCCTGCTCTAACAACGATCAAGGTTGCCCGGCGTGAGCGTGCGAAGGCCCGCTTGCGCGACCGCGAGCGCGCGATAAGGCGTTGTCATGGATCAGATCATCATCCGGGGCGGCAACCGGCTCTCCGGGCGCGTGCCCATTTCGGGCGCAAAGAACGCGGCGCTGACGCTGCTGCCCTGCGCGCTGCTGAGCGATCAGCCGTTGACGCTGCGCAACCTCCCGCGCCTCGCCGACGTCGAAGGATTCGGCCATCTTCTCAACGAGCTCGGCGTCTCGACCAAGCTCGAGCGAGGCCGCGCCGAGGAGCCGGGGCGGGTGATCACGCTCAACGCCGCCGATATCGCCTCGACCGTCGCGCCCTATGAGATGGTCCGCAAGATGCGCGCCTCGATCGTCGTGCTCGGCCCTCTGCTCGCGCGCGCCGGCGAAGCGACGGTGTCGCTGCCCGGTGGCTGCGCGATCGGCAATCGCCCGATCGACTTTCACCTGAAGGCGCTCGAAGCGCTCGGCGCGACGATCGAACTCGCGGCCGGCTATGTGAAGGCGACCGCGCCGAAAGGCGGGCTTGTCGGTGGGCGCGTCGTGCTGCCGTTCCCGTCGGTCGGCGCGACCGAGAACGCGCTGATGGCGGCCGCGCTCGCCAAGGGCGAAAGCGTGATCGAGAACGCCGCGCGAGAGCCCGAGATCATCGATCTCTGCCACTGCCTGATCGCGATGGGCTCGATGATCGATGGCATCGGCAGCGACCGGATCGCGATCCAGGGCCGATCCGCGCTCAACGGCGCCGAGTATCGCGTGATGCCGGATCGGATCGAGGCGGGTAGCTATGCATGCGCGGCGGCGATCACGGGCGGCGAACTGACGCTCGTCGGTGCCCGTGCGGCCGATCTCCACGCCGTGATCGAGAGCTTCGCCGAGGCAGGCGTCGCGATCACCGAGACGAACGAAGGCCTCGATGTGAAGGCGAACGGCAAGCTCCGGCCGCTGACGATCTCCACTGCGCCCTACCCTGCCTTCCCGACCGACATGCAGGCGCAGTTCATGGCGATGCTGTGCCTGGCTGACGGTGCCAGCGTGCTCACCGAGACGATTTTCGAGAACCGCTACATGCACGTGCCCGAGCTCGGCCGCATGGGCGCCGACATCCAGGTCCGCGGGCGCACGGCGGTGGTGCGCGGTGTCGATCGGCTCGTCGGTGCCGAGGTGATGGCGACGGACCTGCGCGCTTCGATGAGCCTCGTGCTCGCCGGCCTCGCCGCCGAAGGCGAGACACGCGTCCATCGCGTCTATCATCTCGATCGCGGCTACGAACGACTCGAGGAGAAGCTCTCGGCGGTCGGCGCGGACATCGAGCGCCGGTCGGAGGGGTAGGATCTCCTTCCGCCCTGCCCGAGTTCACGCGGGAGGGGCGCGCGGGCGCGTCAGCTCTGCGTCGCCGTGCTCTTCGCGGTTTGGCCGAACAGGATTTTCCGCTCTTCATCGGTGCGGATGCCCGCCTGGTTCGGGTTGACCTCCTGTCCCTTGGCATAGGCGCGCTCGGTGCCAGGCCGCGTCTTCACGCTTTCGAACCAGCGCTTGATGTGCGCGAACTCATCGAGCGATTGACCCTGTGCCTCATACGGTACGACCCAGGGGTAGATCGCCATGTCGGCGATCGAGTAGCTCTCGCCGGCAACGAATGCGCGATCGGCGAGCCGGCGATCGAGCACGCCGTAGTGCCGATTGGTCTCGCTGACGTAGCGATCGATCGCGTAGGGAAGCTTCTCCGGCGCGTAATTCCGGAAATGGTGGTTCTGTCCGGCCATCGGGCCGAGCCCGCCAATCTGCCAGAACAGCCACTGCAGCACCTCAGCGCGGCCGCGGATAGCCTGCGGGATGAACGCCTGATGCTTGTCGGCGAGGTACAGCAGGATCGCGCCCGATTCGAACAGCGAGATCGGCGCACCGCCGTCGGCCGGCGCGAGGTCGATAATCGCGGGCATACGGTTGTTGGGCGCTATCTTGAGGAAATCGGGCTGGAATTGCTCGCCCTTGCCGATGTTCACCGGCACGATGCGGTAGTCGATGCCCGCTTCCTCGAGGAAGAGGGTGATCTTGTGACCGTTGGGCGTCGGCCAATAATGCAGCTCGATCATTGCGCGCTCCCTCGCCGCTGAACCTCCGCCAGATAGGGTCCGCGTCGTTCCACGGGAACCCCGAGCCCTCCTCGCGCGTCGAAAAGCGCGAAAAGGAGATCGAATATGCTCGGCAAGATCATCGGTGCGCTCGTCGGCGAGAAGATCGCGAAGGAGCATGGCGGGGACGGCGTGAAGGGCGCGCTCACCGGCGCGGTCGCAGCCGCGCTCGCCAAGCGGCTGAGCCTGCCTGCGCTGCTCGCGCTCGGCGGCTTCGCGGCCTACCGGAAGTACAAGGGCGACAAAGCAGCGACCGCGTAAGTCGGTTCGCTTCTTCGGCTGGGAACGAAGCTAGGCGGCAGCTCAGGCGCGAACGCCGATCTACCCGGATAGGTGCTCTGGAGAAGAAAGCCGGTTACGCGGCGGCGGGCTCGCTTAGCGCGGGCTGGGTCGCGACGATCCAGCCACCGCCGACGACGCGCGTCCCATCGTAGAGCACGGCTGCCTGGCCGGGGGCGACTCCATATTCGGGCACGGCGAAGCGGACGGTGTCGCCGGCGAGCCGCGCAGGCGTCGGTCGCGCCATGGAGCGGACCTTTACGGCGAGTGGTCCCGACGTCGGACCGAGCGCGTTCAAGTCGATCAGCTGCGCGGCGGCCACGGCAAGTGCTTCCCTGGGGCCGACGACGACACGCCTCTCCGCCGCCTCGATGCGGACGACATATAGCGGCGCGGTCGTTCCGCCGATGGCGATGCCGCGCCGCTGCCCGACGGTGAAGCCGCCGATGCCGCCGTGCCGCCCCAGCACGCGGCCTTCAAGGTCGACGATGTCGCCGCTCACGGCGGCCGCGGGCGCGAGCTTCCGCACCAGCGCGGCGTGATCGCCGTCGGGAACGAAGCAGATGTCCTGGCTGTCCGGCTTCCCGGCGACGCCGAGCCCGAGCTGCGCCGCGATCTCGCGCACGCGCGACTTCGGCAGATCGCCGAGCGGGAAGCGCAGATAGTCGAGCTGAGACCTCGTCGTCGCGAACAGGAAGTAGCTCTGGTCGCGCGCCGGATCGATCGCGCGGTGCAGCTCCGGCCCGTCACTGCCGACGATGCGACGGACATAATGGCCGGTGGCGAGGCAGTCCGCGCCGAGCTCACGCGCGAGCCCGAGCAGATCGGTGAACTTCACGCCCTCGTTGCACCGCACGCAGGGGATCGGCGTCCGCCCGGCGGCATAGTCGGCGGCAAAGCGGTCGATCACCGTCTCGCGGAAGCGGGTGGAGTGGTCGAAGACATAATGCGCGATGCCGAGCTTCTCGGCGACGGCGCGAGCGTCGGCGATATCGCGGCCGGCGCAGCAGCTGCCCGCACGACCGCTCGCAGCGCCGTGATCGTAGAGCTGCAGCGTCACGCCGATCGTCTCGGCGCCGCTCGCCTGCGCCAGCGCCGCCACGACCGAGCTGTCGACGCCGCCGGACATGGCGACGACGATGCGCGACCGCTCGGCCGGGCGAGGCAGCTGGAAATCCGCGTTCATGGGCGGCGCCTCATATAGCGGTCGGCCGGACAAGAACACCCGGTGGGATTTGCGCAGGAATGCCGAACCTCGTTCGCTTGCCGGCTTTACCTCGCCTTAGCTCTGATCGGGGTAGGGACGCCGCTCGCGAGTCATGGGAGTGGTCGATGGACCTGAGCTTCAGGTTCGAACGCATGCGTCAACGCCGGGTGGCGATACCGATGGCCGACGGCGGGCTTCTGCTCGCCGCGTCTGCGGTCGCGCAGGCTGCGACGCCGACCGCCGCCGCGGCGGCGCGCTTGGCGCCGATCGGGGGAGCGGCGATCGACCAGCGCCGCGCCATCGTCCTGCTCTTGTCGGGTGGTAGCGGCTGGGCCGGTGCCGCAGCTTCGCTTGGCGGCAGCTTCCATCCGCGGATCGCGGCGGCGGCGGCTGGCAAGGCGGGGTCAACACTCATGAAGCCGGGCTTTACCTTCGCGTTTTAGCGTTCCTTCAAGGGGAAGGCGCTAGGAGGACCATGGTGGGAGCACAACGGACCTGCGGGTCGTGTTGGGGTAGTCGATGATTGAGAATCAGAAGATCCGTCCAGCGCAGGTGATCGGTCCGCTCGGCGAACCGCTCACCATCGATTCGCTGCCGCCCCCCGACACGCGCCGTTGGGTGGTGCGTCGCAAGGCCGAGGTGGTCGCCGCGGTCAACGGTGGGCTGCTCACCGTGGACGAGGTATGCGATCGCTACAGCCTCAGCCTCGAGGAATTCGCGGGCTGGCAGCGCGCCGTCGATCGCTCTGGCATGCCGGGGCTACGGGTCACGCGCATCCAGCACTATAAATCGCTGTACGAGCGCCAGCAGAAATATTGAGCGCGCCGCGACCGCGGCGCCCACGAACAAGCCGCACGGGGCGGGCCGGACCAGGCTCGCCCCGCTTGTGTTTCGGGCTCCTCCTGTGGTGCAGCCGAACGATCGGTGCGTTGCCGGAACCAGTCCGCTTCCTCACGCGTATTTTGCGCCAGTTCGTCGCCTCAGCGCGGAGCCTCGGCGACGCGGCGCGACGTGCGCAGAGGAGGAAAAACCATGGGCATCATTCTTTGGCTGATCGTCGGCGGTGTCGTCGGCTGGCTCGCGAGCATTGTCATGCGCACCGATGCGCAGCAGGGCATCGTGCTCAACATCGTCGTCGGCATCGTCGGCGCGTTCCTCGGCGGCCTGATCATGGGCCGCGGCGAGATCAACAATTCCGGCCTCACGCTCGAGACCTTCCTGGTCTCGCTCGTCGGCGCAATCATCCTGCTGGCGATCGTCAACCTGGTGCGTCGCGGCACGGTTCGCTGACGTCGTCAGGGATTTTAACGGTCAGGCCGCGTCGGCGTCCGCCGGCGCGGCCTTTTCGTTACACGTCACTCGAGTTCGAAACTGACGTTCACGGTGACGTCGAGATTCTGGCTGCCGGCCTCGATCGGTGTCGGCGCGGCATCGGCCTTCATGCGCATCGCCATCATCGGACGGATCGGCCCGGGCGCGCTCATGCCTGATTCGTTGATTGCCGCGATCCGCGCGACCCGCATTCCCGCCGCTTTCGCGTAGAGCTCGGCGCGTCCCCGCGCGATCGCGATCGCCTGCGCACGCGCTTCGTCGAGCGCCGCGTCGGGATGTTCGACCGAGAGGCTCGGTCCGTCGATCTGGTTGATGCCCTGGCAGACCAGCGCGTCGAGGATCGCGCCGGCGCGAGCGATATCATGGAAGCGGATCGAAAGCTGGTCGGAAGCTTGGTAGCCGGTCAGCACCGGCGGCTGATTGTCACCATAGCGAAATTGCGGCTGAAGGTTGAGCGTGGCGGTCGCGATATCCTTGTCGGCGATCCCCGCATGCCTGAGCGCGGCGATCGCGGCGGTCATCGCTCGGGCGTTCGCTGCCATCGCGTCGCTTGCTTTTGCCGCCTGCGTGACCACGCCGGCGGTGATCGTCGCGAGATCGGGCACGCGCACGGCCTCGCCGGTCGCCACAATGTCGAGCTTCGTCGACGCGCGTGACGGCAATGGATCGGCGATGGCGGCCGCAGGCAGCGTAGCGGACAACGCTGCGAGAGCCAGCATGATCGGGTGGCGCATTTCATCTCCTCCGGAATGGGCGGATCGCCCGTGACGCACCGGTCGCGTCGCACCCCGCGGCTGCACCACGGCTGAAACGCGCGCTCAGCCGCCGTTCAGGCGCCGTGGCGCCGCATTGCGAACCGGTAGACGATGAGCACCACGATCGCGCCGATCGCGGCGCTGATCCAGGCGCCGGGTTGGGTGGGCGTGTAGAACCCTGCCGACTGACCGACGAAGCCGGCAAGGAGGGCACCCGCAATGCCAAGCAATATCGGCACGATGAAACCGCCGGGATCGCGTACCGGGGCGGCGAACCTGGCGAGCACGCCCGCGACGATGCCAATGAAGATCCAGCCGAGAGCCGCGCCCTCCATCTGTCATCCTCAAACTTTTGTTCTGCCGGCCATGATGTCCGCACGAGCGGCTGTGGGCAAGGCCCGATTCGGTTCGATCGTCCCGACTAGCCTTGTCTTGAGCGTGGTGACTTATTCGGCTAATACAGCGTGGCCTGTACGATGATAACGCCACGGGGAAGGGTAAGGCGCTGACGCCATGAATGCGGAGAAGAACATCTGGCGTCGCCGCGAGCTGGTCGAGGAGGTCGATTCCGAGGCCTCGCCGCGCCGCGTGCCGCGTTGGCTGATCGCGCTCGGCATCGTGCTGGCGGCGCTGCTGTTGATCTGGGCGCTGTTCCTGCGCGGCGGCTCGGCACCGAAGAAGGCGTCGGATGCGCGGCCGACGGTCTCGGTCATCGTTCCCGGTCTGAAGAGCGTCGGCGCGACGATCACCGCGGTCGGTACGCTCGCCGCGCGGGTCGACATGCCGGTCGGCGTTTCGGGCGAGGGCGGTATGGTCACCGCCGTGCTCGTCCAGCCGGGCGACTGGGTGCGCGCCGGTCAGGTGCTGGCAACGGTCGATCGCCGCGTGCAGGCGGAGCAGTCGGCGCAGATGGCGGCGCAGATCGCGTCCGCCAAGGCCGATGCCGCGCTGGCGAAGAGCACGCTCGATCGCGCCGAAAAGCTCGTCGACCGCGGCTTCATCAGCCATGCCGAGATCGATCAGAAACAGTCGGCCGTCGATTCGGCCAACGCCAAGGTGAAGCTCGCCCAGGCGCAGTATGGCGAGATGAACGCGCGCCTCGCGCGGCTCGACATCCGTTCGCCCTCAGCCGGGCTGGTGCTGACGCGCGCGGTCGAGCCCGGCCAGATCGTCAGCTCGGCGTCCTCGGCGCTGTTCACGATCGCGCAGGACGGCGCCTACGAGCTCAAGGCGAAGCTGCCCGAGCAGGATCTGGCGCGGCTCAAGGTCGGCCTTGCCGTGCAGGTGACGCCGGTCGGCTCCGATCGAAGCTTTACCGGCCGCATCTGGCAGCTTTCGCCCGTGGTCGACCCGACGACCCGGCAGGGCGATGCGCGCATCGCGCTCGGCTACGATCCGGCGCTGCGGCCCGGTGGCTTCGCGCAGGCGTCGATCGTCGCCGGCACGCGCGACGCTCCCTTGCTGCCCGAATCCGCGGTGCAGAGCGACCCCGACGGCAACTTCGTCTATATCGTCGACGGCGAGGGCGTGGTCCACCGCCGCAAGGTCAAGGTCGGCGACGTCTCCGATGCGGGCATCACGGTCGCAAGCGGGCTCGATGGCAATGAGCGCGTCGTCAGCCAGGCGGGCGCCTTCCTCAACCCCGGCGACCATGTGAAGCCGGTGCTTGCGCCCGCGGGCTGAGCGGCAGGAGGCGGCATGAGCTTCCGCAACATCTCGGCGTGGGCGATCCGCAACCCGGTAGCGCCGATCGTGCTGTTCGTCGCGCTGACCATCGCCGGGATCGTCAGCTTCATGAGCATGCAGGTCAATCAGGACCCGGACATCAGCTTCCCTGCAGCGACCGTCGAGGTCGATCAGCCGGGGGCGGCGCCGACCGAGATGGAGACGCAGGTCACGCAACGCATCGAGGCGGCGGTACGCGGCATTTCGGGCGTCGACGAGATCACGTCCAAGGTGACCGAGGGCGAGTCCTATACGATCGTTCAGTTCGCGATCGGCACGCCGGTCGATCGTGCTGTCAACGACGTGCGCGATGCCGTCTCGCAGATTCGGAGCCAGCTGCCGGAAGGCATATTGGAGCCGCGCGTCTCGCGGCTCGACATCGCTGATTCCGGCCCGCTTGCCTATTATTCCGTCCAGTCGACGAGTATGACGCTCGAGCAGCTTTCCTGGTTCGTCGACAATACGATTTCCAAGAAGCTGCTCGCGATCAGCGGCATGGCGCAGGTGAAGCGCTCCGGTGGCGTCAGCCGCGAAATCCGCGTGGTGCTCGATCCGGCGCGGATGCAGGCGCAGGGCGTCACCGCCGCACAGGTCAACGCACAGCTGCGGCTGATGAACATGAACGCCGCCGGCGGCCGCGCCGAGATTGCCGGCGCCGAGCAATCGGTGCGCGTACTCGGCAATGCGCAGGATGCCTATGCGCTTGGCCAGAAACAGATCGCGCTGGCCGATGGCCGCACGATCAAGCTTGCCGACATCGCCGACGTGCGCGACGCCTATGCCGAGCAGCGCAACGTCTCGAAGCTCAACGGGCGCCAGGTGCTGTCCTTCTCCGCCTCCAAGGCGAAGGGCGCGTCGGACGTCACCGTCTATGACGACATGCAGAAGGCGCTGCGCGATCTCGCCAAGCAATATCCGCAGGTCAGCTTCAAGCAGCTCTATACCAGCGTCGACTATACCAAGGTCCAGTATGACGCGGCGCTGCACGCGATCATCGAAGGCGCGGTGCTCGCGGTGGCGGTGGTGTTCCTGTTCCTGCGCGATTGGCGGGCGACCGCCATCTCGGCGCTGGCGATCCCGCTTTCGGCGATCCCGACCTTCTTCTTCATGAGCGTGATGGGCTTCACGCTCAATTCGCTGAGCCTGCTCGCGCTCAGCCTTGTCGCGGGCGTGCTCGTCGATGACGCGATCGTCGAGATCGAAAACATCGTCCGGCACATGCGCATGGGCAAATCCGCCTATCAGGCGGCGATCGACGCGGCCGACGAGATCGGTCTCGCCGTCGTCGCGACTACCTTCTCGATCGTCGCAGTGTTCCTGCCGGTCGGCTTGATGCCGGGTGTCTCGGGCCAGTTCTTCAAGAATTTCGGCCTGACCGTCGTCGCCGCGGTGCTGATGAGCCTCGCAGTGGCGCGGCTGATCACACCGATGATCTCAGCCTATTTTCTGCGCGCGCACGGCGAGGCGCCGCATGGCCAGAGCCGGCTGCTCTACCGCTACCTCGATCTGCTGCGCTGGTCGCTCGATACGCGGCGTGCGGATGCCTATCGCGCCGTGCATGGCGGCTGGAGGCGGCTGCTCGGCTACCTCCGCGATCACCGCATTTGGACCATCGGCATCGGCGTCGCGGCGTTCTTCCTGACGATCGCCGCCTTCGCGACGCTGCCCTTTCAGTTCCAGCCGCCGCTCGATTTCGATTTTAGCCAGGTCGACGTGCAGATGGTGCCGGGCTCGACGAAGGAAGATACGGTGCGCGTCGCTGACGAGACGCAGCTCATCCTTAGCAGGCAGCCTGAAGTGTCGGACGTCGTCGCCGATATCGACGTCGGCAGTGCCAACCTGTTCCTGACGCTGCGCAAGGACCGCAAGCGCACCGAGACGCAATTCGAGCGCGACACCAGCCCGCTGCTCGCCACGATCCCCGATGCGCGCGTCAACTTCCAGTCGCAGAACAGCAATTTCGGCCGTGACGTGTCGGTCGTGCTCGTCGGCGACGATCCCAAGCTCCTCGACGATACCGCGCGCCAGGTCGTCAAGGAGATGGCGACGCTCTCGGAAATCCGGGCGCCGCGGGTCGACAGCGATCTGCCACGACCCGAAATCACCATCCGTCCCCATTTCGACATGGCCTCGCAGATGGGCGTCACTACCGAAGCGCTCTCGACCACAATTCGCATCGCGACGCTCGGCGATATCGATCAGAATGTCGCGAAGTTCTCGCTCTCCGATCGCCAGATCCCGATCCGCGTCGTTATCAACGAGAATTCTCGCCGCAGCCTCGCGACGATTCAGAACCTGCCGGTGCCGACGACAAGCGGCGGTTCGGTGCCGCTCAAGGTCGTCGCCGATATCGGCTTCGGCGCCGGCCCCTCGCAGATCCGCCGCTACAACCAGAGCCGCCGCGCAATCATCGGCGCCGATTTCGCGCCGGGCCTGGTCGGCGGTGCCGCCAAGCAGATCGACGCGCTGCCGACGCTCAAGCACCTGCCGAACGGCGTCCAACGCGTCTACATGGGGCAGGACAAGTGGCAGGGCGAGATGATCAGCAACTTCATCGTCGCCGTCATCTCCGGCGTGCTGCTCGTCTTCGCGGTGCTGGTGCTGCTCTACAAGCGCGTGATGCCGCCGCTGGTGAACATGGGTTCGCTGGTGCTGGCGCCGCTAGGCGGTGCGCTGGCGCTGCATCTCACCGGCATGGCGGTGTCGATGCCGGTGTTCATCGGCCTGCTCATGCTGCTCGGCATCGTCGCCAAGAACTCGATCCTGCTTGTCGATTTCGCGATCGAGGAGATGCACAAGGGCACCGCCAAGATCGACGCGATCATGGAAGCCGGCCACAAGCGCGCGCAGCCGATCATCATGACGACGGTGGCGATGGTCGCGGGCATGGTGCCGGTCGCGTTCTCGCTCTCGGGCGACGGCAGCTTCCGCGCGCCGATGGCGATAACGGTGATCGGTGGCCTGCTCGCCTCGACCTTGCTGACGCTGGTGATCGTGCCGGCCGCATTCAGCGTCGCCGACGATATCGAGCGGTGGCTCGGCGGCCATCTCGGCCGGGTGCTCACCAACGGCGGTGCCAACGCGCCCGCGCCGGAGGCGCAGCCGGCCGAATAGGCAGGCGGCGCTCCGGTGCGGGCTTCTAGCGGCAGGTTCACAACAAAGGTCGTGTCATGACCCGGCTTTCGCTGCGGCGATGTTTCGCGTGAGGTTCCGGCTTGAACCTTTCGCCGCCTCCCGCCTTTGATGCGCAGATGCCCACCGGCCCGCGCCTGATCGCCCTCACCGGGCTGAACCGCTTCAATCCCGCGCACGGCGGTGCGCGCGGCATGCGGATCGTGGCGACCGGGCTGCTCGTCGCGATGGCCGCGCTCTATCTCGCGTCGCGCGCGCTCGAGCCGCGCTATGGCGCGGCGTTCGGCTATCTCCGCGCGTTCGCGGAAGCCGCGATGGTCGGCGGCATGGCGGACTGGTTTGCGGTGACGGCGCTGTTCCGCCACCCGCTCGGGCTGCCGATCCCGCACACCGCGATCATCCCGCGCAACAAGGATCGCATCGGCGACAATCTCGCCAAGTTCATGCGCGAGAATTTCCTGAAGGCGGAGGCGATCGGCCGTTGGGTCGATCAGTATGACGTCGCCCGAGCCGCGGGGCGCTGGCTCGAAAACCCGGCCGGCGGCGGCGTCGGCCGGTTGCGCGGCGACGCCTCACGGTTGCTCGCGACGATCCTCGAATCGCTCGATCAGGAGCGGCTCGGCGGCCTCGTGCGCGCCGGGCTGGCGCAGCGGCTGCGCGCGCTCGACCTCTCGCCGCTGCTCGGCAACGCGCTTGCCGCCGCGATCGCCGAGGGTCGCCATCTCCCACTCCTCGACGGCATCATCCGCTGGGCCGCGCGCGTGCTCTCCGCCAACGAGGACCTGATCCGCCAGATGGTGCACGAGCGCGCCGGTGCCGTGCTGCGCTGGACGGGGCTCGACGAGACGATCGCCAACAAGATCATCGACGGGCTCGACAAGATGCTCGCCGAAATGGCCGAGGATCCGCAGCACCCGCTGCGCGGCAAGGCCGAGGAGGGGTTGGCGAAACTTGCGGACGACCTGCGGCATTCACCCGAAATGCGCGCGCGCGTACAGGCGTTCAAATCCGAGATGATCGACAATCCGGCGCTGACCGATTGGTGGCAAGGCGTTTGGGAATCGGCGCGCGCGGGAATGCTGCGGATCGTGCGCGATCCCGATGCCGTCATGGGCGGCCAGTTCGGCGAGGTGCTGAAGCAACTCGGTGCCACGCTGCAGGCCGATGCCGGGCTTTCCGGGACGATCAATCGCTTCGCCCGCGATGCCGCCATCTATGTCGCGGACAGCTATGGCGATGGCATCGTGCGGCTCGTCTCGGATACGGTGCGCGGCTGGGATGCGAGCACCGTCACCGGCCAGATCGAGCAGGCGGTGGGGCGCGATCTTCAATATATCCGCGTCAACGGGACGCTCGTCGGTGGTCTCGTCGGGCTCGCGCTGCACGTGGTCGATCGCCTGCTTTAGAGCAAAAAGGGCTGACTTGAATCACCGTTTGCCCTGAGCCTGTCGAAGGGCTGTCCTTCTTCGGCAGGCAAGGAAAGAACAGTGCTTCGACAGGCTCAGCACGAACGGAAAAGAGGGAGATCGAATCCGACCCGCAATCGCTTTAGCCAGCTCATCACACGCCTCATTGCGCGAGCGGCACGCGCCGTGCCTCTCCGGAGTGGTTGCTCGCTATTCCTCCCCCGGCAGCGTTACGTCCTCTCCCAGCGTCTCGCGAAGGTAGACTCGCTCGACGAGCGTGTAGATCGCGACGCTGATCGCGCCCGAGAAGAACAGGCCGTAGGTGCCGAGCGCGGCGCCGCAGGAGAGGATCAGGAACAGGTAGAGCGCTGGCGGCACTCGCACGACGCGATGCGAGATCAGCGGCGTGATGATGTTCGCCTGGACGATGCGCACGACGGTGTAGGTGATGAGCACGCCCGCGATCGAGCCCGATCCCGCGATCGCGATCACCAGCGGCGGGATCATCGCCAGCGTCGGACCGACATAGGGGATGAACTCGGACAGGCCGCCGAGCAGGCCGAGCGAGGCCGCCGCCGGCATGTGCGACCATTTGAGGCCGAGCCAGATCATCAGCCCCATCAGCAGCATCGAGATGATCTGCGTGATCAGCCACAATCGCAGCGAGCGGCCGATATCGTCGAGCGCGTCCCGCGCGACGCCACGATGCGCGGGCGGCGTCATCGCCACCAGCCCGTCCACATAGAGCTTCGGCTGAGCCGCGAAGAACACGGCGCCGACCAGCAGGATGGTGAGGTTGACGGCGAGCTGACCGACGCCGACGCCGAACCCCGCGACGGCGAGCGCGACATGCGTGCTGTGGCCGATCTGGGTGATGCCGTCGATCACGAGGCGGCCGAGCGGATCCTGGCCGATCGTCGCCTGCGCCCGCGCCCAATCCTGCGGCAGCCGCGCCTTCAGTTGGCTAAGTTCGCCGCCCAGCTCGTCGGTGAACAGCCAGCCGATCAGATAGAGCGCGCCGAACAGCAGCGCCGAAGCGATCGCGACGCCGATGCCGCGCGGCAGCCGCGCATATTTCACAAGCCCGTCGGCGATCGCGGCGAGTAGCACACCGGCCAGCGCCGCGCCGAACGCAAGCAGCAGCATGTGCTCTGATCTATAGGCAAAAGCGACGAGTGCCGCGGCGATCACGATGAGCGCCAACCGCCGCACGAAGCGCTGATCCGCGCGGTCGGGTGTCAGCCGGGCCATTTCGGGCGAAACCCGGGAGCACTGGGTTTCGATCCGCTTACGTCAGTTCCGCACTCAACGTTCGTCATGAGCGAAGTCGAAGGACGTGCCGCAAGCGTTGCCGTGCTTGGCACGCAGGTCGACTACGCTCGGTGCGAACGGATCGGGATGGAGAGCGCAAGACGGATCAGCCCTTGCGGCTGGCCTCGAACAGGAACCAGGCGCGCTCCTCGGCCTGATCGGTCCAATCGTCGAGGATGCCGCTCGTCGCGTTGTCCTTGGCCTCGTCGACGATGTCCTTCGCCTCGCGCAGCGACGCGACCAGCGCGAGATTGTCCTCGCGCAGCTCCTTGAGCATGTCGTCGGCGTTGACGAAATCGCGATCATTGTCCGTGATGCGCTGATGGCGCGCGATGTCGCCGATCGAGCGCAGCGTCGTGTTGCCGGTCTTGCGCACGCGCTCGGCGATCTGGTCGGTCGTGCCGAGGATCTGTGTCGCCTGATCGTCGAGCATCAGGTGATAGTCGCGGAAGTGCGGGCCCGAGACGTGCCAGTGGAAATTCTTGGTCTTGAGGTAGAGCGCGTAGCTGTCCGCAAGGATCGCGTTCAGCGCGTCCGCGACGGTCGAGGCTTCGTTCCGGCTGATGTCGGAAGGCGTCTTCAGCGGGGCGGGAGCGGCTTCGGCCATGATGATTCTCCTGGGGGTGGTGCGGGCAGTCCGGCGCTCAACGAGCGAGCCGGTCTCTGGTGGCATGACCAAGCCCACGCCGACACTCAATAAGAATGATTTCGGTGATCGAACGACTAGATCAGGCCGATCGCGGCGACGCCGATGATGACGCCGATCACGATCAGCACGCCGCCGATCGCCGGCCGCGCCCAGCGCGGCGCCACGATCCCGCCGCGGACCACGGCAGGGACGTTCGCGAGGGTCGTGCCTGCTGCCGCCGCGACCGCGGTCACCATCCACGCGCCGTCCGCCGCAGAGAAGGCGAAGGTCGTGAACATCGTCTTGTCGAGCGCAGCGAGGATCAGGAAAGCGCCGAAGCTGGAGAGGAGTGAACCGAGCTTCCAGCCATCGACCGGCTCCGGCGGCTTCACACGCAGGAACCCGCCGATCCCGCCGGAAATCAGCGCGATGCCGAGCAGCAGCCGGAGCGCGCGGTGGCTCGCCTCGGCCGCCGCGAACGTGCCGGCGAAGGCGGCGGCGGCGGAAAGCGCCAGCGCCGCCACGAAGATGCCGACGATGACGCACAGCGGTTTGCGGAAGCGCGCGCCAAGCAGACCCGCGAGCAGCTGCGTGCCGTCCCCGATCTCGAGCACGAGCGAAACCAGCAGGACCGGGAGAATCGCGTCCATCGCGAGCGCCGATCAGGCGCCGAGCCGCACCATCACCGAGGCGATGTAGGCATCGGCCTCGGCATCGCCGGTGGCGTTGCCGTCGATCGCCTGCCCGAGCACGTCGAGCCACGGCCGGAACGTCGCCGGCCCCTCACCGCGCCCGAGCGTATCAGCGAGCTTGCCGGCAAGCCGCTCGACCGGGATCAGGCCGTGCGCGCGGGCGACGCTGCGCAGCGCCGCGATCTGGGCGAAGGGCCGCGCCCGCGGCGGCCGCCCACCCATGAGCGCCTCGATCGCGGCAAGCCGCTGAAGAAGCTCGAGACGTACCGTCATGCCGTCCACTTCGCGCACCACGACCTCCCCGCGAATGCGTATGCGAGGAAGGCTAGGCTGCGGATGGTTACCGAGTTGTAAACCGGCTGTGGCGCGTGCGCATCAGCATCCCACTATCTTGACATCGCGCGCTCGAGCGCGCAGAGGCCCACGCCATCCGGGAGCGGCGGCGACGCCGCTCTTTTCGTTTCCACGCCGCGCCGGCGAGAGGTTGCGGCAGCAGAGGTTTAAGGGCGATGGCGAAGCCGACGACCGTCAAGATCAAGCTCGTGTCGAGCGCCGATACCGGCTTCTTCTACGTCACGAAGAAGAACCCGCGCACCAAGACCGAGAAGCTCAGCTTCAAGAAGTACGATCCGGTCGCGCGCAAGCACGTCGAGTTCAAGGAAGCCAAGATCAAGTGATCTGCGGGCGGGTCTGTTCCCCCCGGATCTAGCACGCAGATATTCTGTGCTCCGGCAAAGGCCGGAGCGTTGGCGCTCGACCGAACTGATTGCCTCCAGCGCTTCGGCCTTCGCCGGAGCACATGTTTCGATCGCGAGTGTTCCGCTCTTCCCGCGCGTAGTCGAGGGAAGTTGCGCAGCGTGTCTCGACTTCGCTCGATACGAACGGCGCCCTTTTGACCGAGAGGGTTAAGGCGCCGTGCCGGCCGGCCGGGCTTCTGCGAGAATCAGCGCAAAGTTCTCGCCGTCGTCAAGCCATTCGCGAATCGGCGTCCACGCACCGGCGCGCAGCAGCAGCCGCGCCGCGTTGGGCCCGTATTTGTGGCTGTTCTCGGTGTGGATCGTTTCGCCCGCCCGCATCGCAAAGCGTTCGCCGTCGATCGTGAAGGCGATGTCGCGGGCCGCCTCGAGATGCATCTCGATCCGCGCTTCCCACGCGTTCCAGCGCGCGACGTGGCGGAAGGCGTCGCTCGGAATGTCGCCGTCGAGTTCCCGGTTGATGCGATGGAGCAGGTTGAGGTTGAACGCGGCGGTGACGCCGGCTTCGTCGTCATAGGCGCGGATCAGCGTCTCCGCGTCCTTTACGCGATCCATGCCGATCAGCAGCATCGAGCCGACGCCGAGCGTCTCGTGCATCGCACGCAGCAGGTTGGTCGCGGTGCGCGCCACCATGTTGCCGATCGTCGAGCCGGGAAAGAAACCGAGCTTGGGCAAGCGGCTGACTTCGTCGACCATGTCGAGGGGGTTGGTGAAATCCGCCTCGAGCGGCAGCACCGGCAGCTTGGGGAAGGCGTCGGCGAGCGCGGCAGCCGATTCGCGCAGGAAATCGCCCGAGATGTCGATCGGCACATAAGCCGCGGGCTCGACGCAGCCGAGCAGGATCGGCGTCTTCGTCGAAGAACCGGAACCGAACTCCACCACCGCGCGGCCCGGCCCGACGATCTTGCCGATCTCCCCGCAATGCCGCGCGAGCAGCGCTGTCTCGGTGCGCGTGGGATAATATTCAGGGAGCTGGGTGATCTCCTCGAACAGCTCCGAGCCGCGCCGATCGTAGAACCAGCGCGCCGGAATCGCGCGCTGCGGCCGCATCGCGAAGCCGTCGAGCACGTCGCGGCGAAACCGGGGGTCGACGCCGGTGCGTACGACGACGGGTTCAAGCAGCATCAGAGATCCTTCGCGAGCCGCAGTCCGGTGAACTGCCAGCGCTGATGGGGATAGAAGAAGTTGCGATAGCTCGCCCGCGAATGGCGGCGCGGCGTCGCGCAGCTCGCACCCCTGAGCACGCTCTGCCCGGACATGAACTTGCCGTTATACTCGCCGACAGCGCCCGCCGCGGGCCGGAACCCGGGATAGGGCAGATAGGCGGAACCGGTCCACTCCCACACGTCGCCGAACATCTGCCGCAGCCCTGCCCCCGCTTCGGGTGCCTGCGGGTGCGGCGCGGCGGCGCGGTCGAGCTGGTTGCCCGCGGCAGGATCGAGGCTCGCGGCGGCGGTTTCCCATTCCGCCTCGGTCGGCAGCCGCGCACCTGCCCAGTGCGCATAGGCATCGGCTTCGAAATGGCTGATGTGGCTGACCGGCGCCGCGGGATCGAGCGGCCGCAGCCCATCGAGCCCGAAGTGCTGCGGCTGGCCGTCAATCGTGCGCCAATAGAGCGGCGCAGCGATCTGCTCGGCCTGAACCCAGGCCCAACCGTCGGACAGCCACAGGCTGGGCGTGCGATAGCCGCCGTCGGCGATGAATGCCTGCCATTCGCCGTTCGTCACCAGCCGATCTGCGAGCGCATGGCCGCGCAGCAGCGTCTCATGTCGCGGGCCCTCGCAATCGAAGGCGAAGTCTTCGCCTTGATGCCCGATCGCGACGATGCCCGCGCGCCCCTCGATCCAGCGGATCGCAGAGGGTGACGACGCGAGCACGGCGGGCGCCGGCTCCCACATCGCAGGCGCCAAGGGGTTCTCGGCGAAGAGTGCGAGCGCGTCGGTCAGCAGCAGCTCCTGATGCTGCTCCTCATGATGACAGCCAAGGGTGACGAGATCGCGAACCTCCGGTGCCAGATCGTGCAGCACCGCCGCCAGCGCCGCATCGACATGCGCGCGATAGGCGAGCACTTCGTCCACTGCCGGGCGCGTCAGCATGCCGCGCCGCGCCCGCGCTATCCTGGCGCCTTCGCCCTCATAATAGCTGTTGAACAGGAACGGCCAGCGCTCGTCGAACAATCGATAGCCGGCCGCGTGATCGCGCAGGACGAAGGTCTCGAAGAACCAGGTCGTATGCGCGAGGTGCCACTTGGCGGGCGAGGCGTCCGGCATAGGCTGACCGCTGGCATCGGCGTCGGAAAGCGGCGCCGCCAGCGCGACGCTGAGCGCGCGGACCTTTCGGTATCGATCGATCAGCGCATCGCACGATAGCAGCGCATCGGCACGAACGGCCATTTCCCGCAGCCCCCTTTCGCGCGAACCCCGCCGCCGACAGAACGATTCGGTGGCGCAATGGTTGCCGCGCGCGCGCTTCGCCGTCGGCATCGTCGGATTTCCGACGATGCCTCGCGCTCAGGAAGCGCGGATCAGGCTTGCCGCGTCGCGCCCGGCCGCCAAAGCACATCGCCTTCGCCGGCCGCATTGATCGCGCGGGCGAGCACGAACAGATGGTCCGAAAGGCGGTTGATATAGGTGAGCGCCTGCGGGTTGAGCGCGACATCGGCGCCCGCCGCTACCGCGGCGCGCTCCGCCCGCCGGGCCGCGGCGCGCGCGACATGGACATGCGCGGCGGCCGCCGATCCGCCGGGCAGGATGAAGCTTCGCAAGGGCTCGAGCCCTTCGTTCATGACGTCGATCTCCGCCTCGAGCCGCGCGACCTGCTCCGGCACGATGCGCAGCGCCATCTCCGTCGGTGCGAAGCCTTCGCCTTGTCCCGCGGGCGTTGCGAGATCGGCGCCGAGATCGAACAGCTCGTTCTGGATGCGGGCTAGCATCGCGCGGTGCGCCTCGCTCTCGACGTGCAGCAGCGCGACACCGATCAACGCGTTGAGCTCGTCGACTTCGCCGATCGCCTGCATGCGCGGCGCAGACTTCGGCAGACGCGAGCCATCGACCAGCCCGGTCTCCCCCGCATCCCCCGTCCGCGTGTAGATGCGGTTGAGCCGGACCATTATTGCCCGCCGCTCGCCCCATGCCCGCCGAGAACGAGCAGCAGGATCACGATCAGGATCGCGATTGCCTGGAACATGATGCGCGCCTGCATCATCTTGTTCTGCCGCATACCGGAGGCGCTCACGTCGCCGCCGCGGGCGATGTTCTCGTGATTGGTCTTGAGGAAGATCACGATGCCGCGGACCAGCGCCACGACCGTCGCGATCATCGCCGCGACCAACAGCAGAATGAGGAAGATGCTCATGACCATGATCTAGGCCGCGCGGCGGTTTCGAGCAATCCTCAAGCCCATCCCTGCCGAAAGCCCCTCCCGGAAAGGGAGGGGTTGGGGTGGGTCGCTATGCGGCGGAGCGCTCACCCGCCAGCAACCCACCCCTCAATCCCCTCCCTTCCAGGGAGGGGAAGACGCTCGCAAACCCGCGAGCAATTCCACCGGATCCACCCCCTCATCCCGCAGCGCCGCCAGGCTCTTCGCCCCGGTCCGCTTGGCGAGCCGCTTGCCGTCCGACCCGAGCAGCAGCGAATGGTGGTGATAGGCGGGCGTCGGAAGGTTGAGCAGCGCCTGAAGCAGGCGATGGACGTGTGTCGCCTCGAACAGATCAACGCCGCGAACCACATCGGTCACGCCCTGCGCGGCATCGTCGACCGTGACGGCGAGATGATAGGACACCGGCGCATCCTTGCGCGCGAGCACGATGTCGCCCTGCCGCTCTGGCGCGGCGCGGACGATCCCCGCCTCGGCATCGTGCCACCACAAGCCCTCTCCCCGGCCCTCTCCTCCAAGGGGAAAGGGAGTAGCGGCGCGGATTGCCGCAGCCATATCGAGCCGCCAGCAATGCGGCTCGTGCGCAATGCGCTCGGCGCGCTTGGCCGGCGCCAGCGCGCGGCATGTGCCGGGATAGACTGGGCCTTCGTCGCCATGCGGCGCCGCCGCGCTCGCGGCGATCTCGGCACGCGTGCAGAAGCAGGGATAGACCAACCCCTCCATCCTCAGCCGCTCGAGCGCCGCCGCGTAGATCTCCAGCCGTTGCGACTGCCGGACGACCTCGCCGTCCCACGCCAGCCCGAGCCAGCGCAGATCCTCCTCGATCCCAACTACGAACGCTTCGCGGGACCGCCCCTGATCGATATCCTCGATCCGCAGCAGGAAGCGCCCACCATATGCGCGGGCAAAATCATGCGCCTTCACCGCCGAATAGGCATGCCCGAGATGCAGCCGGCCGGTCGGGCTCGGTGCGAAGCGGGTTATCACCAGCTTGTCCACAGCACGCTCAACAAGTGACTTGACGATACGAGTCGGGCGATGCTGTCATATTCGCGCAACCGGGAGTCGCCATGGGCGGCCCCAGTTACGGAAGGCGCGGCCGAGGGTTCGGCGACCGCGCCCTGAGTGCGACAGGGCCGGGGGCTGACACCAAGGCGGGGCTTGCCACGCTGCGGAGGCCTCGTCCTTTCATGTATCATCGCGACCTTCTCGAACGCACCGATACCGACCGTCATCTCGAAAGCTGCCCGAGCCTCGTCCTCAACGCGGACTATACGCCGCTTTCCTATTATCCCTTGAGCCTGTGGCCGTGGCAGACCGCGGTCAAGGCGGTGTTCCTCGAGCGCGTCGACATCGTCGCCAACTATGAGCGCGAGGTGCGCAGCGCCAATTTCGCGATGCAGCTGCCGAGCGTGATCGCGTTGCGCCAGTTCGTGCGTCCGTCCGCGCATCCCGCCTTCACGCGCTTCAACCTGTTCCTGCGCGACAGCTTCCGATGCCAATATTGCGGCAGCCACGACGACCTGACCTTCGATCACGTCATCCCGCGCGCGCAGGGCGGCCGGACGACCTGGGAAAATGTCGCCACCGCCTGCGCGCCGTGCAACCTGCGCAAGGGCGGGCGGACGCCGCGCCAGGCCGGCATCAAGCTCTACCGCGAGGCCTATCGCCCGACGAGCTGGCAACTCCAGGAAAACGGCCGCCGCTTCCCGCCCAACTATCTCCACGAAAGCTGGCGCGACTGGCTTTACTGGGACGTGCCGCTGGAGGCGTAGCCCGCCTCGGCGAAGAGGATGCCCATGATGCTGTCCGGGCGCGGGCCGGCGGCCTTGTCGTAGCCGTTGATCCGCAGCAGCTCGTTCCAGAAGTGCACGGCGACGGTGCCCTCGGCCCAGCTCAGCGCGCCGATCCCGGGGCGCGGGCGGAACAGCTCGGCGGCCTGCGGCCAGTGTAGCGGATAGAAGACCTTGGGCTCCTGCACCTGCGATCGCAGCTCATGCTGGTGGACGAGCGCGGTGACGAGATGCGGGCCGGTATAGGCCCAGATCGGCCGATCGCGCAGCGCGTCGGCGACCGCGATGGCATCGTCGAGGAAGGCGTGGTCGCGCGGCAGGCCGAGCACCGCGCCGTTGACGAGGCTGTCGTCCTCGCGGCCGATCAGCACCGGCACGCCGGGCCAGTCCGCGCTCAGGCAGTAGATGTCCGTATCGACCCAGACGAGCCCGGTCCGGCGAATCATATGGTAGCGAAAGCGATCGGAGAATTGCGCGATCGTACCGCGATGCGGACCGACGCCGATCGCGAAGAACTGGTCGCGCGGCAGGATGACCGCAGCGTCCGCGGAGCTCACCCCTGCCGGCAGCGCCTGCGGCGCGTAGGAGAACAGCGTGATCTCATGCCCGTGGCGCACGAACGAGGCGAGGCAGGCAAGCTCCTGCCCGCGTGAGCGGGCCTTCGAAGAAGCTGCCGAAGCGCATGATCGGGTGGATAGGGTGCGGCCGCGCTCGCGTCGAGCCGAGCTGAGGCGCGTAACGGTTCCACGCGGGATTGACCCCGCGCTCGCCGCACCGCAGCATACGATCCCATGGCCGCCACCCCGATCGCGCAGAACCCCGACATTCGCTTCCTCGGACGCCTGCTCGGCAACGTAATCCGTGAGCATGGCGGCGACAGGCTGTTCCGCCGCATCGAATATATCCGATCGACCTCGGTAGATCGCGCGCGCGGGATCGCCGAGGCGGATTCGATCGACACCGGCCTCTCCGCGCTCAGCCTCGACGACACGCTCGCCTTCGTGCGCGGCTTCATGCTCTTCTCGATGCTCGCCAATCTCGCCGAGGATCGCCAGGGCGTCGCCGCCGAGCCCGGCGCCGAGGTCGCGCATGCGCTGGCGAGATTGGCCGACGAGAAGATCGATCATGATCGCGTAATGGCGCTGCTCGATCACGCGCTGATCGTCCCCGTGCTCACCGCGCACCCGACCGAGGTGCGGCGCAAGAGCATGATCGATCACCGTAACCACATCGCCGAGCTGATGATGATGCGCGACGCCGGGCGGCTCGAGACGCTCGACGGCGAGCTCGTCGACAAGGCGATCGCGCGCCAGATCGCGCTGCTCTGGCAGACCCGCCCGCTCCGGCGCGAGCGGCTCTATGTATTCGACGAGATCGAGACCGCGCTCGCCTATCTGCGCGACGTGCTGCTGCCGACGCTGCCCGCGCTCTATGCGCGCTGGGAGCGCGCGCTCGGGCAGCGGCCGCCAAGCTTCCTGCGGCTCGGCAACTGGATCGGCGGCGATCGCGACGGCAACCCCAACGTCAACGCCGAGACGCTGCGCCATGTCCTCGCGCGATCGGCCGAGGCGGTGCTCTCCTATTATCTCGAGGCGATCCACGCGCTCGGCGCCGAGCTCTCGATCTCGACCGAGCTGACGCCGGTCTCGGACGAGGTGACGGCGTTGGCAGAGCGCGCGCACGATTATTCGAAGGCGCGCGCCGACGAGCCCTATCGGCAAGCACTGGTCGGCGTCTACGGACGGCTCGCGGCGAATTACCAGTCGATCGTAGGTCGTGCACCTGCACGCGCGACGCCGGTCAAGGGCGAACCCTATGCAGGGCCGGACGAATTCCGCGCCGATCTCGAAGCGCTTGCCCGGACGGTAGGGACGAGCGGCGCGCTTGGGCGGCTGATCCGCGCGGTCGAGACGTTCGGCTTCCATCTCGCGACGCTCGATCTCCGCCAGAATGCCGACGTCCATGAGCGTGTCGTCGCCGAGCTGCTCAAGGTCGCGGGCGTCGAGGCCGATTATCTGGCGCTCGACGAGGCGACACGGGTCGCGCTGCTGCGCCGCGAGCTTGCCAGCGCGCGGCCGCTGTCGAGCCCCTGGGCGAACTATTCGGCGGAGACGCAGTCGGAACTCGCGATCGTCCACGCCGCGGCGCAGGCGCTCAAGCTCTACGGCGCGCACGCGATCGAGATCTACAATATCTCCAAGGCCGAGAGCGTCTCCGATCTGCTCGAGGTCAACGTCATGCTCAAGGAAGCGGGGCTCTATCGGCCGCCGCTCGAGCAGGGCGACGCACCCGCGGCCGCGATCATGGCGGTGCCGCTGTTCGAGACGATCGGCGATCTCGAGAACGCACCGGACGTGATGACCGCCTATTTCGGCCTGCCCGAGGTCGCCGCGATCGCGTCCGCGCGCGGCCATCAGGAGGTGATGGTCGGCTATTCGGACTCGAACAAGGACGGCGGCTATCTCACCTCGGTGTGGTCGCTGCACCAGGCGAGCCGCGCGCTCGCGCCGGTGTTCGAGGCGGCGGGCGTGCGCATGCAGCTGTTCCACGGCCGCGGCGGCGCAGTCGGGCGCGGCGGCGGCTCGTCCTTCGCCGCGATCCTCGCGCAGCCGCCGGGCACGGTGAATGGCCGCATCCGCATCACCGAGCAGGGCGAGGTGATCGCCGCCAAGTACGGCACGCGCGAGAGCGCGATGACCAACCTCGAGGCGATGGCCTCGGCGACCCTGCTCTCCAGCCTCGAGCCGCCGGCGCTGCCGCAGACCGATTATGATCGCTTCGCGGAGACGATGGCGCAGATCTCGAAGGCCGCGTTCGAGGCCTATCGCGATCTCGTCTATGGCGACGACCGCTTCCGCACCTTCTTCCGCGAGCTGACGCCGCTGCCCGAGATCGCCGGCCTCAAGATCGGCTCGCGCCCCGCCAGCCGCACCAAGTCCGATCGCATCGAGGATCTGCGCGCGATCCCGTGGGTGTTCTCGTGGTCGCAGGTCCGGATCATGCTGCCCGGCTGGTACGGCGTCGGCTTCGGGCTGAAGGCGGTCAAGGACCAGGGGCTGCTGCGCGAGATGCTGGAGGCCTGGCCGTTCCTGCAGGCGACGCTCGCCAACATGGAGATGGTGCTCGCCAAGTCCGACATGGGGATCGCCGAACATTATGTCCCGCTGGTGCAGGACCAGGACTTCGCCAGGACGACCTTCGCACGCATCCACGAGAGCTGGAAGCTGACCCGCGACATGCTGCTCTCGGTGACGCGGCAGACGCGGTTGCTCGAGAAATCACCCGCGTTGGAGACTTCGATCCGGCTGCGACTGCCCTATATCGAGCCGCTCAACCACCTCCAGATCGAGCTCCTGAAACGCCACCGCGCCGGCGAGGACGATCCGCGCATCAAGGAAGGAATCGAACTCTCGATCAACGCCATCGCGACGGCGCTCAGGAACAGCGGGTGATCGACGCTATGCAGGCCGCTTTTTGAAGAGGACATGAGCGGCAAATGCACGCCGATCTTTTGCGGGCACTTTCTGGAATTCTTTCATTGCCTGTTCGGTCGTTTTGATGTCGGCAACAACTTCCGACTTTGTCAGTCGAACTGCAGGATCGTAATCAGCGGCGTGGCGCTTCTCCTGCATCGTAACGAAGGTGTTCGCGAAATCCTCTATCGCTTTAGGAAACTTGGTTATCAAGCCGTCCTTACACGCCGATTTCGTAAACCCATGCTCAAGCGCGCGATAGGTCTGGCGCCACGCATGTTTGCTGCGAGTCGCGTTCATGCCGCCGACTAACAGATCGGCGCAGCTACGAGCCAGGCAATGGAACATCGCATAATAAGCGGAGCTGGTTGCGCGTCGCAAGCTGACCTGAGACGGTTTGCCCTTGCACGACGCAACGAGAATGTTCGCCGACGCGATTAGATCAAGCGGCTGCATGCCTTAGACGATCGTTGTCACGCTTGCTCAGAAACCGGAAGATCGGAAACCCCGTGTCACCGCGCTCGCGCAATTTCGGCCGAACATGTCGAACCAAACCGGCGAGCTTGCTGGACTCCAATCCGGATACGTCGCTGTCAAAAACGACCGTAATCCTAAGGATCGGATCGCCATCGCTATCGCTATCGGGTTCGATCGAAATGCTATCGATCTTCGCATCTGTGAAGCGCTCTTTCACGATCCCCGAGACGATGTCCTCAAGGGAAGCCGCCATCACCCACCTCAGTTAGCTCATCAGCAAACTATCATGCATCTGATAGCATAACAACGCGGCCTATCTGTGAATGACGCCTCTGTCGCCGCGTCACACCGCCGGCAACATGCAGACCATCTCGAGACCACCGCCGTTGCGGTTCATCGCCTGGAGCGTGCCGCCATGCGCGACCGCGATCGCGCGGGCGATGGCGAGGCCGAGCCCGAGGCCGCCGGTCGCGCGGCTGCGCGAGGGCTCGCCGCGCTCGAACGGGCGGAACAGCCGCTCGATCAGCTCGGGCGCGATGCCCGGCCCGCGATCGATCACCTGCAGGCGGACGAGTCCCTCGGCGCAGGCGAGTTCGAGTTCGGCGCCGCCGCCATATTTGACCGCATTGTCGACGAGGTTCTGCACCAGCCGCTCAAGCGCGAGCGCGTCGCCGGTGACGACGCAGCGGCCCTGCGCGGTGACCGGCGCGACGCTGCCGCCCATCTCGCGCGCATGCGCGGCGACGCGCGCGACCAGCGGCGCGAGATCGATCGCGGCACGCTCGCCGACGCCGGCGCCGCTCCTGAGATAGCCGATCGTGGCGGCGACCATCGCGCGCATCTGCTCGATATCCGCCTGCACCGGCGAGCGCACCGCCTCCGGCGCGCCCTCGATGCGGAAGGCGATGCGCGCGAGCGGCGTCCGCAGATCGTGCGCGATCGCGCCGATCATCGCGGTGCGTTCGGCGAGATAATCCTGCAGCCGCTGCTGCATCGTGTTGAGCGCCTGCGCGGTGAGCCGCAGCTCGGCCGGCCCCTCGACCGGCACCGGCGGCGCATCGGGATCATGGCCGAGCGTCTCGACGGCGGTGGCGAAGCGGCGCATCGGCCGCGTGATCCGCCGCGCGAACAGGAAGGCGACCGGTAGCATCAGGATCGCGCTGGTCGCGAACCACAGCAGGAAGCGCTTCTGCCACTGGCTGAGCCATGGCCGCGGCGGCGAGCGCAGCAGCTGCCAGCGCCCGTCCGGCTGCTCGACGCCGACCAGCACGGTGTTGAAGAACAGCGGGTCGCCGTGCCGCATCGGCACGCCACCGGTGTCGCGCTCGCGATGATAGGGAAAGGACTGGCTCTGATCGGATTCGTAGACCAGCCGCAGCCGATCGGCAGCGATACCGGTCAGCCGCGCCAGCGCCTCGGTGAATTCGGGGTTGGCGACCATGCCGAGCGCGTGCGGATCGGGCGGCATATCGGCGACCCCGGAGAGCAGCATGCGCGGCCGCTCGCGATCGCGCGGATGGCCGCGCCTGCCGATCGGCGGCGCTATCGCGTCGGCGAGATCGCGCATCGACACAAAATCGGGGCGCGGCTGCGGACCGAACATGAAGAAGGCGGTCGGCACGAGCTGTGCGACGATCAGCGTCGCCACGATCAGCAGCAGCGTCTGCCAGAGGATCGGCAGCGCGCGCCGGTTCATGCCTCCTCGGGCCGCAGCGCGAGCATATAGCCTTCGTTGCGGATCGTGCGGATCGGATCGCCGGGCCCGAGCTTCTTGCGCAGCCGGCTGATCGTCACGTCGATGGCGCGATCGAACACGTCGGCATCGCCGCCCTTGGCAAACTCGATGAGCTGATCGCGCGAGAGCACGCGCTGCGGCCGATCGAGAAACGCGGTGAGCACGCGGAACTCGGCATCGGTGAGCGATACCGGCTCGCTTGTGCCCCGCGACAACGCGCGGGCGACCAGATCGAGCGTCCATTCCCCGAAGCGGCGGCGGGGCGGCGCGCCGGCCTCCTCGTTCGCCTGGCCGCGGCGGAGCACGGCACGGACGCGGGCGAGGAGCTCGCGCGGGTTGCACGGCTTGGCGACATAATCGTCGGCGCCGACCTCGAGGCCGATGATGCGATCGACATCCTCGCCGATCGCCGAGAGCATGATCACCGGCGGCCGGCGCGGCCCCCGCATCCGCCGCAGGATCGAGAGCCCGTCCTCGCCCGGCATCATCAGGTCGAGGATGACGAGATCATAATCCTCGCGCCCGAGCGCGGCGTCCATCGCCACGCCATCCTCTGCGGTGGCGACGATTAGATTGTTGGCGCGCAGGAACTCGGCGATCAGCTCGCGGAGATCGGCATCGTCGTCGACGACGAGCACGCGCGGGCTCGGCGGCTGGACCGTGGGCGGCTGGATGGTGGCGAGGGCGTTCATCACTTTTTCTTCTTCGTGGCGTCCTTGGCGGCCCTGGCGGCGCAGTCGGCCGCCAGCTGTTGCTGGGGGGTCGGCGCCATCGCGGTGATCGTCAGCACGCCGGCGTGGCGCGTGTCGAGCTGAGAGAAGCGCTGTCGCGCGGTATCCTCGAACTCGGCCTTGCTGATGCCGCGGTTGAAATCCTCGTCGGCGGACGCGACCGGCTCGGGGATGTTGAGCTGCGCGTATCGGCCTGCGCCCATCGCGCCGCCATAGCTGTCATCGCCTTTCCGTGACCGCTGCCTGGAATCGGGCGCCTCGACCGGTGCGCCGCGCTGGTAGAGGCGGATCTCCGGGGCGATCTCGATCTCGTACGCGCTCACCTCCTGCGGATCGATCTCGCCGTCATGGTTGCGATCGAGCTTCGCGAAGAAGCGATCGGCATCGGCAAGGAATTCGGCGAGCGTGACCTTGCCGTCGCGATTGGCATCGGCCTGCGCGAACCACGAGGCCATCGGATCGGCGCCTCCGGCCTGCGCGCGGAACGGCTCGCCCATCGCCGAGACGTAGAGCAGGGGATGCGGCAAGCAGGGATCGGCAGGCTTGCGGCGATGCTCATGGCTCGCCTCGGCGTCGTCGCGGCTGCCGGGATCGAACTGCGCATGCGCGCCGGCGACATCCAACAGCAGCAGTGCAGCCAACAGCAACCTCGATCGGCAACGGGTCATTCGACGCCCACCATGGCAAGTCCTCCGCGCAGCACCTTGCGCCAGGATTTCAGCGATGAAAAATCCCGTATCCACCTTTTCTTAAGCGCTTCGCTGAACCCGCGCTTAAATTCGCGTCGCTATGATCGCCGCTGCGGGAGCGGGGGAAATGGCATGAACGCACGTCTCGGAGTGTGGATACCGCTGCGCCAGCGCCGCTCGCAGCGCCTGCCCGTCAACCTTGCCGGCGCGCTGGGTGCCGGCGGCGCGACCGGCATCGACGTCGTGGTACGCGATCTTGCGCCGCATGGCTTCGCAGTCGATCTCAAGGCGCCGCTGGCGGTGGGCACGATGGTGTGGCTGCTGCTGCCCGGCATCGGCGGCCTCAACGCCCGCATCGCGCGGCGGGACGGGCGTCGCCATGGCTGCGAGTTCCTCGTGCCGATCGCAGCCGGGACCTGCGCCGATGCAGCGGCCGCCCAACAGGCCGTCGCGGCCTAACCTCCCGCTCTCGCCACGCACCTCCGTCATCCCCGCATGTGCGGGGATCCATAAACTCTACGCTCGATCAGAGCGCGACGGCAGCCAATATGGATTCCGGCCTTCGCCGGAATGACGGTATGGGTCGTCATGGTCGCGTGGATCATTTCCGCCATCATGCGTTAAGCGCCCCGAGCAGCAGCGGCGGGGAAGGCAAGCGGTGTCGGACGACTATCTGATCTTCACGCCCGACGACGTAGATCTCAGCCGTTCCCCGCTCCGTCGCGGCATCACCGTGCCGACCTTCGTGCTCGGCGCGTTCAACCCCGGCTTCACGCGGCTGCCCAACGGCAACCTGCTGATGATGGTGCGGGTCGCGGAGGCGCTGCACGAGCCGATCAGCGGCGGCTGGGTCCGCGCGATCCGCTGGACGCCGGGCGGCTACGTCCTCGACGATCACACGCTCGACGGCGTCGACATGTCCGATCCGCGCCAGTTCGAGCTGAAGCACCGCAGCCCGCGGCAGCTCGCGCTCACCTCGCTCTCCTGGCTGCTGCCGATCGAGCTCGACGGTGAGGGCCGCACGATCGTCGCCGTCCACTATGACAAGGCGATCGAGCCTTCCGCTTCCTACCAGGTCTATGGCGTCGAGGACCCGCGCATCAGCGTCGTCGATGGCCGCTACCACATGACGACCTGCTCGGTCTCGGCCGAACGGCTGTGCACGACGCTCTACACGTCCGCCAACGCGCTCGATTGGACGCGCGAAGGCATCATCCTCGATCACCTCAACAAGGACATGGCGTTCTTCGAGGGTAAGGTCGGCGGACGCTTCATGGCGATCACGCGGCCGCTCGGCGAAGTCTATTTCGCATATCCCGAAGCCAGCGAGTATGCGGGCGGGCCGACGATCAACCTCGCGCAATCGCCCGACGGCCATCATTGGAAGCCGCTGGACGAGCCGTTCATCCGGCTGCGCAAGGGCAATCTCTCGTCGGTCAAGCTCGGCGGCGGCACCCCCCCGATCCTCACCGACGCCGGCTGGATGATGATCTATCACGGCGTCGAGCGGCGCGAGACCGTCGGCGTCTATCGCAGCTTCTGGGCGCTGCTCGATCGCGACGAGCCGTGGCGCATCCTGCGACTGGAGGACGAAACACCGCTGCTCGAGGCGGCACCCGACCTCACCGCGCCGATCTCCGAGCGGCTCTATCTGCCGACCGAGGTCGTGTTCACAACAGGCATCGTCGAGGCGGGCGACCGCTATATCGTCGCGAGCGGCGAGGCCGATCTTGCCTGCCGAATCACCCACATCGCCAAGAGCCGCTTCGCATGAGCGCCGGCGAGGATCGCATCCGCTGGTGGCAGTCCGGCGTCATCTACCAGGTCTATCCGCGCTCCTTCCAGGACAGTGACGGGGACGGCGTCGGCGACCTCAACGGCATCGCGGCGCGGCTCGATCATTTCGTGGCGCTCGGCGTCGACGCGGTCTGGATTTCGCCGATCTATCCCTCGCCGATGGCCGACTTCGGCTACGACGTCGCCGACTATACCGGCGTCGATCCGCGCTTCGGCACGCTCGCAGATTTCGATGCGCTGCTCGCCAAGGCGCATGGGCTGGGGCTCAAGGTCATACTCGACTTCGTGCCCAACCACTCGTCCGACCGTCACCCGTGGTTCGCCGAAAGCCGCTCGTCGCGTAGCAACCCGAAGCGGGACTGGTATATCTGGCGTGACGCCGCGGCTGGCGGCGGCCCGCCCAACAACTGGATCAGCGATTTCGGCGGCTCCGCCTGGGAGTGGGACGAGGCGACCGGGCAATATTATGCCCACGCTTTCCTCAAGGAGCAGCCCGACCTCAACTGGCGCAACCCCGAGCTTCGTGCCGCGATGTTCGATGCGATGCGCTTCTGGTTCGATCGCGGTGTCGATGGTTTTCGCATCGACGTGCTGTGGCACATGATCAAGCACGCCGATTTCATCGACAATCCGGTCAACCCCGATTGGACGCTCGGCATGGCGGACATGGACCGCGTCCACCAGCTCAACTCCACCGACCAGCCCGAGGTCCACGCCGTCGCCGCCGAAATGCGCGCGCTGGCTGACGGCTATGACGGCGATCGCGTGCTGATCGGCGAGATTTACCTGCCGATCGTCAAGCTCATGACCTATTATGGCAGCGACGACGCACCCGAGGTGCTGCCGTTCAATTTCCAGCTGATCGACGCGCCATGGGATGCGCGCGCTATCGCGCGGATCATCGCCGCCTATGAGGGCGCGCTGCCGCCGGGCGGCTGGCCGAACTGGGTGCTCGGCAATCACGATCGCCCGCGCATCGCGGCCCGCGTCGGCGCGGCGCAGGCCCGTGTCGCGGCGATGCTGCTGCTGACCCTGCGCGGCACGCCGACCATCTATTATGGCGACGAGCTCGGTCTCGCCGACGTCGCCATCCCGCCCGACATGATCCAGGACCCACGCGAGCTGCGCGAGCCCGGCAAGGGCCTCAATCGGGATCCGGTGCGCACGCCGATGCCGTGGGACGGGAGCGCCAACGCCGGTTTCACGACGGGTGCGCCGTGGCTGCCGCTCAACCCGGACTGGCCGACGCGCAACGCCGCTGCGGAAGCGGACGATCCCGACTCGATGTTCGCGCTCCACCGTGCGCTGCTCGCGCTGCGCCGCGCGCATCCGGCGCTGAGCATAGGCGACCTCGCGCTCGTCGAGAGCGACGGCGACGTGCTCGCTTACGAGCGGCGCCACGGCGAAGAGCGGATCGTCGTGGCGCTCAATCTCGGCGAGCGTGAGCAGTGCATATCGCTGGCGGAGGGGAATTGCGCTCTCCTTCTCGCCACGTGCTCCGGCGAAAGCCGGAGCGCCGGCGGCAGCGCGCAACGCCAAGGCTCCGGCTTTCGCCGGAGCACCGTGGTGCTGGCGCCCAACCAAGGCCTCATCCTCCAGGCGCTCCCCGCATGAAGATCGCCATGCTGGCCCCCATTTCGTGGCGAACGCCGCCGCGCGCCTACGGGCCGTGGGAGCTCGTCACCAGCCTGCTGACCGAGGCGCTGATCGCCAAGGGTGTTGACGTCACCCTGTTCGCGACGCTCGACAGCCTCACCTCGGGCCCGCTCGACGGCGTCGTCCCCGCACCCTATTCGGAGGATCCGGCTATCGACGCGAAGGTGTGGGAGATGCTCCACATCGCGCACTGCTTCGAACGGGCGCACGCGTTCGACATCATCCACAGCCAGGCCGACTTCATGCCGCTCGGCTGGTCACGGATGACGCAGACGCCGCTCGTCACCACCATCCACGGCTTCTCGGGCCCGCGCATCCTGCCCGCGTTCGAGCGCTATCAGCACGACACCCACTATGTCGCGATCAGCGATGCCGATCGCGCGCCCGGACTGCGCTACGCCGCGACCATCCACCACGGCATCCCGCTCGAGGATTTCCCGTTCGATCCGGTCGGCAGCGACGCACTGCTCTTCTTCGGCCGTATCCACCCCGACAAGGGCCCCGCACACGCGATCCGCGCCGCGCACGCGGTCGGCCGCAAGCTGCTGATGGCGGGCATCATCCACGACGAGGGTTATCATGCCCGCGAAGTGCAGCCGCACATCGACGGCGAGCAGGTCCGCTATATCGGCCCGGTCGGCGGCGCGGATCGCACCCATGCGCTCGGATCGGCCTACGCGCTGCTCCACCTCATCGATTTCGACGAGCCCTTCGGCCTCTCCGTGATCGAGGCGATGGCGTGCGGCACGCCGGTGATCGCGGTCCGCCGCGGATCAATGCCCGAGCTGATCGTCGACGGCGTCACCGGCTTCCTGATCGATCGCCCCGAGGACGCGCCCGCGGCGATCGCGCGCATTCCCGAGATCGACCGGGCCGCCTGCCGCGCGCATGTCGCAAAGCACTTCACGCTGGAGACGATGGCCGACCGCTACATCGTGCTCTACGAACGAATCCTCTCGGCGCGCTGACCGCAGCGTTGCGAGAACCGGCCTAGCCGCCCTTCCCGCAGGTCACGTCGCCGGAGCCGACACGATGGACCGTGCATGCGGCGCTGCCCGTCACCACCACGTCGCCCGAACCGGCGCTCGTCACCTTCGCGCTGCGGCTGGCATCGAGCTTGAGATCGCCCGAGCCCGCCACCGAGATGTCGGCATCCTGGACGCTCAGCGCGCGCGCATCGAGATCGCCCGAGCCGGACAGGTTCGCCCTGCCCTGCTTGGCTCGGCCGGCGACCTTGACGTCGCCGGAACCGGAAAGCGCGATGCCGACGCTGTCCGCCTCCAGCGTGCCGACAGTGATGTCGCCCGATCCGTTGAGGCCGAGCTGGACATCGCCGTTCCTGATGCGGTCGACGTCGACGTCGCCGGTGCCGGCGAGCGCGACGCCGCGCAGCCGGGGCGTCGTCACGAAGACCGTCACCTTGCCGTCGCTTGCGGCGCCCGGATAGCCGCCCCAGCCATTGCTGTGATCGGTGCGGACGATCAGCGTGCCATCGTTGACCAGCACCTGCAGCCGGTCGATCCCGGATTGCGGCCCGTGGGCGTGCGCGGCCGCGGCAGGGCCGACGCGGACCTGCACGTCATAGGGCCCCTCGACCTGGATCCGGTCGAAATCCTGGACGCTGTAGCCGCGATCGACGGCGGTCGCAGCGCCGGCAGCGCTGGCAAAAGCGAGCAGCGGCAAGAGCAGGCCAATGCGCATCGCAAGACTCCCTTACTGTATTACTGGGATAATACGCCCGGCCGCTCGCTATGCAAGCGCTCCGCCTTGCGCCGCGAAAGCTTTGCTGGCTAAGCCAAGGTCATGACGGGCCAAGAACGAACAGAGTAACGTTGTGGCGAAGGCGATGGTGACGACGCCAGGGCCTCTGCGCCGCACGACCTGCCGGGAGGCGCGGTGATGTGAGGTTCGGCAGTTTCTACGAAGGCGCGCTCAGTCGTCAGGAGCGCGCCTGTCTCACCTCTTTCGTGCGGCGTGGGCACGAAATCACGCTCTTCTCCTACGATCCGCTGCCGGTGCCGACAGGCGTCGGCACCGGCGACGCCGCCATGATCCTGCCGCGAGACCAGTTCTTCCGTATCGAGAGCGGGCAGCATGCCGGCAACGTCTCGCAATTCGCCAATCGCTTCCGCTATCACATGATCGAGAAGACGGGGCTGACCTGGGTCGACACCGATCTCTACTGCCTCTCGGCCGATTGGCCGGAGCTGCCGTTCATAGCCGGCTGGCAGGACCAGTTTCTCATCAACAACGCGGTGCTGCGCCTGCCGTCCGGACATGACATGCTGCACAAGGCGATCGCTGCCACCGACGCGCTGCATGATATCCCGATCTTCGGCTATACAGGCCCCTATCTGCTGACCGCGCTCGTCGATCAGCACCTAGTGCGCGAGGACGTGCTCCCACGCGAGACATTCTATCCCTATCATTGGTCGCAGGTGCGCGAGCTGCTCGTCACGCGGCCCGATCCGCGCGCGATCGGCTGGCCGGAGGGCACGCTCGCCGTCCATCTGTGGAACGAGGTGCTGCGAATCGGCGGCTACGACAAACATGCCCGGCCGCTGCCCAATAGCATCATGGCGATGCTGCTGGAGGAAATGGACTGACGTCCACACGAAAAAGGGCGGCCCCGCAGGACCGCCCCCTTCCGCTTCCCAAGCGGCAAACGCGCGTCAGCGCGCCTGGCCGTGGCCCGCCGCCTTGAGGATGTCGATGATCTTCGCCTGCGCGCTCGGCTCGTCGGTCTGCTCCATCGCCCCGAGCTCGCGCGCGAGTCGGCTGGTGGCCGCCTCGAAGATCTGGCGTTCCGAATAGCTCTGCTCGGGCTGATCGTCGGCGCGGTAGAGGTCGCGCACTACTTCGGCGATCGATACGAGATCGCCCGAATTGATCTTCGCCTCATATTCCTGCGCGCGGCGCGACCACATCGTGCGCTTGACCTTCGGCTTGCCCTTCAGCGTGGTGAGCGCTTCCGTCATCGTCACATTGGACGAGAGCTTGCGCATGCCGACGCTCTCGGCCTTGTTGGTGGGAACGCGGAGCGTCATCCGCTCCTTCTCGAAACGCAGCACATAGAGCTCGAGGCGAGCGCCGGCGATCTCCTGGCTCTGGAGCTCGATCACGCGGCCGACACCATGCTTGGGGTAAACGACATAATCGCCCACGACGAAGCTCAGCGCCTTGGCAGCCATATTTTGACCTTTCGGACCGGGGTCGCTGCGGGCCCTTCGGACAGTCCGCGTCTCCCCCAAGCGAGCGCGGCCGCGAGCAGCCTCAGCAACCGTTCAAGTTAAATGGCCGGCAGCACCGAGGCCACCAGCCATGCAGCTGCAATGTAACAGACTTGGCGCGGAATTCCAACCGTGCCGCGCGGAACCGGATTTCTGCCGGTTCGTAACGGCGCCGGATCGTCGCGAGATCAATCGCCCTGGCCGGGCTCCGCGGAGAAGAACTTCTCGTACTTCCCCTCCTGGCCCTTGTGCTCATCGGCATCCGCAGGGCTCTCGCGCTTGCGCGTGATGTTCGGCCATTGCGCCGAAAAAGTGTTGTTGAGTTCGAGCCACTGCTCGAGGCCGCCCTCGGTATCCGGGAGAATCGCCTCGGCCGGGCATTCCGGTTCGCAGACGCCGCAGTCGATGCATTCGGACGGGTTGATGACGAGCATGTTCTCGCCTTCGTAGAAGCAGTCGACCGGGCAGACCTCGACGCAGTCCATATATTTGCAGCGGATGCAGGCATCCGTGACGACGTAGGTCATCTCATTCTCCCGATTGACCGCGTGCCCCTAATCGCGCGGGCGCGCGGCCGTCAACATCGGGTGAAGGTTCGGGCGACAGATCGCTGTAGAGCATGCGCGCCTCGTCCGCGGGGCCGCGCCGCTTGGGCAGCGCCTCGACCCTGAAGATGCGGACCCGGCCGTGCAGCGGCAGGCTGAGCACATCACCGATGCGCACCGGCGCATGCGCGCGCGCAACCGGGCGGCCGTCGATGCGGACATGACCCTCGCTCGCGATCGCCTTGGCGAGCTCGCGCGTCTTCGCCAATCGCGCGAACCACAGGAAGAGATCAAGCCGCAGCGCGTTCTCGGCGAAGAGCTAGCGGTTCCTCAATCCCGCGAGCGCCGCGAAGGCGTTGCCGGGGCGGGCGGGCGTGGCGCGCGGCGTTGCCAAGCCACGCCACAGCCAGCTCGGTTGTGGCGCCGGCTCCGGCGCCGGGCGGAAGCCGAGCGCGCGCATCAGCCGCGCGATCGCCGATCCGCGCAGCCCGAGCGACGTCGCCAGCGCGGGATCGGGCATGAACGGCCGCCGGCCTTCGCGGGCGCCGTGCGCCTGCACGCTCAGCTTCTCGATCATGTCGACCCGGAGCATCTGCTCGCCGAGATCGCGATAGCCCGCGCGGGTGAGCCAGGGCCGCTGCTCCGCCTCGGCCCGATCGACGATCACCGCGCCCGGCGGCGGCAGCGGCGGCATCGCTTCGCCCGCCTGCGCGGCGAGCAGCGCGACGCGCCAACGCATCGCCTCGGGGCGCACCAGCGGCGGCACGAACAGATCGAGCGCGCCGACCTTGAGCCCCATCTTCTTGGCGGCCGCGCGCACCTCCTGCTCGGCGGTGGCGAGCACGTCCGCGACCTCGTCGCGGCTCACGATGCCGCCGGCCTCGGCAAGCGGCGCGAGCAACGCGCGCAGCGCCGGCGGCGCATCGCGGTCGCGCGCCGCGGCCTCGATCGGCACCAGCGCGGCGAGGTTCTTGGCGACCTGGCCGGCGATCCAGCCGACCAACCGCTCCTCGACCCTGGCACGCGCATCCGGCACGAGCGGATCGAGCGTGCGGTGGAGGATCACGCGCGGCCGCGTCAGGCTCTTGCCACGCTGGAGCCGCGCGACGACGTCGCCGCGCCAGAAGATCGCGACCGGGCGGCCGGCGTCGGTCGCGAGCGTGAACGCCTTGTCCTCATCCTCGGCGAGCGCAGCCGCCCGGCGCGCGAGCTCGCCGCCCAGGCGGCGCTCGGCAGCCGCGAGCAGCCGTTTCATGTCGCCGTGCCGCGCATCCGCGGCCGGCACGAAGCGGAAGCCGGTGAGCGTGCCAATCGGCTCCCCGGCGACGCAGACGGTGCCGTCGTCGGCGACCTTCACCGGCAGCTGATCAATGCCCTTCTGGGCGAGGTCGCGCATCAGCACCGAGGTGCGGCGATCGACGAAGCGCTGCGTCAGCCGCTCGTGCAGCGCATCGGACAGCTTCTCCTCGAGGGCCTGGGCACGGCCACGCCAATGCTCGGGATCGGCAAGCCAGTCGGCGCGCTGCGCGATATAGGCCCAGGTCCGCGCTCCGGCGATCCGATCGGCGATCGTCTCGACGTCGCCCTGCACGCTGTCCAGCCGGGCGAGCTGCTCCGCAAACCACGGCGCCGGAACGTGACCGCTGCCTTCGCTGAGATGATGGAAGATGCGCTGGACGAGACGGGCATGATGCTCGGCGCCGGTCTTGCGGAAATCGGGCAGCCCGCACGCCTCCCACAGCCGGCCGACCATTCCCGGCCCGCGCGCCCGCGCCCGGATGAAGTCGTCGCCGGCAAGCCGCTTCAACACCTGAAGGTCGACCGCCTTGGGTGCGGCGCGCAATCCCGGCTTGGTCGGCGGCGCCTCGAGCGAGGCGACGAGCTTGTCGGCCGAGGAGAGATCTGGCGTACCGCAGCGCCAATAGAGGTGGTCGAGCGGCGGAAAGACGTGGCCTTCGATCGCCGCCACCTCTTCGGGGGTGAAGACGGCGCCGCCACCCTCCTCACCTTCGATGCCGAGCGTGCCGAAGGTGCCGTCGCGATGATGGCGTCCGGCACGGCCGGCGATCTGCGCCATCTCGGGCACCGTCAGCCGCCGAGACCGCCGCCCGTCGAATTTGCGCAGGCTCGCGAAGGCGACATGGGCGACGTCCATGTTGAGCCCCATGCCGATCGCATCGGTGGCGACGAGATAGTCGACCTCGCCAGCCTGATACATCGCGACCTGCGCGTTGCGCGTACGGGGGCTCAGCGCGCCCATCACCACCGCCGCGCCGCCGCGCAGCCGCCGCAGCATCTCGGCGACGGCGTAGACTTCCTCAGCCGAGAAGGCGACGACCACCGAGCGCTTCGGCAATCGCGAGAGCTTCTTCGGACCGGCATAAGCGAGCGTCGAGAAGCGCGGCCGCGTCTCGATCCGCACGCCGGGCACGAGGCTGCGCAGCATCGGCCGCAGCGTCTCGGAACCGAGGATCATCGTCTCCTCGCGGCCGCGGGCTCGCAGGATGCGATCGGTGAAGACGTGGCCGCGCTCGGGATCGGCGCCAAGCTGCGCCTCGTCCAACGCGACGAACGCGAAGTCCCGAAGCCCTTGATCGTCGCTCCCGCCCTGCCGGGCTCCGCTCAGCGGCATGCTCTCGGCGGTGCAGAGATAATAGCGCGCGTGCGGCGGCAGGATCTTTTCCTCGCCGGTGATCAGCGCGACCTCGTTCCTACCCTTGATCGCGACGACCCGATCATAGACCTCGCGCGCCAGGAGCCGCAGTGGGAAGCCGATCATTCCGGAGGAATGTCCGCACATCCGCTCGATGGCGAGATGCGTCTTGCCGGTGTTGGTCGGTCCGAGAACCGCCACCGGGCTGGCATCGATCGTGGCGCGGCCGAGCGTGCCCATTGCCATCTAGATTGGCACGACCGCGAGGCTTGGCAAGCCTTATCCCGAATCGATCCACAGGCTTCGCCGGCAAGCGTCCACAGCTTCGATCCGTCGCGGCAGATGCTCGGTTCATCCCTTGCTTGCGCACGGGTTGGCGCAGCTTTGTGGTTAATTCCTCTCACATAAATTGACTTTAGTTCGCTGCCCCGACAGCCCCCCTCAAGGCCCGTAGGCCGAGGCGTCTGTACATCGGCAACTACCGAGGACTCGGCAGGCTTGTTTCACGCGGATGATCGTCAGTTTGCGCAGGGCGCCGCCATCGCCCTGGACTGCGCGGCGCATCCGGCGACGATGCTGCCCGCTCCGCTCGCGCGCCTGCTCGATCGGGCTGACCGCATCGATCTCGTCGTCGATCTCGGCAGCCGGATCGGCAGCCGCGCCTGGTTTCGCGGCGCCTCGACCTGCGCCGCGCTTTGCTGGAGCGCGATCCATTTCGCGCCTGGGCTCACCCCGCTGCCGGTTCCCGCCGCCCGCCCGCTCGCCGAAGCGCAGTGGCAGGAAGAGCGCGCGCTCGGCCTCGCGCCGCTCGCCTATGGCGGTGACACCGGCCGCCGCATGGGCGCAACGCGCGCGGTCGAGTGGCTCGCCAACGCGCCCGAGCGCCCGTCGCTCGACCTGACCGCGACGCTAGGCTTGGGAGACGGTTTCGCGCACGTGCTTGAGCGCGCGGGGGTCGCCGAGGGCGAGGCGCAGCGCGTCGCCGCGATGGTCGGCAACGTCATTCCGATCGACGCGGTAAAGCCGGGGACCCGCATCGACCTGACGCTCGGCCGCCGTGCCGACCAGAATCAGCCGCGTCCACTTGACTTGATGCGCTTCCGCGCTGCCTTTGATCTCAAGCTCGCGGTCAATCGCGTCGACGGGGCGCTCAAGCTGACGCGCGAACCGATTCCGGTCGACGATACGCCGCTACGGGTGAGCGGCACGATCGGACCGAGCCTGTTCCGCACCGCGCGCGCGATGGGCGTGCCGGGTGCGGCGATCGCGCAGTATCTCAAGGCCATCGCCAGCCGCATCAACCCGCGCACGCAGGTCGCCGCGCGGGCGCGCTTCGACATGGTCATCGCCCAACGCCGCGCCGCCACCGGCGAGGTGCAATATGGCGACCTCATCTATGCCGGACTCGACCAGGGTCCGAACCGCCAGCTCCAGATGCTGCGCTGGACCGACGCCGGGCGCGACGAATGGTTCGACGCCACCGGCACCGGCGAGACCCATAACGGCATGGTGATGCCGGTGAATGGTCGCCAGACCTCCGGTTTCGGCATGCGCGTCCACCCGATCCTCGGCTACAGCCGGATGCATCAGGGCGTCGATCTCGCCGCGCCCTACGGCACGCCGATCATCGCGGCGATGAGCGGCACGGTGACCTTCGCCGGCCGGCACGGCGGCCACGGCAACTTCGTCCAGCTCTACGCAAACAAGGATCTCGGCACCGGCTACGGCCATATGAGCCGGATCGCAGTGCGCGTCGGCCAGCAGGTCCGGCAGGGCGAGATCATCGGCTATGTCGGCTCGACCGGCCTATCGACCGGCCCGCACCTGCATTTCGAGATGTATCGGAGCGGCGCGACCGTCAATCCGATGACCGCCGGCAGCTTCAAGCAGACCGATCAGCTCGCGGGCGCCGAGCTCGGCCAATTCCGCGCGCGGCTCGCCAGCCTGATGGTCATGAAGACCGGCGCGCAACCGCTGCCGCGGGTCCAGGCGATCGCACTGGTCACGGCGGGGAAGAGCAGCGGCGCCAAACCGGTTGCTGGTTGACCGCCATCCCAGCCAAGGCTGGGATTTCGCGCGGCAAGCAGTCCACTGCCATGCGTGCTCCGGCGAAGGCCGGAGCTCTGTAGGTCGAGCACAGCGTCCACCATCCGAAGCTCTGGTCTACGCCGGAGCACGATTCTCGCTGCCGCCATCCACCCGAGCGCAGCTTTCGCCGGAGTGATGTGATCGAACGCTTACCGCCCCTGGCGGCGCCAACGATTGATGACGCGGCCGAGCAATTCGGCCTCGCCGCCGCTTTCCTGCCAGAGAGAAGCGAAGCTCGGATCGGCGGAGGAGGGGCGCTTGGCCTCCTCCAGCGTGTCGAGCGCGACGCGAATCGGCACCGAGACGCCTTCGCCGCAGATGATGCACTCGCGATTGCGCAGCGCCGGCACCGCCTCGAGCAGGCCGCGCCCGCCTTCCGGCATCGCCGAGCGGACATGCGCCTGATCCTTCTCGTTGTTGAGCCGCATCGAGATGATCGTGCCGCATTGCGAGAGCACGCCCTCGGCGAGATCGGATGGGCGCTGCGAGATCAGCCCCAGCGACACGCCATATTTGCGGCCTTCCTTGGCGATGCGCTCGAGAATGCGGCGCACAGCCGCCCCGGTCTGCACGCGATCGGATGGCACGTAGCGGTGCGCCTCCTCGCAGACGAGCAGGATCGGCCGCTGCGTCTCGTTGCGCGACCAGATCGCGTAATCGAACACCATGCGGCTGAGCATCGCTACCACCACCGAAGTGATCTCGGACGGCACGCCCGAAACGTCGATGATCGAGATCGGCTTGCCGTTGCTCGGTAGGCGGAAGATGTTGCCAAGGAACTGGCCCATCGTATCCGCAACGAGCATGCCCGAGAACATGAAGGTGTAGCGGGGATCGGAGCGCAGCTCCTCGATCTTGGTTTTGAGCCGCATATAGGGGCCGGTGTCGCCGGCGCGGTCGAGCTTGCCCATCTCCGTCACGATGAAGTTGAGCAGATCGGAGAGCAGATAGGGCACGGGGCTGTCGACCGTGAGCTTCGGCACGCATTCAGCCATGCGGCTCTTGGCCCGCGCGGCGTGAAGGCACTTGGCGAGCACGTCGAGATCCCGCTGGCGCTCGGATCCCTCCGAGGTGATCAGCACCTCGGCATGCTCTTCGAAGTTCATCAGCCAGTAGGGCATGGCGAGATTTTCGACGTCGAACAGCGCGCCATAGCCTTCGAACGCTGCCGGATACTCGCCATGCGGATCGATCATCACGATATGACCCTGCGGGGCGAGCTCGCGGATGCGGTGCAGGATCAGCGCCGCCGCGGTCGACTTGCCGGTACCCGTCGAACCGAGCAGCGCGAAATGCTTGCCGAGGAAGGCATCGACATAGAGCGCGCCGCGCACGTCCTCGGTCGGATAGACGGTGCCGATCTCGACATGCGGGCGATCGTCCGTCGCGAACATCTCGCGCATGTCCTGCTGCGTGACCGGATGCACGCGCACGCCGGGCGCTGGATAATGGGTGATGCCGCGGCGAAAATCGCGGATGCCCAGCGTCGCCGTATCCTCGCGACCCTCGCCGAGGAAATCGATCTCGGCAGTGACGCCTTCGCCGTCGGTCTCGAGCCTGAGCGAGCGGATATTGGCGAGCAGCCACCAGTGGCCGGCCTTCATCTTGATCTGCGAGCCGACCTGACCGGAACGCGCGATGCTGGGATCGGCATCGTCGGCGAGCGCGGCGAGTAGCTGGCCGTCGAAGCGGACCTTGGCGCCGGCGCCCGAAATCTCGACGATGCTGCCGATCGGGCCGAGCGCGACGGCGCGGCGGCCGTGCAGCGACACCGGCTCCTCGTCATGCCCCACGAAGCCGCGCATGTTCATCGCATCCATTCGCCCGCTCCACTCCAGACGTACAGCCTTAGCTCGGGAAGATTAACAAACTGACGGGAAGCCGCTCGCCGTGCCGGTCAATGATCGCTTCATTGCTTGCCGATCGGCAAGTGGATCGCCGAAGGCATATCGCGTTCGAACCAACGCGGCGGCGTTCGAAACGGCACGTCTCGAGAAACGAGGCCCGCTTCAGAAATCCACTGCTGCGGTGATCGCCGGCCCCGAGCCGGGCCGCGCCCTGCCCGCAACCCGCACACGATAATCGGCGGCGATCGTCAGCGTCGCATGATCGACGGGCGCGCGCAGCGCCAGCTGCGGGCCCGCATCGAGCCGCTTCGCACCGGGTTGCGCCGCACCCCAAACGCCACCGCCCACGGTCAGGCTCGCGCCGCCGCCGAGCCTTGCAGGATAGCCGGCGCGCGCGGAGCCGTCGGCGAACAGATCGCGCGAACGGATGCCGACGATGCCGGCCTGCGCATAGGCATCGATCCGGAGCACGCCCGGAATCGGTTCGCTATCGACGCCGCCGGCCGCGCTTGCCTCCCAGGCGCTGCGGCCGCCCCGCGTGACGCGCTCGCGCCGCTCCACCGCGAGCCGGAACGGCACTTGCCGCAGCGGATGCCACTCGATCCCGCCAGCGACCTCGGCGCCGCTCTGCCCGAGCGGCGTATAGCCCCGCACGAAGGCTGCGAGCGCACCGCTGTCGTCGAGCCGATAGGCGACGCGCGCGCCGCCCTGGCTACCGCCGATCTCGCCAGCCGGGCCGAGCGCCTTGTCACCGCCGCCGCGCCCGAACAGCCATGCCGACCCCGACCAGCGGGACTGGGACAGTACCAGCGCCTGCGCGCCCAGCGAAAGCAGAGGCGCGTCGGGCGACGCGTCGCGGCCGGGAGGATCGGGTGCCGGCATCGCGGCGGCGGTCTCCGCCCCGACATAGGGCGCGAGCAGAGACGGGATGCCGTCGAGCGCATGATCCATCCGCGCCGGCTTGGACGGTAGCGCCACAGCGGCGGGGCCGGCCATCTTCAAGCTAGCGATTGCGGGCGGCGCATCGAACGACGCCAGGCGCAGCGGGACGGTCGACAGTGGTGCGGCGTCATCTGGCGCCAGCGGCAACAGCGGCGCTCCCGCCAGCGCCAGCGGCGGACGGGCACGCAGGCTAAGTCCCTCGAGTGCGGCGACGCGGACGAGCGCCCAGCCGCCGACGACCAGCACGACGAAGCGCAGCGGTGCCGCGCGTCTCATTCGGCGGGGAGCGCCTCGGGAAAGACGTGCGCCGTCTTCTCCCATCGCATCGCCTCGCCGCGCAACTCGCGCGCGTAACTGCAAAGCGCCCGCCGCGCCGCCATCATCGCGATGAAATTGCCGACGATCATGCGCGGCAGCACGCCGAGCGCCCAGCGCGCGCCATAGGCTTGCGCCACGAAGCCGGTGCGCATGACGACGCGCCAGAACGCGAGCGTGACGGTGGTCCACGCCAGCCAACCGGGTAGGCCGGGATCGGGAAGCGGGCCGATCCCGATCCAGGCGAGCACCGTTAGTGTCGCCCACAGCAGCAGCGCACCATAGGCCGCGACCAGGATCAGCGCGGCGAGCAGCGCGCGACGATCGCGCAGGCGCATCCAGTTCTCGGCGAACCCCGCACTCCAGCCAAGCCGATCCCAGCCGCACAGTGCGATTCCTGCGATCCAGCGCGATTTCTGCCGCACTGCCGCTGCGAAGCTCGCCGGGAAATGCTCGCGCACTGCGACGAGACCGTGCACGCGCCCGCCCTCCCGCCGGCTCGGCAACCGAACGAACGCGCCCCGGCCGCCCGCCGCACCGATGCGAAGCCCGAGTTCGTAATCCTCGGTGACGCTGCCGGGATCGAACGGCAGCCCGTCCGCCGCGTCCGCGATCCGGGCGAGCGTGTCACGAGCAATGCCGCAGCCGACGCCGGCGGAAGGGATCGCCGCGCCGACGGCCTCGCGCACGACGATGAGCTTGCCATGCGCCTCGGCGAACTCGTCGCAATAATGGCCCGAGACCAGCCGCGCCTCGATCCCACCGCGCTGCGCCAGCGGCAGCACCGGGAACTGCACGAAGTCGAACCGCTCGATCAGCCGATCGAGCACCGCGATCTCGGCGCGATGGACGACGTCCTCGGCATCGTGGAGCAGGATCGCCTTGGCAGGAACCCGCTCCAATTCTTCGTCCCGCAGGAGCGCTGTCCAAAGATGATTGAGGCAATCGGCCTTGTTGGTCGGCCCGGCGTGCGAACAGACTACCGGACGCACGCGGGGGTCGCGCGCGGCCGCGCCGTGGACCAGAGCGATCGTTTCGGGATCGTTCGGATAGCAGCCGACATAGAGGCGATAGTCTCCGGGTCCGAATTGGGTCAGCGCAGTATCGATCATCGCTGCAATGACGGCCGATTCATCCCACGCCGGCACGAATACCGCGATCCGGCCAGGCTGATCGGCCCTCGCGAGCAGATCCGCGGAAGCGCGCGGATGGCGGCTGTAGATGGCGACGCGCCGCCACGACGTGCGGACCAGCCAGATCAGATCGACGACAAGCTCGTCCAGCCCACCAACGAGGAAGCCGACCGCTGCGAACAGCGCAAGCTCGTGCAGCGCCGCGTGCGCGGCGATGACCGTCGCCCCCTCGACCATCGGACACCCCCCTGAAGGTGAACGATTCCTTACGGAGGCGATTCGATCAACTGTGGATTATCCTGTGGGTAAGTCTGTGTTCACTTTTTGGTGCACGTGTTGCGGAGATGCACAGAAGTCTGTACATTAAGAGCATGTACGCCTTCAGCTTCACCGATGCCCGCGCCAACCTCAAGGCGCTGATGGACCGCGCCGTGGCCGACAAGGCGCCGATCACGATCACGCGCCAGCGCAAGGAAGGCGTCGTGATGATCTCGCAGAGCGAATGGGATTCGATCCAGGAAACGCTCTATCTGCTGAGTTCGCCGGCGAACGCGAAGCGGCTGCTCGGTGCGGTCGAGAGGATGAACGCCGGTAAAGGCGAGGAGCACGAGCTGATCGAATCGTGAGGATCAGTTTCGACTTCGAGGCTTGGGAGGATTATCTGCAATGGCAGCAGGACGATCCCAAAATCCTTGAACGAATAAATCTCCTCATCAAGGAATGTTCGCGCGATCCGCTTCGTGGAATCGGAAAGCCCGAGCCGCTCGGCCAGAACCTTAGCGGATGGTGGTCACGCCGGATCGATCGCGAGCACAGGCTGATTTATCGGACGATCGGCAAGGTTGACGCGCAGACGCTGGAGATCATCCAGTGTCGCTTTCACTATTGATCGGCCCCGCAGTCGCCTGCGGGGCCACACGATATCAAAGCTTCGAGGTCAGCTCCGGCACGAGCTTGAAGAGATCGCCGACGAGGCCGATGTCGGCGATCTGGAAGATCGGCGCGTCTTCGTCCTTGTTGATGGCGATGATCGTCTTCGAATCCTTCATGCCGGCGAGGTGCTGGATCGCGCCCGAGATGCCGACGGCGATATAGACTTCCGGCGCGACGATCTTGCCGGTCTGGCCGACCTGATAATCGTTGGGCACATAGCCCGCATCGACCGCGGCGCGGCTCGCACCCACCGCCGCCTTCAGCTTGTCGGCGAGCGGCTCGATGATCGTGTGGAAGTTCTCGCTGTTCTGCAGCGCGCGGCCGCCGGAGACGATCACCTTCGCCGAGGTGAGTTCCGGGCGCTCCGACTTGGAGACCTCGGCGCCGACGAAGCTCGAAAGCCCGCTGTCGCCCTTGCCCGCGACGGTCTCGACCGAGGCCGAGCCACCTTCCTTGGCCGCCTTCTCGAAAGCGGTGCCGCGCACCGTGATGACCTTCTTGGCGTCCGTCGACTGGACGGTCGCGATCGCGTTGCCGGCGTAGATCGGGCGCGTGAAGGTATCGGCGCTCTCGACCGAGAGAATGTCCGAGATCTGCATCACGTCGAGCAGCGCGGCGACGCGCGGCGCGATGTTCTTGCCGTTGGCGGTCGCCGGCGCGACGAACGCGTCATGGTCCGCCATCAGCGCGACGACGAGCGGCGCGACGTTCTCGGGCAGCGCATTGGCATAGGCGGCATCGTCGGCGACGAGCACCTTGGCAACGCCGGCGATCTTCGACGCGGCTTCCGCGGCGGCGGCGGCACCCTGGCCGGCGACGAGCGCGTGGACCTCGCCCAGCTTCCCGGCGGCGGTGACGGCGGCGAGCGTCGCGTCCTTCACGGACGCGTTGTCATGCTCGACGAGAACGAGCACGCTCATGCGGCAACTCCCATGTTCTTGAGTTTCTCGACCAGGGCATCGACGTCGGGCACCTTGATGCCGGCGCTGCGCTTCGCCGGCTCGACGACCTTGAGCGTCTTGAGCCGGGCGGCGATATCAACGCCGTAATCGGCAGGCGTCTTCTGCGCGAGCGGCTTCGACTTCGCCTTCATGATGTTGGGCAGCGAAGCATAGCGCGGCTCGTTGAGGCGCAGATCGGTGGTGATGATCGCCGGTGCCTTGAGCGTGACGGTCTCGAGGCCGGCATCGACCTCGCGCGTGACCTTCACAGTGTCGCCCTCGATCTCGACCTTGGAGGCGAAGGTGCCCTGCGGACGCTCGGTCAGCGCGGCAAGCATCTGTCCGGTCTGGTTCGAATCGTCGTCGATCGCCTGCTTGCCGAGGATGACCAGCCCGGGCTGCTCCTCGTCGACGATCGCCTTCAGGATCTTGGCGACGCCGAGCGGCTCGACATCGGTCTCGCTGACGACGAGGATCGCGCGATCCGCGCCCATCGCGAGCGCAGTCCGCAGCGTCTCCTGCGCCTTGGCCGGGCCGACGGAGACCGCGATGATCTCGGTCGCCGTGCCCTTTTCCTTGAGGCGGATGGCTTCCTCGACGGCGATCTCGTCGAACGGGTTCATGCTCATCTTGACGTTGGCGAGATCGACGCCGGTGCCGTCCGCCTTGACGCGCGGCTTGACGTTATAGTCGATCACCCGCTTCACGGGCACGAGGACCTTCATGTTCGCTTCCTTCTGCTCTCCTCGTCATCCCAGTGAAAGCTGGGATCTCGCGCGGCAAGCGGGCGCTTGCGATCGATCGAGACCCCAGCGTTCGCTGGGGTGACGGAATGGGATTTACGCCGCCTTCTTCACTTCGGCGACGATCTTCTTGGCGGCGTCGCCGAGATCGTTGGCGGGGACGATCGGCAGGCCGGAATTGGCGAGGATGTCCTTGCCCTGCTCGACGTTGGTGCCTTCGAGCCGAACCACCAGCGGCACCGAAAGGTTCACGTCCTTCGCGGCCGCGACGATGCCTTCGGCAATGATGTCGCACTTCATGATGCCGCCGAAGATGTTGACGAGGATGCCCTCGACCGCGGGATCGGACAGGATGATCTTGAACGCCGCTGTCACCTTCTCCTTGTTGGCGCCGCCGCCGACGTCGAGGAAGTTGGCCGGGAAGGCGCCGTTCAATTTGATGATGTCCATCGTCGCCATGGCGAGGCCGGCGCCGTTGACCATGCAGCCGATATTGCCGTCGAGCTTGATGTAGGCGAGGTCATACTTCGAGGCCTCGATCTCGGCCGGATCCTCCTCGGTCTCGTCGCGCAGCGCGACGATATCCTTGTGACGGTAGAGCGAGTTTGAGTCGAAGCTGACCTTGGCGTCGAGCACCAGCAGCTTGCCGTCGGTGGTCTCGACCAGCGGGTTGACCTCGAGCATGCTCATGTCGGTGGCGACGAAGGCCTCGTAGAGCTGCGCCGCGACCTTCTGCGCCTGCTTGTTGGCATCGCCCTCGAGCTTCAGCGCATAGGCGACCGCACGGCCGTGATGCGGCATGAAGCCCTCGGCGGGATCGACGATGATCGTCTCGATCTTCTCGGGCGTGTCGTGCGCGACCGCCTCGATGTCCATGCCGCCCTCGGTCGAGGCGACGATCGCGATCCGGCCGGTGGCGCGGTCGACGAGCATCGAGAGGTAATATTCCTTGGCGATGTCTGCGCCGTCGGTGACGTAGAGGCGGTTGACCTCCTTGCCATGCTCGCCGGTCTGCACCGTGACGAGCGTGTGGCCGAGCATCTCGGAGGCGTTCTTGCGAACCTCCTCGACGGACTTGGAGAGGCGCACGCCGCCCTTGGCGTCCGTGGCTGCGCCGACGAACTTGCCCTTGCCGCGGCCGCCGGCATGAATCTGCGCCTTCACGACATAGATCGGCCCGGGCAGCTTCTCGGCGGCGGCGACCGCCTCCTCGACCGTCGTTGCGGCATAGCCGAGCGGCACCGGCGCGCCGAATTTCGCGAGCACTTCCTTAGCCTGATATTCGTGGATGTTCATCGTGGGGGAGACCTCCGTCGGCCGTGGCCGTTATCGGCAATCCGCGGCGGCATCAACCCCGGCGATTGTGCACTGCGGGACGGTTGCGATCGCGACGGCCGCAGGAACCCGTTCGCACTGAGCAAACTCGAAGTGCGGCCACAGGGCATGCGCTTCGCCTGCGCTCAGCTTGAACGGAGCGCCTCTGTCTGGGGCGTCCTTCGACTTCGCTCAGGACGAACGGCTCGTAAATCCCGGGCTCATTACCCCGCGATCGCGCAGCCGAGGCCGGCACGCGTGACGACCTCGACGACGCGCGGATCCTGGATCGCGCGCAGCCGATAGAGGAGATCGTCGATCGACATATGGCCGACATCCTCGTGCGGCAGGTTGGCGGCGTGCGCGAGCTCCCTCAGCTGATCGCGATCCAGCTTGCGGACCAGCTTCTCCGCCATGCAGTCCGCCATCGGCGGCTTGAGCCCGGCCTCGATAAGCTTGTCGCGCACCACGATGCGCGGATCGACCGTCGCGCAGGCGGCGAGCGACAGCATCAGGGCCAGCGTGGCAATCCGTCTCATCATCGATCCTCAAAACCTCGGCGCCTTTCGCCTCGCTGAACGCCTGCGCTCCCTATATAGCGCGTGCAATGCCCGTTCTGCCCGGAATCCTGCTGTTCCTGCTCACCATCGCTGCGATGGAGGGCGTCGCCTATGCTGCGCACCGCTGGGTGATGCACGGACCGGGCTGGTTCCTGCACGCGAGCCACCACGCGCCCCGCACCGGCGCGTTCGAGGCCAACGACCTCTATGCGATGATCTTCGCGCTGCCCTCGATCTTGCTGTTGGCGGGCGGCGTCCGCTGGAGCTGGTGGCCCGGCTGCACCTGGATCGGTGCCGGCATCGCGGCTTATGGGGCGATCTACTTCGGCTTCCACGACTGGCTGGTCCACAAGCGTCTGCAGCACCGGGTCGTGCCGCGCTCGGCCTATCTCAAGCGGATCGTGCAGGCGCACCGGCTGCATCATGCCGTCGCAACCAAGGCGGGGACGGTGAGCTTCGGCTTCCTCGTCGCGCCACGCCCGGAGGCGCTCAAGGCCGAGCTCGCGCAGCGCAAACGCAAGGGCATCCGCGCACCTGTGCGCTAGGTCACAACGTCCTTAATTTGCGGATTTCCTTGTGCGTCCGGTCACAGTCGGCGACCGGCGATCCGCCTATCCCAGCCTTGCGACCCGAGGGAGGCAGAGCTTGCTCCGCCTCTCCACCTGGGCCCGGCGGGCTGGCCTCGCCGGGCCCCTTTATCATCGGAACCCGAACGCCGCCCACGCGTAGCTGATGCGACTGCAACAGCCGGAGAGATGGGCATGAAGCTTTCGCATCTGATCGCCACGGGCGGCATCGCCATCGCAGCGCTAGCCATGCCCGCAAGCGCGCAGCGGGGAGCGCACACCGAGACGACGGTGACACCGGTGCACGGTCCGCTCAAGATCCTGCCGCACCACAACCGCAAGATCTGCAAGACGCGCTGGGTGCATCACCGCCGCGTCAGCAAGTGCTGGTACCACTGAGCGGCGGCTGACCGCACAAACCTGGCTAGCCCGTCGCCTCGACTTGATCCGGGTTCGCTCTTCATTAGCCGAGAAGCGGGACCCCGGGTCGAACCCGGGGTGACGAGCTGCTATTTTGGCCGCTCCCAAAGATCCGCTCGCGGCGGATCGCGCCAACCGCCCCGTCGCGCCGCTTGGACGAACGCGCGCGTAATCCAGCCGAGCTTCGCCCGCTTCGAGGTGGTGACGCGCGCATCCCAGGCGTACGCGCCGCGCGCGACGACCTCACGCGCTATGCCGCCGTAGATGCCCGCCGCCGCGAGCACCGCCCAGGCCGATCGGAACGGCAGCGCCGCAGCCCCTTCTCGCGCGCTTGTCTCAAACGCCTCGGCGCGCTGCCCGAGCCGCTTCGCGAGCACCGCCAGCCTCGTGCGATAAGGCAGCTTCATGTGCTCGCCGGGTGGGATATCCATTTCGGCGAGCCAGTCGAGCGGCAGATAGCAGCGGCCGACCCCATCATCCTCGCCGATGTCGCGCGCGATGTTGGCGAGCTGGAAGGCCATGCCGAGATCGCAGGCGCGGTCGAGCACCGCATGATCGTCGGGCGCGATCCCCATCACGATCGCCATCATCACGCCGACGATGCCGGCAACATGATAGCAGTAGCGATAAAGGTCGTCCTCGCTTCTTGGCCGCCACTCGGCGGCATCGAGCGCGAAGCCCTCGATCAGATCCTCGGCATGGCGCGCCGTGATCCCGCATTCGGCGGCGACGATGCCGAATGCGTCGAACGCCGCCTCGCCGGTCGGTTCGCCGCGCAGCGCACGATCGGTGAGCACGCGCATCCGCGAGAGCCGCTCCTGCGCATCGGCGACGCGCGTCATGCCGTGGCCCATCTCCTGCCCGTCGGCAATGTCGTCGCAGGCACGGCACCAGGCGTAGAGCAGCCATGCGCGCTCGCGCGTCGCCGGAGCGAACAGCCGCGACGCCGCCGCGAAACTCTTGGAGCCGCGCGCAATCGAATTTCGTGCGGCGGCGACAACCCTTTGACGATCAGCGACCGACATTCTCGCTCATCGTTTCCGCGTAGGCAGGAATCCATATGGCTGAGTTCACGGTTTCATCGCGATGATGAAGCATATCGATCGCCGCCTGCGCGGGGATGACGACGGAAGGTCTGGACGGCGCGCCTACAGATCGCGCCGCGTCACTTTCGCGAGAGGAGGAGCGGCGGTGAAACACCGGAACTGCCCTAGCAGGCTGTCGAGACATTCCGAAACGAGCAGGTTGCGGCGGTGCTTCTCGCGCAGGAAACCCGCCGGCACGAGCCCATCGAGAAAGGCGAGCAGCGGTGCGTAGAAACCGCCGACCTCCAATATGCCCACCGGCTTGGCATGATAGCCGAGCTGCGCCCAGCTCAGCGCCTCGAACAGCTCGTCCATCGTACCGATCCCGCCCGGCAGCACGATGAAGCCGTCCGAAAGCTCGGTCATCCGCGCCTTGCGCTCGTGCATCGTGTCGACCGTCTCCAGCCGCGTGCAGCCGGGGTGCGCCACCTCGGCCGCGACCAGCGCCTCCGGGATCACGCCGATCACCTCGCCGCCCGCCGCCAGCGCGGCATCGGCGACCTTGCCCATCAGGCCGTTGCGGCCGCCGCCATAGACGACGCCGATGCCGCGCTCGCCGAGCGTGCGGCCGACCATCGCCGCGGTCTCACCGTGGATCGGATCGGCGCCGGGGCTCGATCCGCAATAGACTGCCAGCCTGTTCATGGCCCTCTCAGATCGTCGAGCATCAGCCCTGCCGTCGCCTTGGCCGATCCGACGACGCCGGGGATGCCCGCGCCGGGATGCGTGCCCGCGCCGGTGAAATAGAGATTGGGTATGACATCATCGCGATTGTGGACACGAAACCAGGCCGATTGCGTGAGCAGCGGCTCGAGACTGAAGGCGGAGCCTAGATGCGCATTCAGATCGCGCGCGAAATCGGGCGGCGCATAATAGAAACTCGTCACCAGCCGCTCGCGCAGGCCAGGAAGCAACCGCGCGTCGAGCGCCTCCATGATCCGCCGCGCATAGATCGGGCCGACCTCGTCCCAATCGATCGGCAGCTTGCCGAGATGCGGCACCGGCGCCAGCGCGTAGAAGGTCGAATGCCCTTCCGGCGCGAGGCTCGGATCGGTGACGGTCGGGTGGTGGATGTAGAGCGAGAAATCGTCGGCGAGCACGCCGTGCTCGTAAATGTCCGTCAGGAGCTCGCGATAGCGCGGGCCGAACAGGATCGTGTGGTGCGGCACGCCCGAAAAGCTGCCGCGCACGCCGAAGTGGACCACGAACAACGACGGCGAGAAGCGCTTCCGTTCGAGCGATCGCGCCACCCGCCCCGCACGCGCATTCCCGTCGAGCAGATCGCGATAGCTGTGCACGACGTCCGCGTTGCTCGCCACCGCATCGAAGCTGTCGTGCCAGCCGCTCCGCGTGGTGACGCCGGTGGCGCGATCGCCGAGCGTATCGATATGCGCGACCGCATCGCCCAACCTGAGCGTGCCGCCGAGCCGCTCGAACTGCGTCACCATCGCGCGGATGAGCGCATGCGTGCCGCCCTTGGCGAACCAGACGCCGCCGCTCTTCTCGAGCTTGTGGATCAGTGCATAGATCGCGCTCGTCGTGAACGGGTTGCCGCCGACGAGCAGCGTGTGGAAGCTCAAGGCCTCGCGCAGATGCTCGTTCTGGATGTGCGAGGCGACGACGCCGTAGACGGAGCGCCATGCCTGATAGCGCGCGAGCGCCGGCGCGGCCTTCACCATCGCACCGAAATCGAGGAATGGCACCGCGCCCAGCCGCTCATAGCCTTCGCGATAGACGCCTTCGGAATAGCGCAGGAACGCCTTGTAGCCCTCGACATCCTGCGGGTTGAGCGCTCCGATCTGGCGGGCCAGCGCCGCCTCGTCGTTCGAATAGTCGAAGCTCGTGCCGTCGGGCCACATCAGCCGGTAGAAGGGATCGACCGGCAGCAGCGTGACGTCGTCCGCCATGTCGCGGCCGGAGAGCTTCCACAGCTCGCGCAGGCAATCGGGATCGGTGATGACGGTGGGGCCGGCATCGAAGGTGAAGGTGCCGGCGTCGGTGGCGCGCTCCCAGGCATAGGCGCGGCCGCCGGGCTTGTCGCGCGCCTCGATCAGCGTCGTCGCGACGCCCGCCGACTGCAGCCGGATCGCGAGCGCAAGGCCGCCGAAGCCGGCGCCGATGACGGCTGCTTTGGTCATGCCGCCCCCGTCACGCCGCCAACGCCTTCACCGCGCGCAGGATCGGCACCGGCGGCCGCCCGCTGAGGATCCGCGCCTTGTCGGCGAAGCGCGAGCGCGCCGCATAGAAGCGCTCGATGAGGCTCGCATCGAGGCCGTAGAAACGCTCGAACACCCGCCGGCGCTCGTGCGGCGCGGCGGCGCGGAACAGCATGCGGCCGAGCAGCCGATAATAGCCGCGCGCCGTCCACGCCCGGCGCGCATGGCTGCGAAGCGCATCGTGCAGCGCGGCTCCCCGCCAATCCCCCAGCGTCGCGACGAGGGACGCGGTGCGCACCGCGTCCGGCAGCGAATAACCGGTCATGGGTTGGAACAGGCCGGCGCGCACCCCCGCTTTCGCGACCCCGTCGCCGCCCCACAGCTTCGCGAAATCGCCGCCGAGGACGACCGGCAGCGCCGCCGCCTCCTCGCGCAGGAAAGCCGCGATCCGCCAGCCGCGCCCCGCCGCATAGGCTTCGATCCGCGCGCGCAGCGCATCGCGATCGATGGCGGGCGTGTCGCTGTAATAGGTGTCCTCGATGAAGATGCAGTCCTCGGCGAATGGGAGCAGATAAATGAAACGATAGCCGTCGATCTGCTCGACCGACGCATCCATCACCACCGGCCGCTCGAGCCCGTGCGGCGCGGCGAGCCGATATTCGACGCCGACGAACTTCTGCCAGCCGAGCTCCAGCGCGGCGAGATCGCCGCCACCGCGCGCGTCGATCACGCCGCCGGCCGCGATCGCGGTGCCGTCGGCGAGTGTCACCGACGTCGGCGTCAGCGCGCGGACCGCGCGGCCGGTCAGGATCGCATCGCTGGGCAGGAGGTCACGCAACACGGCATCGAACTGCTCCGAACGCATCGATCGGTAACCGGTCGCAAGCGTTCGGCGGTAGCCTGGAAAGGCGACGTCGTAGCCGTCCCACACCGCGCTCGCGAAGCCCTCGATCAACGGCCGATCGGCAGCCGCGATATCGCTCTCGAACCAGGACCAGATGTGGTTGCCGCCGAGCTGATCGCCGGCCTCGATCAGCAGCACGCGCGCGTCGGGCCGGGCACGCCGCGCGGCAAGCGCGATCAGCCCGCCCGCCAAACCGCCGCCGACGATGGCGAGATCGCAACGCCCACCCGAAACCATGCCGCCTGCCCTAGCCGCTTTTGGCGCCGGCTTGAACCTCCGCGATGATCGGCAGGTCCGGCTCGATCCCGCTCGCCCTATTTAGGCGAGACTGTCCGGATTGCCCGCTTCAGCAAAGGCAGTGGCTGCGACGCGCACGGCGTGAACCGAGGATAGAGGATCGAACCGGCTTGCTCTAGAAGCAGAGTCATTGTGTCGCTCGCCGCTGCCATCCTGTTCGCCGCCGTGGCGATGAGCGCGATCGTCGCGGTGCGCTATCTGCTCGTCTCGGGCGGCTTCGCGCTGGCGACGCGGGCGCGGCATCGCGGCCTCTATGCGGGGCAGGCGGCGCAGATCCGGCGCGAGATCGGCTGGAGCCTCGCCTCCGCGGCGATCTACGGCGTGCCCGCCGGCATCCTCGCCTGGGGATGGCAGGCGCGTGGCTGGACGCGGGTCTACACCGATATCCACGCCTGGCCGCTGTGGTGGTGTCCGGTCTCGATCCTCGTCTACCTGCTCGCGCACGACGCCTGGTTCTATTGGACGCATCGCTGGATGCACGCGCCTCCGCTGTTCCGGCGCGTCCATGCCGTCCACCACGCCAGCCGCCCGCCGACCGCCTGGGCGGCGATGAGCTTCCATCCCTGGGAGGCGCTGACCGGCGCGGTCGTCATCCCGGCGCTGGTCCTGGCGATCCCGATCCACGTCGCGGCGCTGGGCGTCGTGTTGACCGTGATGACGGTCATGGGCGTCACCAACCATATCGGCTGGGAGCTGTTTCCGCGGACGTTGGTGCGCGGGCGCGCCGGCGGCTGGCTCATCACCGCGACCCACCACCAGCGCCACCACGCGCATTATCGCTGCAACTACGGCCTCTACTTCCGCCACTGGGACCGCCTCTGCGGCACGGATGAGGGGCTGGGCGAGTTCGCGCTCCCGAAGGAGCCCCGTTCGTCCCGAGCGTAGTCGAGGAACGTGCGGCGAGCGCTTGGCTCGCGTGTCTCGACTTCGCTCGACACGAACGGGTCTGGCGGTGAGGCTCCCTTAGCGGCAGTGCACCTCGCCTTTGTCGACCGAACGGCCGAGCAGCGCGCCGCCGCCCGCGCCGAGCACCGTGCCGAGCAGACCGCCGCCGCCGAGGATGGCGCCGAGTGCGCCGCCGGCGACCGCACCGACGACGGTGCCGGTCGAGCCGTCCGAGCGGCGGCAATAATAGCGGCCGTCCGAGCCGCGATAGACGCGGTCGTCGCGGCTCAGCACGCGATCCTGCCCCTGCTCGTCGCGATAGTCGCGATAGGGGTCGTAGCCGGGAGGGGGATCGTTGCGGTAATCATAGCCGCCGCGATCATAGCCGCCCCGATCGTAACCCGGCGGCGGGCCCGGCGGCGGAGGCGGCGGCGGCGCGGAACCGTAATAGCCTGGGCCGGGGCGGTTATAATCGTCGTCACAGGCGGCCAGCGGCGCGAGCATGACGGCGACGCAAAGCAGCGCCGCCGGGCGCTTCATCCTGGAAGCTACGCTCATCTCCTCCACTCCTTACGGTTGCGAACCGAACCCCAACGAGCGGAATGCGAAAGCTTTCCATGGCGCCGACATGCGGCTAGGATGGCGGTTTCCCCGGGGGGCCGCTGACGGGCGGCTGAGAGGCGGGCACCAGCCCGCGACCCGCCGAACCTGATCCGGGTGATACCGGCGGAGGGAGGGAGCGGCTATCGCACCCTCTACCCTGCCGTATCGTCGGGTCGAGGAGGAGCGATGAACACGCTCACAGTGCTGACGCTGCGGCTGGCGGAGGGGCTCGGCCTCTATCTGCTCGCCGCCGCCATCGGCGTCCTCCTCGATCCGGCGCGCTGGCGGGACATCGTGGACGGGCTCGAGCGCTCGCCGGCGCTGACCTACGTGACCGGCGTGCTCGCCTTCGCGATCGGCGCGGCGATCTTCGGCGTCCACCACTTCCTGCACGATCCGCTCGCCGACATCGTCACGTTCGCCGCCTTCGCGATCGCGATCGAGGGGCTGATCCTGCTGATCCGGCCGGGGCCGCTGCTCGCGATCGGACGCGCGCTGCAGGGCTCGGCGCGGCTCTGGTCGGCCGCCGCCGCGATGGCGGGGCTGCTGCTTTTCCTGGCCGGCTATTGCGGCCGTGCCGACGCGATTATCTGAGGAGATCTGGTTTCATGGCCGACATTCCCGCGCGCACCGAATTGAAGGTGACCACCGGCCCGATCCGCGGATCGAGGAAGATCCACGTCGGCGAGCGTCGCGTGGCGATGCGCGAGATCGCGCTCGAGCCGTCCTCAGGCGAGCCGCCGGTGCGCGTCTACGACACCTCCGGGCCCTATAGCGACCCCGAAGTCCGCATCGACATCATGGCCGGCCTGCCCGAACTCCGCCGCGACTGGATCCGCGGCCGCGGCGACGTCGAGGAGGTCGCGCAGCGCGAGGTCCGCCCCGAGGACAACGGCCAGCTCGGCCCCGATCGCTCAGGCGGCGTCCAGCCGTTCCCGAACGTCCGCCGCAAGGTGCTGCGCGCCAAGCCCGGCATGAACGTCTCGCAGATGCACTATGCCCGCCGCGGCATCGTCACGCCCGAGATGGAATATGTCGCCGAGCGGGAAAATCTCGGCCGCGCCCGCCTCGCCGAATATATCCGCGACGGCGAGGACTTCGGCGCGTCGATTCCCGACTATGTCACGCCCGAGTTCGTCCGCGACGAGGTCGCGCGCGGCCGCGCGATCATCCCGAACAACATCAACCACCCCGAGAGCGAGCCGATGGCGATCGGCCGCAATTTCCTCGTCAAGATCAACGCCAACATCGGCAACAGCGCCGTCGCCTCCGACGTTGCCAGCGAAGTCGACAAGATGGTCTGGTCGATCCGCTGGGGCGCCGACACGGTGATGGACCTCTCGACCGGCCGCAACATCCACGACACCCGCGAATGGATCATCCGCAACAGTCCCGTGCCGATCGGCACCGTGCCGATCTACCAGGCGCTCGAGAAGGTCGGCGGCATCGCCGAGGACCTCACATGGGAAATCTTCCGCGACACGCTGATCGAGCAGGCCGAGCAGGGCGTCGACTATTTCACCATCCACGCCGGCGTCCGCCTGCCCTACATCCCGATGACCGCGAAGCGCGTCACCGGCATCGTTTCGCGGGGCGGCTCGATCATGGCGAAATGGTGCCTCGCGCACCACAAGGAGAGCTTCCTCTACGAGCGCTTCGACGAGATCACCGAGATCATGAAGGCGTACGACATCGCCTATTCGCTCGGCGACGGTCTCCGCCCCGGCTCCAACGCCGACGCCAACGACGAAGCGCAGTTCGCCGAGCTCTACACGCTCGGCGAGCTCACCAAGAAGGCGTGGGCGCAGGACGTCCAGGTGATGATCGAGGGCCCCGGCCACGTGCCGATGCACAAGATCAAGGCCAACATGGACAAGCAGCTCGAGGCCTGCGGGGAGGCGCCCTTCTACACATTGGGGCCGCTCACCACCGACATCGCGCCGGGCTACGACCACATCACCAGCGCGATCGGCGCGGCGATGATCGGCTGGTTCGGCACCGCGATGCTCTGCTACGTCACCCCCAAGGAGCATCTCGGCCTGCCCGACCGCGACGACGTCAAGGTCGGCGTCGTCACCTACAAGCTTGCCGCCCACGCCGCCGATCTCGCCAAGGGCCACCCCGCCGCGAAGGTGCGAGACGACGCGCTCAGCCGCGCCCGCTTCGAGTTCCGCTGGCGCGACCAGTTCAACCTCGCGCTCGATCCGGAGACCGCCGAGCAATATCACGACCAGACGCTGCCCGCCGAAGGCGCCAAGACCGCGCACTTCTGCTCGATGTGCGGCCCGAAATTCTGCTCGATGAAGATCACCCAGGAGGTGCGCGATTTTGCTGCGAAGCAGAATGCCGGCGCGGAGACGTTCATTGCGGCGGAGCCGGTGGTGGATGCCGACGCGGGGATGGCCGAGATGAGCGAGGTGTTCAGGGAGAAGGGCGGCGAGATTTATCTGCCGGCGGCAGAATGAAATAAGCGAGCGGCCCGCATCGCGGACCGCTCGCTACTTAGGTCAGGGGCACTCAGGAAGGCTGAGCAGATTGTTCGGCTGCTCGCCGTCATTCTCGGTCTTGAGATACTTATTGCCCGCAGCGCTACGAGCGACGATCACCCAAACGCTGCGGCCGCCGACGCTCACGTAGAAGCGAGACACGCGAGTTTCGATAGCGATGATCGCTTCCTGCTGCGTCATCTTCCAGCGCGACGGATGCCCGCCACCGACGTGAGAGATGCGCTCATGCGCACTGTAGCGGTTGGTCTTGTTGATGCACTGAATCTGAGTAGTGCGAGTTGCGGTCATGGTGTTCATGTTTGTTCCAATCGTCTGCGGCACATGATGCACCGCGCCGGCGCGACAAACTGACGCTATCCGGTGTTGATTCTGACGACGGGAAGTGCGACTCTCAGATTGCAAGCGGAGGTTCGCGACGTCCGTCGTCGAGCTTTACGGGAAGGGTCGGCCGAGAGGTCGGCCCTTTTGCGTTCTTAGGCGCCCCTTGTTGGTTACTCGCCAGCCTTCCTCCCAGCCGTGATATCCAGCTTAGCTTCCAGTGGTAGCGTCGGTTTACCATCCTCAACGGAGAAGTCCACGGCAGAGTGCGATCTAACACTTTGCCTGAAAAAAGTCTGTGGATAATCAAACTCAGAGAGTGCTAGATGCCGCTCATGGTAGAGCAAACGAGAGCCGAGTTTTTAGATAAGCTACTGAGAAGGCGTGAAGAAATAATTAGAGAGCTTGCTGCGCTCGATAATCTGCTCTCAGTGTATGGTGGACTATCAGATGCGCGTGATTCAGAATCGTCGGCGGACTCGGATCAGCTCAGTTTGTATCAATGGCCTCAATCTAGGGCATCGCAGGCGGCAGAGATTGCGCGATCGATCGAAGCTGCTCGAAAAATTATTCTACGAGAAAAGCGGCCTATGAAACGCGGCGAACTCGTGATTGAGTTAGAACGGCGAGGCTACATCCTGCCAGGTAAAGACAAAAACAAGGTGTTTGGGACAAATCTCTGGAGGTCTGGCAAGTTTAGATCAGTCGAGGATCGTGGATATTGGCCAAAAGATGTGCCGCTTCCTAGAAGCGATTGATTGTAGCTACGTCTAAGCCGCCACCGCCCGCGCCGCCGCTTCCGGCTCGGCCTCGATCACCTTTAGGTAGGCGCGGACCGCCGGCGGGGGCATGTGGCGGCCAATTTCATACTGGCAGATGTTGGCGAGCGGGATGCCGTAGGTCCTGGCGAACGCCTCCTGGCTCAGCCCCAGCCTGGTGCGCAGCATGCGGATGCGACGCCCCATCAGCCCGCGCTCCAGCCCGGCATTCGCCAGCCTCATCCGTCGCCTGCAAGCATTTGACCGACGTCGCGGGCGCCATGAACCCCGCGAATGACGTCGACGCCCGTTTCGGCCAGACGGTAGAGAATAAGGTAGCGGCCGATCGTCAGGCTGCGGACGCCGTCGCCGATATCGACGCGGACGCGGCCCCGGTCCGGGAAGTCGCGCAGCGACAGCGCCCCCGCGACGAGGCGCCTTACATGCCGCGCCGCCGCCTGCGGGTCGTCACGCGCGATCAATCATAGATGTCATCCAGATCGCGATCCGCCGACGGGCGGATCGCCACGCGCGTCATGCCGCGTCGCGTTCGCCGCGCAGGCGGGCTCGCCGCGAGCGATGACGCGCTCGGCCCAATCCTCTTCGAGCTCGACCGGCTCGCCGCTGGCCAGTCCTTCCTCCCACGCCTCGCGCAGCCAGGCGAACTTGTGCTGGCGCTCCTCCTCGCGATCGCGGTCGCGGCGCATGAGGTCGCGGATATAGTCGCTCGGGCTGCTGTAGCTGCCTTCGGCGACGCGCGCCTCTGCCCAGCGCTTAGGCCTTCGGGAAGCGAGACGTTGATCTGCGCCATCGGCGCGCCTCCTACAAAGTCACGACAATATCGTGTGGCTCACGTCGGGCGCGCGCAACTCACCGATCTTCATTCCACTTCACGAACATCGTCCAACCCACCCCCATCCTCATGGCCCCGCCGGCCGATCGGGGATATGCTCCGCCGGAACGCGCACGAACGCGCGGCCGAGGAGACGGATGGTGGCCAATATCGATGTTCCCGCGGACTATGCCGAAACGCCGCTGGACTATGCGATCAACGTGCTTTCGCCGGAGCAGGCGGGCGCGATGTTCGAATTCTCGCGCAAGGTCTATGCCGGTTCGATCCTGCCGTTCCGCGAGTTCGAGCTGGCGCGCGCGCTGATCGCGCAGATCAACGGCTGCCTCGCCTGCCAGCGCTTCCGCGGCGAGACCGACATTCCCGATTATCTCGAGGCTTCCGGCGTCGATGCGTCGCACGCCGTCCATCGCAACGGCCCCGGCCTCGTCGAGCAGGATTATGCCGAGGTCCGCGAATGGCGGACGTCGCATAGCTACAGCGCGCGCGAGCGGCTGGCGCTCGAATTCGCCGAGCGCTTCTCGCTTGAGCCCGATCCGCTCGGCACCGACGCCGCCTTCTGGGAGACGCTGCGCGCGCACTTCTCCGACAAGGAGATTTGCGAGCTGGCGCTGGCCGTCGCCAATCTCGTCGGCAGCGGCCGCTTCGCGCATGTGATGGGGTTCGATCGGACGGTCTGCCCGGTCGGCGACAGCTTCGCCGCCGTCGAGCGCGCGCCGGCGATCGCGGCGGAATAGCGCGCGCGGCCGAGGGGAGCGGAGGGCCCAGCCGTGGGTGAGCGCCGAGCCGCTTGCTCCGGGCCCTGCGCTACCGCCCATGTTCCCGCCACGCCGGCCGCCGCCGGCCCGAACGCCGGCGGCTAGCGAGCTAGCATTTGGTGAGCTGACCCTTTTTCGGCCCGCTGGCGACGTGGCAGCGGCCGTTCTTGTCCTTGGTGACCGCCGCCGCAGCCGGCGCCGCCGCCGGCGGCGGACATTTCGCGAAATGACCCTTCGCGTCCTTGCAGGGCGCGCTCAGCGCGGCGGTGCCGAGCAGCGCGATCGAGGCGATGGCGAGCGTGAAGCGCATGCGATGTCTCCTTCCGGGAACCGGCATCATGCACGCCGAGCGGTGAACGACAAGGGACGGCGAGCCCCGCCCTCGCCTTCTATCCGCCGACCATTTGCTCATCCGGCTTGCAATTTCCGCCACCAGAACATATGGCGAACATCGCACACGCGGAGGATCGCCTCATGGACATCGCGCATCGTCTCTTCTTCGGGATCCTGCCGAGCCTGTGGGCGCGGGTGGTGATGGGCGGTATGCGCGACGCGCAGCCCGGGATCGCCGCGCCGGTTGCCAACGATCGGCTGCACCTCACGGCGGGCATCAGCGCGGATCATGACGTGTTTCCGGAGCGGATCGCGCACGAGATGATCGCGATCGGCGACGCCGCCTGCGCCGAACCGTTCGAGGTGAGGCTCGATCGGCTGGCGGCGTCGCATCGTTCGGTGGCGCTGCGGCCGGCGGCGGGCAATGCCGGGCTCCAGCGCCTGCGCGAGCAGCTGATCGCCCCGCTGGCGCGGCTCGGCATCCTGCGCGAGGGCTGGCGGTTCAGCCCGCATGTCACGCTCGGCTATCGCGACGGCGCGCCGTTCGGGCGGACGGTGCCGGCGATCGGCTGGCAGGCGCGCGAATTCGTGCTGATCCACAGTCTCGTCGGCGCGACGCGGCATGTCGTGCTCCGGCGCTGGCCGCTGCTGACCCAACAGGGCGAGCTCTTCGCCTGAGGCGTGCCGGTCGAAAGTCACGAAACCCTGTGACCTTCGGCGTGACTTTCGAATGTGATCTTAGCGGAGGACCGGGGCTCGGGGGAGTGAAGAACCCGATGCACAATAGCGTCCGGACCACCGAAACCAATTCTCTAGTCGATCGATAGGAATCCTTCTTTGCGCAGCGCCGCTTCGTTTCGCTAGCGCTGCGGCATGAGCGGGGACGGGCGATATTGGGATAACGATGCCGTCGCGGCCGGGCTGCGCGCGGCGCGGACGCGCTGGCGGGCGGCGCGCAGCGTGCATGCGGAGCACGGCACCAGCGGCTTCCCTTCCCGCTACGAGCTCGGCAAGATCATGGACGCGCTGTGCGGCGCGCTGTTCCCGCTCCGCCTCGGCCCGAGCTTCGTGCGGCTCGACAACGAGGACGCGTTCGTCGCCGAGACGCTGCATACCGCGCTCAGCCGGCTCTACGGCCAGATCCGCCTCGACCTCCGCTACGCGATGAACGACGATGCCGCCGCCGATCGCCGCGCGGAGGAGGTCATCGGCGCGTTCGCATCGGCGCTTCCGGCATTGCGCGGCCAGCTCGACCACGATGTCGAGGCGGCCTATACCGGCGATCCCGCCGCGCGCAGCGTCGACGAGGTGCTGCTCTGCTATCCGGGCATGCTCGCGATCATCCACCACCGCCTCGCCCACCGCCTCTATGAACTCGGCGCGCTGCTGGTGGCGCGGATCGTCGCGGAGATCGCCAACTCGAAAGCCGGCATCGACATCCACCCCGGCGCGCAGATCGGCGGAAGCTTCTTCATCGATCATGGCAGCGGCGTCGTGATCGGCGAAACCGCGGTGATCGGCGAGCGCGTGCGTCTCTATCAGGCGGTGACGCTCGGCGCCCGCAGCTTCCCGATCGGCGGCGACGGCGCGCTCGAGAAGGGCCGCGCGCGGCATCCGATCCTCGAGGACGATGTCGTCGTCTATGCCGGCGCGACGCTGCTCGGCCGCATCACCATCGGCCGCGGCTCGACGATCGGCGGCAACGTCTGGCTGACCGAGAGCGTCCCGCCCGGCAGCATCGTCCGCCAGGCGCGACTCGACCAGGTCGTGCACCACGAATTCCTGCTGCCGCAGCAGCCGGACGGGAACGGGACCTAAGCCGGCTCGCCGGCGCTACCAGGGGGATAGGATGCGCAAACTTCTTCTCGGCACGCTGATCGCGACGATCGTCGCGACGCCGCTGCCGGCGGCGACACTGCTCAACGTCAGCTACGATCCGACCCGCGAGCTCTTCCTGCAGGTGAACCCCGCCTTCGCGCACGCCTGGAAGGCCAGGACCGGCGAGGACGTCGAGATCAAGCAGTCGCACGGCGGATCGGGCGCACAGGCACGCGCGGTGGCCGAGGGCCTGCCCGCCGACGTGGTGACGCTCGCGCTCGCGAACGACATCGATCAGCTTGCCGATCGCGGGCTCGTCGCCGCGAACTGGCAGAAGCGGCTGCCGAACAATTCGACGCCCTATTATTCCACGATCGTGTTTCTCGTCCGCAAGGGGAACCCGAAGGGCATCCACGACTGGAGCGATCTGGTGAAGCCAGGCATCGGCGTGATCACGCCGAACCCGAAGACCGGCGGCGCGCCGCGCTGGGCTTATCTCGCCGCCTGGGGATATGCCGCCAAGGCCTATGGGCAGGACAAGGCGCGCGACTTCGTCAAGCGGCTCTACGGCAATGTGCTGGTGCTCGACACCGGCTCGCGCGGTTCGGCGACCACCTTCATCCAGCGGGGCCAGGGCGACGTGCTGCTGACCTGGGAGAACGAGGCGCTGCTGGCGCTGCGCGAGCAGCCGCAAGGCGCGTATGAGATCGTCTACCCTTCGGTCTCGATCCTCGCCGAGCCTTCGGTGGCGGTGGTGGACAAGAACGTCGCGGCGCACGGCACGCAGAAGCTGGCCGACGCCTATCTGCGCTTCCTCTACACCCCCGAGGCGCAGGAGATCGAGGCGCGCAACTTCTATCGCCCGCGCGATCCGGCGGTCGCGCGCCACTATGCCGGCCAATTCAAGCCGCTCCAGCTTTTCACCATCGCGCGCAATTTCGGCGGGTGGCGGCACGCGCAGCAGGTCCATTTCGCCGATGGCGGCGTCTACGACCAGATCGCCGCCGAGCTCGGCAAGGCGCGATAGCGGTGCGCTCGGTAGGGCGATTCGACCGCCTACGGATGAAGCTGCCAGTTGCTTATTGCGGAACGACAGCGAGGGAGAGCGGCCGCAGCTCGTCCTGGTCGGCGACGCCGGTCGCGTCGCCGATCAGGAGCAATGTCGGATCATCGTCGGCGATTGTCCGGACCAGGAAGGGAAGTGCGGACAACCGTCCGTGAAGCAGCCGCTCGCCCGGCAGTGAGACGTTGACCGCCACGATCACGGGCGTGTCACCAGGGCGACCGGCCTCGATCAACGCGCGGGCGATCTCGGGCGCGGCGGCGCGCCCCATGTAGACGGCGAGCGTCGTGTCGCGCGTTGCCAGCGCCGCCCAGTCGACGTCGAGCGCCTCGCCGGAGCGGACGTGTGCGGTGACGAACGTCACCTTGCGCGCGGAGCCGCGCGTCGTCAGCGAGACCAAGCCGCCCGCCGCCGCTGCGCTTGCCGCGGTGACGCCGGGGCAGATGCGCACTTCAACGCCTCGGGCTTTCAGATGGGCGATCTCCTCCGTCGACCGTCCGAAGATCGAGGGGTCGCCGCCCTTGAGACGCACCACGCGCTTGCCCGCCAGCGCCGCTTCTGCGAGCAGATCGTTGATCGCGTGCTGGGCCTTGGAGTGCCGTCCAGAACGTTTGCCGACGCTGACGCGCTCGACGCGGTCGGGCAGCAGCGCGAGCACCTCTCGGCTGACCAAGGCATCATGGAACACGATGTCGGCAGTGATCAGCAGTCGCTCGGCCCTGCGCGTCAGCAGATCGGGATCGCCGGGGCCGGCGCCCACCAGCCAGACCGTTCCCGGCGCGAACTCAGGAAGCGGCATGGACGGGCTCCGCGGCAGCGATCAGGCGGGCGATGGCGGGGCGGCAGGAGCCGCAATTGGTGCCGGCGCGCAGTGCCGCGCCGACCGCCGCGACGTCGGTGAGACGCTGTGCGGCGATCGCCTCCACGATCGTCTTCATGCCGACGTCGAAGCAGACGCAGATCACCGCCCCGCGATCGACCTGCGCGCCCGGCGCTCGGCCCGCGAGTATGGTTGCGTGCGCTTGCTGGCCAAGTTGGGTGATCAGCCAGTCGCGCGAAGGCAGTTCGCCGTCTCGCGTCACGAACAGGCTCGCCCGGAGCCGCGCCTCGTCCAGCACCGCCAGCCGCCACGAGCCGCGTGCGATGTCGCGCGCCTCGACCCGCTCGCCCTTCGGCAGGCACATCTCCAGTGCGCCTGGCTCGCCCGTGCCGGCGACCTCGTAGAGCACGCCATCCGGCACCGCGACGCGCACCGACCAGAGGCAATCCGGCCCGCGCGGCGCCGCTCCGTGAACGAGCAGGAAACCGCGCCAGTCGACTGCGACCGTCTCGATCCGAGCAGGCGTCGCCTTGAAGCCGGGTTGGCCGGAATGCGGATCGACGAGCGGATGGGGCAGCAAGCCGGTGCGACCGCCGCTCGCCCGCTGGTCCGTCCAGTGGATCGGCGCGAACAGCTCGCCCCGCCGCTGCCCGTCGGTGACGGCAACGCGGAAGATGCTCGCACCTTGCGCCGTGATGACACGGGCGAGCTTGCCATCGCCCAGCCCGGCGGCAGCCGCATCGTCGGGATGAATCTCGACCTGCGGCTCGGTGCGATGGCGCGCCAGCTTGGGCGACAGCCCGGTTCGCGTCATCGTATGCCATTGGTCGCGGTAGCGCCCGGTATTGAGCGTCATCGGAAGAGCGGGAACTGCCGCCCGAACCGCCTGGGCAACGGGAACGAGACGCGCGCGCCCGTCCGGCGTGGGGAAGCAGCCGTCCGAGAACGGCGCGCCGCCCCAGCGGAACGGCGCCATCGCGTCATAGGCTTCGTTGCCCAGCGCGGCCTGAGACCGCAGATCGAACAGGCGGGCGCCATCGTTGCGATAGGCAGAGAGCCGGGCGTGCTCACGCCAGATGTCGGCGGGACGGTCATAGGCGAAGGCGGCCGGCCAGCCCATGCGGCGGCCGACCTCCTTGACGATCCACCAATCCGGTTTCGCGTCGCCGGGCAGCGCGAACAGCGGCCGCTGGCGCGAGATCATGCGTTCGGAATTGGTGACGGTGCCGTCCTTCTCGCCCCAGCCGGCAGCGGGCAGGCGGACATGCGCGTACTTGCTGGTGTCGGTCTCGGCGATAACGTCCGAGACGACCACGAAGGGACAGGAGGCGAGCGCATCGCGCACCATGCCGGCGTCCGGCATCGATACCGCCGGGTTGGTCGCCATGATCCACAGCGCCTTGATCCTACCGTCGCGGACGGCGCGGAACAGATCGACCGCCTTGAGGCCGGCTTTCGTCGCGATGTTCGGCGCCGCCCAGAAGCGAGCGACGTCCGCGGCGGTCTCGGGCGCGAAGTCACGGTGCGCTGCCAGCGTCGAGGCGAGGCCGCCGACCTCGCGGCCGCCCATCGCGTTCGGCTGGCCGGTGATCGAGAAGGGCGCAGCGCCAGGTTTGCCGATCCGTCCGGTGGCGAGATGGACGTTGATGATCGCGTTGACCTGATCGGTGCCGCGCAGCGCCTGGTTGATGCCCTGGCTGAACAGCGTGACCGTGCGCGGATTCGCCGCGAACAGCTCGAAGAAGCGCCTGAGGTCGGCGGGGGGCACGTCGCAGGCCTTCGCCGTCGACCAAAGGTCGCAGCCTTGCTCGAGCCCCTCCCAGAAGCTCTCGGGCACCGTCACGCTGGCGGCGAGATAGCCGTCGTCCGCCAGTCTTTCGGCGCGGCACCAGGCGAGCAGGCCGTTCATCAGGGCGACGTCGCTGCCGGGCCGCAGCGCCAGATGGAGATCGGCTTCCTCCGCCGTCTCGGTGCGGCGCGGGTCGACCACGACGAGTTTGGCGCCACGCGCGGCGCGTGCCGCCTGGATGCGCTGGTAGACGATCGGGTGGCACCAGGCGGTGTTCGAGCCGACCAGCACGAAGAGGTCCGCCGCGTCGAGATCGTCATAGCTCGCCGGCACGACATCCTCGCCGAAGGCGCGCATGTGGCCGGCGACCGCGCTCGACATGCAGAGCCGCGAGTTGGTGTCGATATTGCCGGAGCCGATGAAGCCCTTCATCAGCTTGTTCGCGACATAATAATCCTCGGTGAGCAGCTGCCCCGAGACGTAGAAGGCGACGCTGTCCGGCCCGTGGCGCGCGATCGTCTCGCGGAAGCCGTCGGCGACGAGATCGAGCACCTTGTCCCATGAGGCGCGGCGCTTGCCGATCATCGGGTGCAGCAGCCGCCCTTCGAGCGACACGGTCTCGCCGAGATGCGTGCCCTTGGAGCAGAGCCGGCCATGATTGGCCGGGTGCGCAGCATCGCCGCGGACCTCGACGTCGCGCTCGCCCGTGACGGTCGCGCTGATGCCGCAGCCCACGCCGCAATAAGCGCAAGTGGTCCTGACTTGCTTCACAAGAATTTAGCTCGTTCGCTTCGAGCAGCGTCGAGCTTGTCGAGACGCGCCCGTCGAGAAGTCGGTCTTGCTTGGCCGGTTCTCGACAGGCTCGAACCGAACGGATCAGCGTTTGGAAGACTCACGCCGCCAGCGCCGTCGCGATCGCGCCCATTCGCGAAAGAAGCACGCGCCCCGCGTCGACCCTCACCGGGATGGTCGGCACGCAGCCCTCGTCATCTCCCATCGCTTCGCCGCTGGCGAGGCTGATCCGCATATTGTGCAGCGGACAGGCGACGGCATGGCCGTGGACGATGCCCTGGCTGAGCGGGCCCTGCTTGTGCGGACAGCGGTTGACGAGCGCGTAGACCGCGTCGTCGCCCGTGCGGAAGATCGCGATCTCCTCGCCGCCAGCGACCGGCACCGTACGCGCGCCCCGCAACGGAATGGCGGCCAGGGGGCCGACGTCAATCCAGTCTCCGATCATGCTCCAACCTCTTCGCTAATCAGCCGTTCGCCCCGAGCGCAGTGGAGGGACGCGCGGCAGGCGCTGGACCAGCGTGTCTCGACTCCGCTCGACACGAACGGACTTCGTCCCCAGCCGAGCAGAACCCGTTCGTCCCGAGCGCAGTCGAGGGACGGGCAGCGAGCGTTGCCCCGTGGAGCACGTGCTTCGACTACGCTCAGCACGAACGGGTTACGTGCGATGACGGTGGAGCTCATTCCGCCGCCTCCAGCTGGAAGGGGCGGAACTCACCCAGATGCTGGTGCTGCCCGCGATCGACACCGGCGGCGCGCGCTGCCCAGGGATCGTCCTGGCTGAAGCTCTGCGAGACCAGGAAGCGCGCCGTCAGCGCCTCGCGGCCGATCTCGTCCTCGACCACCCGGCTCTTCACATAGTCGAGACCGACGCGCTCGATCCACGGCGCGGTGCGCTCGAGATAGCGCGCCTCCTCGCGGTAGAGCTGGATGAAGGCGGCGCAATAATCCATCGCCTGGCGCTCGGTCGCGACCTTGCAGAGCAGATCGGTGGCCCGCACCTTGATGCCGCCATTGCCGCCGACGTGAAGCTCGTAACCAGAGTCGACGCAGACGATGCCGAAATCCTTGATGGTCGCCTCAGCGCAGTTGCGCGGGCAACCCGAGACCGCGATCTTGAACTTGTGCGGCATCCAGCTGCCCCACGTCATGCGCTCGATCCTGACGCCGAGACCCGTCGAATCCTGCGTGCCGAAGCGGCACCATTCCGAGCCGACGCATGTCTTCACCGTCCGCAGCGACTTGCCGTAAGCGTGGCCCGAGACCATGCCGGCGGCGTTGAGATCGGCCCAGACCGCAGGCAGGTCCTCCTTGCGGATGCCGAAGATGTCGAGCCGCTGCCCGCCCGTTACCTTCACCATCGGCGCGTTGAACTTCTCGACGACGTCGGCGATCGCCCGCAGCTCGCGCGGATTGGTGAGCCCGCCCCACATCCGGGGCACCACCGAATAGGTGCCGTCCTTCTGGATGTTGGCATGCATGCGTTCGTTGACGAAGCGGCTCTGCTGGTCGTCCGCATATTCGCCGGGCCACGCGCAGAGCAGATAATAGTTGAGCGCGGGGCGACAGGCCGAGCAGCCGTCGGGCGTCGACCAGTGTAGTCGCTGCATCACCTCGGGGATTGAGCGCATGCCCTGCGCGACGATCTCGCGGCGGACATCGTCATGGCCGAAGCTCGTGCACTTGCAGAGCGTCTTGACGGTGCGCTCGCCGCCATAATCCTCGCCGAGCGTGAGCGAGAGCAGCTGCTCGACGAGGTTGGTGCACGAACCGCACGAGGCGGACGCCTTGCAGCCGGAACGCACCGCGTCGAGGCTGACCGCGCCAGAGACGATCGTTTGGATGACCTTCGCCTTGGAGACGCCGTTGCAGCCGCAGATCTCGGCATCGTCCGAGAGCGCCGCAACGGCCGCCTTAGGGTCCGCCTGCCCCCCTCCCGAGGCATAGGCCTGGCCGAAGATCAGCAGCTCGCGGATCTCCGAGATGTCTTCCTGCTTCCTGAGGAGGTCGAAATACCAGCTGCCGTCGGCGGTATCGCCGTAGAGCACCGCGCCGACGATCCTGTCGTCTTTCACGACGACGCGCTTGTAGATGCCGCGCGCGGCATCGCGCAGCACGATGTCCTCGGCGCCCTCACCGCCCGAGAAATCGCCCGCCGAGAAGACGTCGAGCCCGGCGACCTTGAGCTTGGTGGAGGTTACCGAGCCCTTGTAGCCCGTGTGGTTCTCGACGAGGCCGTCGGCGAGGCTGCGACACATCTCCCACAACGGCGCGACGAGGCCGTAGACGTTGCCGTCATGCTCGACGCACTCGCCGACCGCGAGGACGTCCGGATCGGATGTGACCATATGGTCGTCGACCTTGATGCCGCGTCCGACGTCGAGTCCGGCCTCGCGCGCGAGCTTCACGTTCGGGCGGATACCGACCGCCATCACGACGAGGCTCGCGGGGATGACCGTGCCATCCTTGAGCCGCACGCCCTCGACACGGGCGTCGCCGACGATCTCGGCGGTGTCGGCGCCGGTGAGGATGGTCTGGCCGCGCGCCTCCAGGGCGGTCTTGAGCAGCCAGCCGGCCGCCTCGTCGAGCTGACGTTCCATCAGCGTCGGCATCAGATGGATCACCGTCACCTTCATGCCGCGAAGCGTCAGGCCGTGCGCCGCCTCGAGCCCCAGCAGGCCGCCGCCGATCACCACCGCATCGCCGCCTTTTGCCGCCGCCGCAAGCATCGCGTCGACGTCGTTCATGTCGCGGAAGCTGATCACGCCGGGCAGGTCCTTGCCGGGCACCGGGATGATGAAGGGATCCGAGCCGGTGGCGATCAGCAGCTTGTCATAGGCGACGGTGCGACCCGAGTTCGCCGTGACGGTTTTCGCCATCCGATCGATGGCGACAACCGGATCGCCGGCGACGAGCTCGATGTCGTTGTCGCGATACCAGTCATGGCCATTGATCACGATCTCGTCGAACGTCTTCTCGCCGGCGAGCACGGGCGAAAGCATGATGCGGTTGTAGTTCACATGCGGCTCGCCGCCGAAGATGGTGACGCGGTAACGCGTACCGTCACGCGCCAGCAGCTCTTCGATCGCGCGGCAGCCCGCCATGCCGTTGCCGATCACGACGAGATGCGCGCGGCGGTCGGCGCCGGCATCGTCGCCGCTGGTCACGATCTCGGTGGAAGCGTGGAAGTCCATTTCTTCGTCTCCCCCCTCCCGGGAAGGGAGGGGCCGGGGGTGGGTTGCTGGAGAGGAGAGCGCCCCGCCTGGAGCAACCCACCCCTCGATCCCTCCCTTCCAGGGAGGGGAAGGCACGTTCAGATCCGCACGCCGGCGGCAGCGGCGTCCCAGGTGGCGCGCCAGCGGCCCTTCGCGACCGTCAGCACGACAAGGGCGACCAGCGCGAGGCCGGCGAAGATCAGGAAGCCCGGCGCAAAACTGCCGGTGAGCTGCTTGGCGAAGCCGAGCGAGGAGGCGAGATAGAAGCCGCCGATGCCGCCTGCCATGCCGACCAGCCCGGTCATCACGCCGATCTCCTTGCCGAAGCGCTGCGGCACGAGCTGGAACACCGCACCGTTGCCGGTGCCGAGCGCAAGCATCGCGAGCACGAAGAAGCCGAGCGCGCTGACGACGGTGGGCGCACCGCTCACGCCGGCGAGCGCGAGCGCGGCGACGAGGTAGACGCCGGTGAGCGTCTTCACGCCGCCGATCGCATCCGCAACCGCACCGCCGACCGGGCGGATCAGCGAACCCGCGAACACGCAGGCAGCGGTGCAATAGCCGGCGGTGATCGTGGTCAGCCCGAAGCGATCGGTGAAGTAGATCGGCAGCGAGGCGGCGAGGCCCACGAAGCCGCCGAAGGTGACGCTGTAGAACAGCATCAGCAGCCAGGCATCGCCCTGCTTCAGCGGCTCGAGATATTCGGCGAAGCGCTTCGGCGCGGGCGCGTTCGGCGCGTCCTTCGCCATCGCCATGTAGGCGAGGAACACCAGCGCCAGCGGAATGCAGGCCAGCCCGAGCACCGCATTCCAGCCGAACGCCTTGGCGAGCACCGGCGCGAACAGCGAGGCGAGCACGGTGCCCGAATTGCCCATCCCGGCGATGCCCATTGCCTTGCCCTGATGCTCCGGCGGATACCAGCGGCTGGCAAGCGGCAGCGCGATCGCGAAGCTCGCGCCCGCGAAGCCGAGGATAACGCCCAGCGCGAGCGTCCCGCCGAAGCTGTTCACGCCCAGCGCCCATGCCGAGAGCAGGCCGAAGATCACGATGAGCTGGCTGATCGCCCCCGAGCGCTTCGGCCCGATGCGATCGACGAGCAGGCCGTTGACGAGGCGGAGGAACGCGCCCGCCAGCGTCGGCGTCGCGACCATCAGGCCCTTCTGCGCCGGCAGCAGGTGCAGCGTCTTCGATATCTCCGGCGCGAGCGGCCCGAGCAGCACCCAGACCATGAAGGCGAGATCGAAATAGAGGAAGGCGGCGATCAGCGTCGGGCGATGCCCGGCGCTCCAGAAGGCGCTCTTTCCCGTCGCGGGCGCATCCGCGCCCCAAGCAAGCGTAGCCATATCCCGGACCTCATGCGATGCGTGCGCGTGCCGCAAAGGCACGAAAAAAGCCGCTCCCGGCCCGCGCGCAGAGCGCGTGGCCGGACAGCGGCTTTGCTGTGTGATCGGTGGAGGACGGCCCCGACGCTGGAGCTGGCCTCGCATCATGCGCGCATCGTCGCGCGACGCGCTATGTCTCCGCTAAGTCGCGCTTCTTCGCAAGTGCAAAAATTTCACGCCTTCAGCGATCGCAGATAGCCCTCGATGTCCTCGGGATCGAAGACGCGGCCGTCAAAGAAGCGGTCGGGGCCGAGCGTGATCGGCCCGCGATGCGAGCCGACCGCGAGCGGTACCTCGAGCGCACCCTCGAGCTTCATGCTCGCGCCCGGCATCGGCAGGCCGGCCGCCGAGAGGGCGCGGCGATAGATATCCGAGCGGAACACGCCGGTCGCCTTGCGCAGACTCTCGGGCGTCGGCGCGGCGAAACCCCAGCGGACCAGCTGCGAATAGATCCACGCCGCCTGGCTGCGCCACGGAAAGCCGGTCGCCTCCCGGCCGAACAGCACGAAATCGGGAATGTCGACTGCCGCACTGTCGATGCGCGGCACGATCTGGCCGGTGAGCGCGGGCAGGAAGCGTTCGGCCGGCTCACCGACATAGTCGGGGCGCGCGAGCAGCGCCGCGAGCGCAGCGCGATTGGCGGGATCGTCGCACCAGTCGGCGGCTTGCGAGAGCGCGAGGAGCAGCCGATCGACCAGCTCCGGATTGGCCTCCAGCCAATCCTCGCGGAAGGCCAACACCTTGTCGACGCCGCGCCGCCAGATGCGCGTGCCGGCGGCGACGATCTCGGCCAAGCCTGCGGTGACGGCGACGCTGCCCCAGGGCTCGCCGACGAAGAAGCCGTCGATCTCGCCCGCGCGCAGCGCTTCGGCCATCAGCGACGGCGGCAACACGCGCAGCAGCAGATCGCGATCGGGATCGATCCCCGCAAAGGCCAGCCAATAGCGCAGCATCAATGCGTGGCTGGAGAAGCGGTGGACGACGCCGACCACGGGCTTGCGATGATGCAAGCCGATAGCCGCGGCGAAATCATGCGCCGTCGCGACGGGATCTTCCAGGCGGCGCGCCGGATCGGGATCGAGCGCCGCCGCAAACGCGCTCGACATCGTCAGCGCGTTGCCGTTGACGTTGAGCTTGAACGGCGCGGCGAGCGCGGCCGGGTGCTGGCTCAGGCCGAGCGTCACCGCGATCGCCAAGGGTGCCAGCATGTGCGCGCCCTGCACCTGGCCGTAGACGAGCCGATCGCGCGCCGTCGCCCAGGAGGTGGTGCGGACGAGATCGAGCGCGATGCCGGCTTGCGCGGCGAAACCCTTCTCCTTGGCGGCGACGAGGATCGCGCTATCGGCGAGCGGCAGGAAGGCGAGCGCGATCGGCGTCATGGCGTCCCTCCCAGCAGCCCCGCGGCGGTGATCAGCGCGTCCGCCACCTCGGCGATACGGCGGCCCTGGTTCATCGCTGTGGTGCGCAGCAGCGCATAGGCGTCCGGCTCCGAGAGATTGCGACTCTCCATCAGGATCGCCTTGGCGCGATCGATCGTCTTGCGCTCGGCGAGCGCGGTCCGCGCCTCTTCGAGCTCGCTTTGCATGCGGGCGAAGGCGTTGAACCGTCGGATCGCGAGATCGAGCACCGCCTTCACGCGCTCCTTGCGCAAGCCGTCGACGACATAGGCCGACACCCCGGCGTCGATCGCCGCGCCGATCATCGTCTCGTCGGACTGATCGACGAACATCGCGATCGGCCGCGCCAGCGCCCGGCTCACGACGAGCATCTCCTCCAGCGTGTCGCGGCTGGGGCTGCCGAGATCCATCAGGACGACCTCGGGGCCCAATCGCTCGAGGCGCGCGACGAACGCGCCCTGCGGCGTCACCAGATGAATGTCGTCATAGCCCGCTTCGCGCAGACCTTCCTCGAGCACGGAGGCGCGCAGTCCGCTGTCATCGACGATCGCGATACGCAAAGCTCGGGCGGCCGCTCCCTCGGCGGATTGAATCTGATGCTATTTTATATTGCACCGCAGCGAAAATGCTCAAGCGCGAATACGACGTGCGGTCAAGACACGTGCGGCGGCCGGCGCCGACGCGCCTCCTCGGCGCTTACTGGCGCGCGCCCGCTTGCCTCAGGTCGCTTTCAGGACGTGCCGTTCGCACACATCTTGAGGCCCTTCGCCTTGAAGTCGTCCTGCAGCGCCTTGGTCAGGTTGGTGAGGTCGTCCTTGATCACCGGCAGCCACTTGAGCGTCTTGTCGACCGTAGGGTTGTCATCATTGTAGGCGGTCTTGTCGTTGGTTGCGATCAGCACCGTGGCGATCGCCGGATCGCCCATGCGGTCGACGCGCGTGTAGGCGCTCGGCGCGTCGGTGCGGAACACGAAGCCGGCGCCGCCGGTCACCGCCGGCGCGCCACCATGGGCTTCGGCGAGATAAGGGAAGACCCCCGGCAGCGGCTCGTCGTTACCCGACGGATCGAGCGGGATGTTCGCGAGCACCAGCGGCGAGTATTTGGTGAGATCGAGGAAAGCCGCGGCGATCGTCTCGTCGACCACCGGGTCTTCCAGCCGCCGCCCGTTCGGGTAGCCGTTGGCGACGTTGAGATCCATCGTCACGACATCCGGCAGCACGACGGATTCGAGCGAGCGCCCCGGAATGACGGTCTGCGCAAAGCAGGGCAGCACGTCGATCGCCTGGGTGGTCTGCGTCGGTGTGCTGCTCGATCCGTTGGAATCGCCGCCGCCGCAGGCGACGAGCATGAGCGCACCGGCGATCGCGGCGAGCGACGCGGCGCGGCGCGGCGCGAAGTGAAAGCTTGCCATCGTTTCAGCTCCCTGCCCCAATGCGCCGGGTCTCGCCCCAGACGGTGATCGGATGCGTGCCGTTCGCGATCGCCGAGCGCGGGAACTCCATCACGACGGCGGTGTCGTTCTTCCCCGCGAAGAAGTTGCGTGTGTTCATGATCGAGAGCGTTCCGCTCGCTTTGGTGTCGTTGAAGCCCTGCAGATCGAAGAAGAAAGGATCGTCGAAGAGCCCGGCCTCCGCGTTGATCGTGCCTTGGGAGAGCTGCGTCTGGACCGCGCCTTGGATCGCCCCGGTCGAACCGGGGATGCCAACGAACTGGATGCCCCAATTGCCGTTCGGATCGCGGCCGAAGCGCATGTTGATCGTCGCCTCGTCGGTGCTGACGTCGCCGTCGTTCGAGAGGTGAAGCTGGTAGAGCACATTGCTGTCGTAGGTGGGGCCGACGCCTTGCTCCTTCGGGCCCGCGAACGTCATCACGATCGTGACCGTCGAATCGGTATGCCAGGTGAAAATGTCGGCAATGTCGGCGGCGGTGTCCGACATGGTCCCGATATTCGTGCGCTCCGGCGGATCGAGGTGATCCGCGGCGCGAATCGGTCGCTCGAGCAGCAGCGCGCCGCCGCCGATCAGGATCGCCACCGCTCCGGCGAGCGACGCCGCCTTTACCCCAGCGCGCATGGGCGCTCTCCTCTGTCGATCATCGGTCACGCACGATCCTCCAGCGCGCCGCCGATCCGGACGGGAGCCCTGCTCCTTCGTCCCCCGACAACGCTAAAGCCTTGATTGTTCGTGCGACCCCTTGGCTGCGCACCCTAGCTCATGGGCTGGCAGCGACCAAGCGTTTCCATTAGGTTCGGGCTCAATCCGGGGAGAGCGATGGGAAGCGATGCCGCGCCGTCAGCCGCGTTGACCTGGCCGCGCCGGGCGATACTCGCGGTGTTCCTGCTCTTGCTCGCAGGTGCCGCGGTCGCTTGGCTGCAAGCCTCGAACCCTTGGCTGCGCGCGCATCTGCGTCACGCGCCGGCGCCGGCGCTCGGCCACCTTGCCGCCGCCGCGCAGCAGCAAGGCGAGCCGACCAGCGCCGCCGAGTCGCGCGCCGCGATCGACCATGATCTCGCCATCGTGCGGCAGCGCGCGCAGGGGTCGGTATCGTGGATGGATCGCGCCGCCGTCGGCGATCTGTATCTCGCCCGCGCCCGCCTCACCGGCTCGTTCGACGACTATGCTGCGGCCGGCCGCGCCTACGACGATGCGTTCACCGTCGCGGCGCCGGGCACGGGCCCTCATCTCGAGCGTGCCGGCTGGAACTTCGCGGTGCACCGGCTCGGCGCGATGACGAGCGATCTCGCCGCCGTCGATCATTATGCGATCCCCGATGCCGGCCAGCAGGCGACGGTGCTCGGCATGCGCGGCGACATCCTCTTCTACAGCGGCCGTTACGCGCAGGCGCTGCCGCTATACCGGCGCGCCGAGGCGATGATGCCCTCGCTCGGCGCCGAGATGCGGCTCGCCAACTATTATGCGCGGATGGGCGATCCGGATCGCGCCGCCGACTATCTCGATCAAGGCGATGCCCGTATCGGCGCGCCGCAGCAGCAGCTGCGTTCCTTCATCGAAATGCGGCGCGGCATCCTCGATATGAACCGCGGCCGCTGGGATATGGCGGAGGCGCATTTCCGCCGCGCCGACGACATCTTTCCCGGCTCTTGGCTGGTCGAAGAGCAACTCGCGACCGTGCGCGCGCTCAAGGGGGCACCGGGCGAGGCGATGGCGCTGTTCCGCCGCATGGCCGCGCAATACGGCCTGCCCGATGCCTATGACGGCATCGCCGGCCTCTATCGCGCGCAGGGCGACTTCGAGAACGCGCAACGTTGGGCGACGAAGGCCGGCGCGCTGTGGCAGCAGCGCATGGCCGTGCTGCCCGAGGCGGCGCTCGGGCACACGCTCGATCATCTGCTCGCCTTCGGCGACCCGGGCGAAGCGCTCACCGTCGCGCAGCGCAACTTTGCGTTGCGTCCCTATGGCGACGCCGCGACCGGGCTGGCCTGGGCCTATCTCGCCAACCACCGCCCGCAGGATGCACTTGCCGCGATCGGGCCGACGCTCGCCTCGGGCTGGAGTTCGGCCGAGCCGCACGTCGTCGCATCGGAAGCCTATGCGCTGCTCGGGCAGGGCAAGCAGGCGGATGCGGAACGCGCCGCCGCGCTCGCGATCAACCCGCATAGCCTCGATCGCAATCCCGGCATGACCTGGCTCGAGCAATGACGCTCGCCCGGCGCATCGCGCGCTCGGTGCTGGCGGCGCTGCTCGCGCTGCTCACGAGCGCCGCCTCAGCGCACCTGATGCCGAACTCGGTGATTTCGCTCGATTTCGATCGCCATGCCGTTCAGGCCGAGATCCTGATGCCGATGAGCGAACTCGCCTATGGCTCCGGCCACCGCCTGTCGCTGAACGCGGCGAGCGGCCTCGGCGCCGAACGCCCGTTCGTCACGCGCTATGTCCTAGACCATCTTGCGGTCCGCGGCCCGGACGGGCGGCCGTGGAGCGTCGCGATCCGGAGCATGACGATCGCGTCCGACAGCTGGAACACCGACATCGGCACAACCGTCGTGCTGACGCCGCCGCCCGGCGCCTCGGCCCGCCGCTTCACCTTGGCGTGGAGCGGTATCATCGATCGCGTCGCCAATCATTTCGTCCTGGTCTTCGCGCGCAGCGATTTCGCGACCGGCACGCTGGCGAGCGCGCCCGAGATGATCGGCGGCCTGCAGGGCGCGACGCGGACCATCGCGATCGATCGCGGCCAGGGCAGCGCCTGGCGCGGCTTCGCTGCGTCGCTCCGCCTCGGCATGGAGCATATCGCCGAGGGGCACGACCATCTCCTCTTCCTGATCGCACTGTTGCTGCCTGCGCCGTTGCTGCCCGCCGGCAGACGCTGGGGCAGCTATGGCGGCGCGCGGCGGACGATCCGCCGGCTCGCACTGATCGTCAGCGCGTTCACGCTTGGCCATTCGATCACGCTGATCGGCGGCGCGTTCCTCGGCTGGCAGCTGCCGCAACGGCCGGTCGAGGTCGGCATCGCGCTCTCGATCCTGCTCTCCGCGCTGCACGCGTGGCGACCGATCTTCCGCGGCCGAGAGCCGCTGATCGCGGCCGGCTTCGGCCTCGTCCACGGCCTCGCCTTCGCAACCGTGATCGGCAATTTCCGGCTGGAGCCGCTCGCCAAGGCGCAGTCGATCCTCGGCTTCAACCTCGGCATCGAACTCGTTCAGCTGCTCGTCGTCGCCGCCGTGCTGCCGCTGCTGCTCATGCTTGCGCCGATGCGCATTTATGCGCCGTTCCGCTCGGCCGGAGCAGCGTTTGCGGGCTTCGCCGCGCTCGCCTGGATCGAGGAGCGAATCACCGGCCTACCCAATGGCGTCGGCGACGCGGTCGATGCGTTGCTCGGCAAAGCGCCTTGGCTGGTCTTAGCGGCAACCCTCGTGCTGCTATTGCATCGCTGGCTTCGGATCGGTGGGGTTCAACCGCGCGCGGCGAGCGCGCGGCTCGCCGGGCTGTGCGTGCTCGCCGCGGGAGCGTTCGCCAATCTCATGGCGGCGACGCTGGCAGGTCCGATGCCGGGTTGAGCCGGTCGGCGACGGTGACGGCATCCCCGACGATCGTCTCGCGCGGCGCGACGGCTTCCCACGGGAAGACGAACCGGCTCTTGTCGATCGCGCGGTCGATGGTACGCGCGCGATAGTCCGCACGCGCCGACGATCCGATATTGTCGATCAGCACGGCGAAGCGAACGGTTTCGTGCGGCAGCCGTGCACGGAGCGAGGCGATCGTGCGGCCGCTATCGTTGATGTCGTCGACGAACAGCAGGCGGACGCCCGCCGACGCGCGCTCCGCGAGACGGTCGATCGGCGCATCCGCGAAATCGCGATCCTGCGCGCTGAGGTCGATCGAGAGCATCGGGATGCCGGTCGCGTGGCTCAGCCACAGGGTCGGTGCGAGGCCGCCGCGGCCAATGCCGACCAACCGCTCCGGCCGCCAGCCGCTCGCGTCGATCGCCACCGCCAGCGCCGCCACGTCGGCGAGGAACTGCTCGTAGGAGACCGGCGCCAGCACGGGCGTACCGCCCGTCATCGGTTCAGGCCGCCACCAGCGCCGGCGCCAGCCAGGCCGGAATGATCGGCTCGGCGGCAAGCGAGCCCAGCTTCAAGGGCGCCGCCAGCGCCTCGACGCGGACCAGCGCCACCGCCAGCCCGAGCGCGGGATACCAGGCACGCGCCGCCTCGCCCGGATCGCCATCGACGCGGGCAACGACCAGGCGGCGGTTGACCTTCTGCCGCCAGTTCATCCGCGCGGTATTCTCCTGGCCGACATAGCAGCCCTTGGTGAAGCTCACGCCCTCGAGCTCGGCGGCGTTCGCCTCCAGCCACAAGGTCTTGTCCGAACCCAGCTCGACGAGACCCTCGGTCACGCCCAGCGCAAGGCGATGCGCGCGCCATGCCGCACTCGCACCTCCACTACCCGGCGCGCCGAGCCAGCGGCGGCCAAGCCCGGGCAGGCGAGGGTCGCCGATGCCCTCCGGCGACCAATGCACAGCGAACAAGTCATCGCGTGCGATCGTGATCGCGCGGCGCAGCCGATAGAGCGTCAGCCGCCTGGCAAGCGCGTCCGCCTGCGCCGCCTCGCAGTCGATCAGCACGTCGTCGCCATCGGCCCAGACGAGGAAGTCGAACAGCGCCTTGCCCTGCGCCGTGAGCAGCCCCGCCCACACCGGCAGCGCCCCGGTCACGTCGTTGGTGACGAGGCCCTGCAGAAAGCCGCGTACGTCCTCGCCCGAGAGCCTGATGAGCGCGCGATCGGCGAGGTGCGTCGGGTTCATGCCCGCAAGCTAATGTCGCCGCGCCGGAAACCCAAGCCGCGCTGGCGATTTGGCGGCGGCGCCACTAGGTCACCGCCATGATCGAGCGCCTGACCATCCGCCGTCCTGACGATTGGCACGTCCACCTCCGTGACGGCGACATGCTTCGCGCGGTCGCCGGCTACACGGCGCGGCAGTTCGCCCGCGCGATCGTGATGCCCAACCTGACGCCGCCGGTGACGAGCGTCGCCGCCGTCGAGGCCTATCGCGACCGTATCCTCGCCGCGCTGCCGGCGGGCGCCGATTTCACACCGCTGATGACCTGTTACCTCACCGACGACAGCGATCCGGCCGAGATTGCGCGCGGGCACGCCAGCGGCGCCTGGGTCGCCTGCAAGCTCTACCCCGCCCACGCGACGACCAACTCGGCGCACGGCGTTACCGACATCCGCGCGCTGACGGCCGTGCTCGAGACGCTCCAGCGCATCGGCATGCCGCTGCTCATCCATGGTGAGGTGACCGATCGCGATATCGACATCTTCGATCGCGAGGCGGTGTTCGTAGAGCGCGTGCTGGCGCCGCTGGTCCGCGATTACCCGGAGCTCAGGATCGTGCTCGAGCATGTCACGACTACCGAGGCGGTCGATTTCGTCGCGAGTGCCGGACCTCACGTGGCCGCGACGATCACGCCGCAACATCTCCTCATCAATCGCAACGCGCTGTTCGATGGCGGCTTGCGGCCGCACGCCTATTGCCTGCCGGTCGCCAAGCGCGAGCGTCACCGGCTGGCGGTGCGCCGCGCGGCGGTCTCGGGCTCGCCCAAATTCTTCCTAGGCACCGACAGTGCGCCGCACGGCGTCCACCGCAAGGAAGCCGCATGTGGTTGTGCGGGGATCTTCAACGCGCCCTTCGCGCTTGAAGGCTATGCGAGGGTGTTCGAGGAAGAAGGCGCCCTCGATCGTCTGGAGGGCTTCGCCTCGGAGCACGGCGCGCGCTTCTACGGGCTGCCGCTCAACGACGGCACCGTGACGCTCGAGCGTGCCGCGGTCACCGTGCCGGAGCGGATCGGCGAAGGCGACCTCGCCGTCGTGCCGTTCCACGCCGGCGAGACGCTGGCGTGGCGGTTCGTCGGCTAGGAAGAACCTCTGCCGTTCGCGGCTCGGACGGAGGGGAAAACGCTCGTGCTCAGAACGGCACCCAGTTCTGCTTCGGCCGGAACTTCATGTAGCCGACGTTCGCACCCAGTCGCCAGCCGACGCCGAGATGGATGGGGATCAGCACGACGTCGCCGCGGCGGAGGTAGGAAGCCGTGAAGCCGCCGACGAAATAGGCGACGCCCTGCACCTGCGGGTAGCGGCGGAACAGCTCCTGGCTGTCGTAGAGATTGTAGACGAGGATGAACGTCTTGGCGGCATCGCCGCCGAAATCGAAGCCGACCGACGGCCCTGTCCAATAGACCTTGCGATCGCCCTCGACCTTGTGGCGCATCAGCCCAGAACCGTAGCGCAGGCCGACCACGACCGCGCCCGAACCCTCGCCGCCGGCGATATAGGCGTTGGGACGGCCCTGATCCTTGAGGATCTTCTCGATGAGCTTGGCGAGGCCCTCGGCACCCTTGCCGAATACACCCTCGGCGGCGTCGATGACGTCATGCTCTTGATAGGTCTGATCGTCGGGCGTCTTGTTGGCGCCGGATGGCGGCGGCGCGGCATCAGGCGCCTGCGCGTCGTCGGCGGGCGGGTGCCGCGGCGGCGGCGCGGACGCCGCGTTGGGCACGCCGCCATTGTCGTAGCTGCCGCCGCCCGATGGCGGCGCGAGATCGTCGTCGGCGGCGCGCGATGCCGCCGCGGATGTCGACGGCGCCGACGGATCGACGGTACGCACGCCCTGCGACGATGCCGGGGCGACCGCTACCGCCAGCGCGCCGGTAAGCGCCGCCAGCCTGCTCGTAACTCTCATGCAACCACTCCCGCTTCCCCGCCATGGAGTTAAGCGCGAACGTCATGGCTGCGCAATGAACGGCGCGCGCCACGGGCGACGACCCGAGTCGTGCGCCGGTTGAAACGCCGGAACGCCGCCGCTATAGCCCGCCGCCTGCCCCTCCGGAGACGTGGGTGAGTGGCTGAAACCAGCGGTTTGCTAAACCGCCGTAGGGGGATTACTCCTACCGAGGGTTCGAATCCCTCCGTCTCCGCCAGAACTTATTGAAGTTTATAGATAATCCTTAGGCTGGCGGTGGCGATGCCCACATCGATGCCCACTTGGGAGCGCGACTTGCGCTAAACATTGGGGCGGTCCGTTCAAGCAGGTCAACGAAACGCTCAGCCATCCCCCGGCGGCGCGAACACGACGTGGGCGTAGCCGAGGCAAGCTGGATCGACGAGGAGCTGGCTGGATCGCGGTTTTGCGATGCGACTGGGTCAGCGCTTTCACGCGTTGATGAAGCAGCTGGGGAGCGCGGTGGGCGCGACGATCCCTCTGGCGTGCCAGGATTGGGCGAACACGAAGGCGGCCTATCGCTTTCGTTCCAATGCTTCGGTGACGGAAGAGCCGATCCTGGCCGGCCATTTCCAATCCACCGCCCAGCGCGCCGCCGCCGCGGAAGGGTTGCTGCTGGTGCTGCAGGATACGACCGAGTTTGTGTTTCAGCGGTCGGCTCCAGAGAGCATCGGCTACACCAAGAACGTCAACAGCGGGCGCGACAAGGAGGGGCGCTGGCGCCAGCATAAGCTGTGCGGGGTGCTGATGCATGCCAGCCTTGCGATCACGCTGGACGGTTTGCCTTTGGGCCTTACAGCCGCTCGGTTTTGGACACGCGCTCGGTTCAAGGGGCTGCTGGCGCTCAAGCGCCAAGTGACTCAAACGCGCGTGCCGATCGAAACCAAGGAAAACATGCGGTGGCTCGAAAATATGCGCGCCTCTACCGCCGTGCTTGGCGATGCTAGCCGCCTCGTCCACATCGGTGATCGCGAGAACGACATCTATGAGTTCTTCTGCGCCACACAGGAGCTCGACACGCACTTCGTTGTCCGCACGTGCGTCAACAGGCTCGCCGGCGATGGTAAGCACACCGTCGCAACCGAAATGGCCGAAGTCGGGGTCGCCGGGTATCATCGCTTTGAAATCGCCGACGGGGACTGGGTCAAGCTCGCGCTGAAATACAAGCGGGTCAACATATTGCCGCCAATCGGAAAGGCGCGCCGCTACCCGCCATTGAGCTTGACGGTCATACACGCGACCGAAGTTGACCCGCCGGAAGGACGTAAGCCCATCGATTGAAAGCTGCTCACAGACCTGCCGGTCGAAACGCCTGCTCAAGCTATCGAAAAGATGGCGTGGTACGCGATGCGTTGGAAGATCGAGATGTTCTTCAAGATCCTCAAATCCGGCTATCCGGCTGCAATGCCGAAAAGCTCAAGCTGCGAACCGCCGAGCGGCTCGTCAATCTCATCGCCATATTCTGTGTTCTCGGGTGGCGAATCTTCTGGATGACGATGCTCAATCGAGCAGTG
>JAFAZF010000006.1 GCA_019239915.1 Sphingomonadaceae bacterium
TCCGAGCGGCCCTTCGCGACCTTGTACAGCGGCGGCTGCGCGATGAAGAGATGCCCGGCCGAGATGATCTCGGGCATCTGCCGATAGAAGAAGGTGAGCAGCAGCGTGCGGATATGCGCGCCGTCGACGTCGGCGTCCGTCATGATCACGATCTTGTGATAGCGCAGCTTGTCGAGATTGAAGTCGTCGCGGCCGATGCCCGTGCCGAGCGCCTGGATCAGCGTGCCAATCTCCTTCGACGACAGCATGCGATCGAAGCGCGCGCGCTCGACGTTGAGGATCTTGCCCTTGAGCGGAAGGATCGCCTGGTTGTGGCGGTTGCGGCCCTGTTTGGCCGAGCCACCGGCGCTATCGCCCTCGACGAGGAACAGCTCGGACTTGGCGGGGTCGCGCTCCTGGCAGTCGGCGAGCTTGCCCGGCAGGCTGGCGATGCCGAGCACCGACTTGCGGCTCGCTTCCCTCGCCTTGCGGGCCGCCTCGCGCGCCGCGGCGGCGTCGATCACCTTCTGGATGATCGTGCGGGCGTGGCCGGGATTCTCCTCCAGCCATTCGGCGAGCTTGTCGGCCATCAGGCTCTCGAGCGGCTGGCGCACCTCAGAGGAGACCAGCTTGTCCTTGGTCTGCGACGAGAATTTCGGGTCCGGCAGCTTCACCGAGACGATCGCGGTCAAGCCCTCGCGCATGTCGTCACCCGTCAGCGACACCTTCTCGCGCTTCATCATGCCGCTCTTGTCGGCATAGCCGTTGAGCGTTCGCGTGAGCGCCGCGCGAAAGGCGGCGAGATGCGTGCCACCGTCACGTTGCGGGATGTTGTTGGTAAAGCAGAGGACCTGCTCGTAATAGCTGTCGTTCCATTCGAGCGCGACGTCGATGCCGACATCGTCGCGTTGGCCGGTGATCGCGATCGGATCGGGCATCAGCGAGGTCTTGGCGCGATCGAGATATTTGACGAAGGCGGCGATCCCGCCCTCGTAGAACAGCTCGACCTCCTTGACTTCGGCGTGGCGGGCGTCGCGCAGGAACAGCCGCACGCCCGAATTGAGGAAGGCGAGCTCGCGATAGCGATGCTCGAGCTTCTCGAAATCGAACTCGGTGATCTTGAACGTCTCGGCCGACGGCAGGAACGTCACCTTGGTGCCGCGCTTGGCGCCATCGACTTTGCCGACGACCTTCAGCGGCGCGACGGCATCGCCCCGCGCGAAGCGCATGTAGTGCTCTTCGCCGTCCCGCCAGATCGTCAGATCGAGGAAGTCCGAGAGCGCGTTCACCACCGAAACGCCGACGCCATGAAGGCCGCCCGAAACCTTGTAGGCGTTCGAGTCCGACGTGTTCTCGAACTTACCGCCGGCGTGAAGCTGGGTCATGATGACCTCGGCCGCCGAGACGCCTTCTTCGGGATGGATGCCGGTCGGAATGCCGCGGCCATTGTCCTCGACCGAGACCGAGCCGTCGGCGTTCAAGGTGATCAGGATGCGATCGCAATGGCCTGCCAGCGCCTCGTCGATGGCATTGTCCGAAACCTCGAACACCATGTGATGCAGCCCCGAGCCGTCGTCGGTGTCGCCGATATACATTCCGGGGCGTTTGCGGACCGCGTCGAGGCCCTTCAGCACCTTGATCGAATCGGCGCCGTACTCGTTGTTCGCAGGGGATGTAGCCATGCCAAGCATATAGGGATTGGCGCCGAAAATCGGAAGCGAAATGGGGTGGGTTCGCACGGGCGGCAAAAGCCCTCGTCATTCCCGCGAAGGCGGCAATTCAGACGGGCTGGCCGGTCGATTCGATCGGAACGTCAGAGAATATGGATCCCCGCCTTCGAGGGGATGACGATCGATCGCACAATTCGTCGCGCGCAACAGCATCTTCGTCGAACCGTCGACGCGCGACGCGCCTGTGTCGAACGTCACTGAAAGCCGGGCACGCTCCCGGCTATCGCGCCGCCAACGCTGATATTGGACATGCGACCACGGAGGAAGCGATGCTGTTTCATGTTTCGATCGAGGCCGATCGGCCTGCGCATGTCGCCGAGGTGCTGGCAGAATTCTGGGGCGGGCGGGCGATGCCGTTCCCGCCGGTGGGCGTCGGCTCGTGGATGGCGTTCGCGGGCGACGACCGTTCTACGATCGTCGAAGTCTATCCACGCGGCACCGAGCTGCACCCGGCCGAAGGCGACGCCATCGGCCTGCCCAGCGTGGCGCCGCGCCGCCACAACGCCACCCACATGGCGCTCGCGACGCCGCTCGCGATCGAGCAGGTGCTCGCGATCGCCGAGCGCGAGAGCTGGCCCGCCAAGGTCTGCCACCGCGGCGGCAAGTTCCGCGTCATCGAGCTCTGGATCGAGGGCGTGCAGATGGTCGAGCTGCTCACCGCCGACATGCAGCGCGAATATCTCGCGGCGGTGACGATCGAAAATTGGGAGCGCATGCTGGCAGCGCACGCACCGGCTTTGGCGGCTTAGCGCTTATACCCACACACGCTTGCCCTCAGGCTCAGATAGGCGCCTTGACTGCAGCCGAACGGCCCAGGGCGAGCGGATCAGGGTGGGTCAGCCGGATCGAAACAGTTCTAGCTACTGATCCTGCACCTTGTTCTCGCCCGCCGTGCCAGCGACGCCGTCCTCGACGCCCGGCGGCTCGAGCAGGCTTTCGCGAGCGGGCTTGGCGCCCGGCTTAGGCGCGCCTTCGGGCGTAATCTCGCCCGGCTTTTCGATGTCGAGACCGCGATCATTGGCCATGGCACACCTCCGTGATGTGCTGCTTCAACCATCGACCGCCTGGCCGGGTTGCGCTCAGCCGCCCAGATGCAGGCGGGTCGCCTCCCCGACACCCGCGAACAGCGCCGCCTCCGTGCCGGTCATCCAAACTTGATCGGCAGCGGCGAGCCGCTCGAACAGCGCGGCGCGGCGCGACGGATCGAGATGCGCCGCGACCTCGTCGAGCAGCATCAGCGGCGCGCGACCCGATCGCTCGGCGACGAGATCGGCGTGCGCGAGCACGAGGCCGAGCAGCAACGCCTTCTGCTCGCCGGTCGAGCAGCGTTCGGCGGGTTGCCCCTTGCCGGCGTGGGTGACGGCGAGATCGGAGCGATGCGGGCCGGCGAGCGCGCGACCCGCCGCAGCGTCCCGCCCGCGCCCCGAGCGCAGCTCCGCGGTAAACGCGGCCTGGGCGTCACCTGCCGCGGGCTGCCAGCCGGACAACGCGATCCGCGCGCGCGCGAACGGCCCCGCGGGCGCAGCGGCAAGGTGGGCGTCGAGCGCTGCGACCGTGTCGGCTCGCGCGAGCGCGATCGCGGCGCCATGTTCAGCCATGCCTCTTTCGAGTGCCGTCAACCATGCCGGATCGGCGCCCTCGGGGTCGGCGAGCAGCTTGTTGCGCGCGCGGGCTGCCGCCTCGTAGCGCGCGGCGTGGTGCGCGTGTGCCGGCGCGAGAGCGAGCACGAGGCGATCGAGGAAGCGGCGCCGTCCGCCGGGCGATTCGCTGAACAACCGGTCCATCGCCGGCGTCAGCCACAGCACCGAGAGCCGCTCGCCCAGTGCATTCGCCGCCGCGTTGGCGCCGTTGACGCGCACCTGGCGGCGTTCGGGCGCGGCGGCCTGTGTGCCGGTGCCGATCTCGCTATCGTCCCGCAGCCGGGCGGCGACGGCAAAACCGCCCGGCCCGTCGCTCCGCGCCATTTCCGATAGCGCGGCACCGCGCAGTCCCCGGCCTGGCGTCAGCAGCGACAGCGCTTCCAGGATGTTGGTCTTACCCGCGCCGTTCTCACCGGTCAGCAGCACGAAACCTGCCTGCACCTCGACGAACAGGCTGGCATGATTGCGGAAGTCGGTGAGCGCGAGGCGGACGACGGCCATCGCCGGCGCTCTACCGGCAAGGCGCGGCCGCCGCTACCGCGCGGTGGCAGCCATGGGTCGTCAGTGGCCGTGCTCATGACCGCCGCCGCCACCGCCCGGATGACCGCCAGCTCCCGGAGGCGGTGCATGCGCCTCAACGTGGGGAGGCGGCGGCGGCGCGGCATGTACTTCGACATGCGGGGCTGTGGGCGCGGCATGCGCCTCGAAATGGGCCGCCGGAGGGGCGTGTTGCTCGGCGTGCGCGGCCGCTATCTCCGGCCGGGCGGAGAAATGCGCCGCCTGCGCCTCATGGCCGCGCGCCATCTCAGCGTGGAACTGCGCCTGCTGGCTGTGCTCGGCCGCACGCTGCTGCGCCTCGGCGGCGTGCGCCTCCTGCTCTTGCGCCTGCTGCGCATGGGCGGCCGCCATCTCGTCACCACGATGCACCGCGATCGCGCCGCTCTGAGGCTGGCCATGCCACGCCGCGTGGCCATGCCATTGCGGTTGCTCGTGCGCCTGCACCTGCTCCTGACCGTGTAGCTGCGCCTGTTGTACCTGCTGACGCGCGGCGACCTTCTCGCGCCAAGCCTGCGCGGCCTGCGCATGGGCGTTCGCCGCTTCGGCGTGTTGCAACGCGGCCTGATGATCTGCCGCGATCTGCTGCTGATGCGTGGCTTGCGCCTGCTGCTGACGCGTCGCTTCGACCTGCTGATGGGCGACAAACGCCTGATCGTGCGCCGCCTGTGCCTGAACGTGCGCGGTCTCCGCCTGCTGGTGCTGCGCGGCGGCGGCACGTGCCTGATCCGCCTGCTGGCGCTGCTGCGCCTCCAAGGTGTCGCGCTGCTGCGCCATCGCCGCCGCCGCTGGCTGCCCGCCGAACCGATGCTCGGCAGGGCTTCCGCCCGGAACACCCGGTTCCTGCGGCCGGTAGAGCGCGGGCGCCGCGCCGTGGAAACCGGTCTGCTGCCACTGCTGGAAGCGCTGCGCGGCGCCGGCGCGGCGATCGCGCTCGGCCGCCCAGTGCGCATCCTCCTGCGGCGCGTGATTGTCGTGATAGGCGCGCCAGTCGGGATCGCGTTGCTGTTGCGCCGCCCAGCCGCTGCGCGCCGCCGCGATGCCGCCCGCGCGCTGTGCCCAGCTCGCCGCGTTCACCGGCTGATGACGATCGTGCGCGGCCGAGCGGAGATCGCGGCCGCGCGCAAAATAGCGCCCGGCATCCTCGGCATGCGCCGCGAGCAGCGCACCACCGAGCAGCGCCCCCGTCGCTGCGTAGAGAGCGACGAGCCGGCCATGATCATAGCCGTAGCTGTAATGCGGATCGCGAACGAAATAGGGTTCGTCGGCTCCCGGTGCATAATAATAGTAGCGATAGCCATCGTCGACCGGCTCGACATATTCATAAGAGCCGTCGTCGGTCTGCCACGCCCAGGGCCGGGCGCCGTCATAGTCGAACGCATAATCGGGTGGCGCGTAGCCGATCGCCTCGCTGGTTCCGTACGCGCGATCGACATAGGCATAGGCATCGGCGGGGTCGGCAACGCGGCCGAGCGGCGCGGGCGGTGCCGGCGGCAAAGCGCTCACCGGTGGCGCATAGGGGAGCGGCGCGGCCGGCCCGGCGGTCATCGGCAGCGTCGCGGGCAGCGCCGGCAAGCCTGCGCTGTCATTGCCCATCGCGTTCGCAGCGCTGGTGTCCGCCAGCTGCGCCTGGTTCGCGGCCGGCTTGCACGCGGCGAGCCCCAGCACCGCCGCGATCGCCAGCATCGCGCTGGCTTTGTTCAGTCTCCCCCGCATGCCTTCCGAGCGTCGCATCGTCGGCCTCCCGATTCTGTGGGAGCGCCACCTGCACCACGCCGGCTGAACGCCCGGCGATCCGAACCTTTAGCGGCGGTTAAGGTTGCGAAACGTTCGTCGGCGGATATCCGCGGCTCACACCCGCATCGGCATCAGCACGTAGAGCGCGGCGGCCTTGTCGTTCTCGCGGATCAGCGTCGGCGCGGCGGCGTCGGCGAGATGAACCTCGACGTCGTCGCTCTCGATCTGGCCGAGGATATCGAGCAGATAGCGCGCGTTGAAGCCGATCTCGAGCGGTAGGGCCGGATAGTCGCCCGGCACCTCCTCGGCCGCCGTGCCGTTCTCGGGACTGGTCACCGACAGCGTGACGCGATCGCGATCGAGCGCCATCTTGACCGCGCGCGTCTTCTCGCTGGCGATCGTGGCGACGCGGTCCACGCCCTGCATGAGGCTGCGCGCGTCGATCCGAAGCAGCTTGTCGTTCGCGGTCGGGATGACGCGGCTATAATCGGGAAAGGTGCCGTCGATCAGCTTCGAGGTCAGCACCGCCGAGCCCAGCCCGAAGCGGATCTTGGTCGCCGACAGCGACACCTCCACCGATCCGTCGACCTCGTCGAGCAGCTTGCGGAGCTCACCGACGCATTTCCGCGGCACGATGATGTCCGGCATGCCGTCCGCGCCGTCGGGCTTCTCGAGCGTCACGCGCGCGAGGCGATGCCCGTCGGTAGCCGCCGCCTTGAGCTCGTCGCCGGCGACGTGGAGAAAGATGCCGTTCAAATAGTAGCGCGTCTCCTCGGTCGAGATCGCGAAGCGCGTCTTGTCGATGATCTGCTTCAGCGTCGCGGCGGGCAATTCGAAGCGCACCGGCAGCTCGCCCTCGGCGATGATCGGGAAATCGTCGCGCGGCAGGGTGGCGAGATTGAACCGCGCGCGGCCGGCGACGACGAGCATCTTGCCCTCGGCAACCGTCAGCTGGACCTGCGCACCCTCGGGCAGTTTGCGGACGATATCGAACAGCGTGTGCGCGGAAACGGTGGTGCCGCCGGGCTGATCGATCGCCGCCGCGACAGTATCGACGATCTGCAGATCGAGATCGGTCGCCATCAGCTTGAGGCCGCCGTCGGCGGCATCGATGAGCACGTTGGAGAGCACAGGAATCGTGTTCCGGCGCTCGACCGCTGACTGCACGTGGCTCAAGCCCTTGAGCAGCGCCGCGCGCTCGATCGTCGCCTTCATCGTCGTCCCCGCTGATATGGGCGGCCGTTATAGCGCGGGCGACAGGAACTGAAAGGGCCGAGGGATGCGATCCCCCCGGCCCTTCCCGGCATCCCAGCGAAAGCCGGGATCTTACTCGATCGACGCGATCGCGTCGCACGAGATCCTGACTTTCGTCAGGATGTCGCGGCTGCCGCCGCGTCAGAACCTTACGCCGAAGCCGCCGAGGACCTGATTGCGCGAGAAGTGGTCCTGATAGTTCGAGTAGCGATATTCCGCCTTCACATAGGCGCGCGAGAACAGCGCGTGCTCGATGCCCGCGCCGACGCGTACGCCATCGAGATCACGATGATCGAGCGTCGTCGTGCCGGTGCCGTCGTCGCCGGTGAGACGGACGCGGGCGTTGGTGTAGCCGGCCTTGGCGTAGAGCAGCGTGCCCGGCGCGAGCACGGTGCCGACGCGGCCGCCGACATAGAGGTCACGGCCAGCCTTGGCGCAGATGCGCGGATCGGCGGCGGTGAAGCTGCCGACGCATTGCTTGGTGCTGGAACCGTCCGCCTCGCCTTCGATGCCGACGACGGCGGGGCCCATCTGGACGTCGTAGCCGGCACCAACGCCGTAAGCGACGCCATCCTTGTGGCCGTCGTTCTGGACGCGATCCCAGCCGGCGAGCCCCTCGACGCGCAGACCCGTGAACGAGCCGCCACCGACCTGCGCCGAAGCGGGCGCCGAGAGGCCGACAGCAAGCGCAACCGCCCCGAGGGCGGCGGTATAAGCAACGCAACGCATGAACTTACTCCGTCATGTCGCCCCCGGACGAGGGAGCCGCGCATCAGTGATCCAAAGCGCGGCTTGTTGCATGAACCTCACCTAAACGCGGCTTTCTGTTGCCTTTGGGTCACAGATTGGGCGATCAGGCGTACCGATGCGGCACAAGGCATTCCTGATCCTCGGCGGACTTGCCCTGATCGCGGCCGCCGCGCCGGCAAGCGCTCGCGAGCGCATCGCCGTGTTCGGCGACTGGGGCGCGTTCCGCGACAGCGCGCCGGTCTGCTACGCGATCGCCGAGCCCGCCGAACCCTCCACCGGCAACTATCAGCCGTTCGTGACGGTGAGCTTCTGGCCGAAGCGCGGGATCGCGCGCCAGGTCCATGTCCGCCTCAGCCGCATCGCGCGCGCCAACGCACGCGTGACGCTGTCGGTCGGCGATTCGACCTTCGTGCTCGCCGCGCGCGGTCCTGACGCTTGGGGCAACGACCGGCTCGCCGATGCTTATATCGTCGCGGCGATGCGCAGCGGCAGCAGCATGAGCATCCAGTCGATCGGCCCGCTCGGCGAATTCACCGACGTCTATCGCCTGCGCGGCGCCGCCAGCGCGATTGATGCCGCGGCGCTGGATTGTCGGGGGCGGTAGGCCCCCTGCCCTGCAACCAGGAGCGAAGACTGGCATCCCAGCGCCCTTTCCACTATGTGGCGCGTCTCCATGAACGTGCTGATGCCCATCCCCGGCCATGTCGATCCGGTGCCCGTGCCGCGTGCGCCTTCGGTGCGTGCCGATGGCCGCGTCGATCTCGTCGGGCTCTCGCGTGCGGCGATCCGCGAGGCGTTGGAGGCGGCGGGCCTCGAGCCGAAGCAGGCGAAGCTGCGCGCCAAGCAGCTCTGGCACTGGATCTACAACCGCGGCGCCATCGATTTCACCGCGATGACCGATATCGCCAAGGCGCAGCATCCCTGGCTCGCCGAGCGCTTCGTGGTCGGCCGGCCGGAGGTCGTCGAGGCGCAGGTCTCGACGGATGGCACGCGCAAATGGCTGCTTCGTTCCGAAGACGGCCAGGATTTCGAGATGGTCTTCATCCCCGACGCCGATCGGGGAACCTTATGTGTGTCCAGTCAGGTCGGCTGCACGCTGAACTGCCGCTTCTGCCACACCGGCACGATGCGGCTGGTCCGCAACCTCACCGCCGGCGAGATCGTCGGCCAGGTGATGCTGGCGCGCGACGCGCTCGGCGAATGGCCGTCCCAGCCCGAGGGGCGCCTGCTCACCAACATCGTGATGATGGGCATGGGCGAGCCGCTCTACAATTTCGACAATGTCCGCGACGCGCTCGCCATCGTCATGGACGGCGACGGGCTCGCGCTCTCCAAGCGCCGCATCACGCTTTCCACCTCAGGCGTCGTGCCGATGATGGCGCGAGCCGGCGCGGAGATCGGCGTCAACCTCGCCGTCTCGCTGCACGCGGTGACCAAGGAGATCCGCGACGAGATCGTGCCCTTGAACCGCAAATATGGGATCGAAGCGCTGCTCCAGGCGTGCGCCGACTATCCTGGCGCGAACAACGCGCGCCGCATCACCTTCGAATATGTCATGCTGAAGGACAAGAACGACAGCGACGCGGACGCGCGCGAGCTCGTCCGCCTGATCCGCAAATACCGCCTCCCCGCCAAGGTCAACCTGATCCCGTTCAATCTGTGGCCCGGCGCGTCCTACGAATGTTCGACGCCGGAGCGGGTCCGCGCCTTCTCGAACATCATCTTCGAGGCAGGCATCTCGGCACCGGTGCGCACGCCGCGCGGCCGCGACATCGACGCCGCCTGCGGTCAGCTCAAGACCGCGTCCGAGAAGAAGAGCCGCGCCGAGCTCGATCGGCTGGCCGAGGAAAAGCAGGCGGCGCTGGGCTGAAGTCGCTCGATTGAAGCCTCCGCCGTTCGGTTCGAGCTTATCGAGAACAGCCTCGGGCGCTGAATTCTCGACTGTGGGTCTCGACAGGCTCGACCCTTCGCTCGAAGCGAACGGATGTCATTCGTTTCTTGGAACGGTAAGGGATCGGCGTGAGCTTCGCCCTCCCGTCTCCCCTCCTCGCCGCCGGCGCGGGCCTCGTCGGTGGCACGATGAACGCGCTCGCGGGCGGCGGCACCTTCGTGACCATGCCGACACTGACCGGGATTGGCCTCGCCTCGACGATCGCCAACGCGACCAGCAACGTCGCGCTGCAGCCGGGCGCGATTGCCAGCGCCTGGGCCTACCGCGGCGGCCTGGAGCCTCTCGGCGGCATCCGCATCCGCACGCTCGTCGCAATCAGCTTCGTCGGCGGCACGGTCGGCAGCCTCCTTCTCGTCAACACGCCGACACACGCCTTCGACGTCATCGTCCCCTGGCTGCTGCTGCTCGCGACCCTCGCCATCGCCTTCGGCAGGCGCGCGTCGGGATGGCTGCGTGCGCGCGTGACGATCGGGCGACGGACGCTGCTCGCGGTGCAAGTGCTGCTCGGCATCTATGGCGGCTATTTCGGCGGCGGCGTCAGCCTGATGATGACCGCGACCTGGGGCTTGCTTGCCGGCGCCGAGCCGCACCGCATGGCGGCGCCGCGCACGCTCGTGCTCGCCACCGCCAACTTCGCCGCGACGATCGTGTTCATCGCCTGCGGCATGGTGCGCTGGACGCTCTGCCTGCCGATGCTCGTCGGCGCGGTGGCGGGCGGCTATTGCGGCGCGCTCGTCGGCCGCCGCCTGCCGCCCGCGGTCGTGCGCGACTGGACGCTGCTGGTGACCGCGGTGACGACCGCGATCTTCTTCCACCGCGCCTATGGCGGATAGATCACTCGCGACGACCCGATGATCCGGCCCGGCCTCACCGGTGCCGATCCGGGCCGATCCGGGGGTCTTCGCCGCAGCACGGTGCGGAGTGCTGGATCGAGAGCTGACCGGTTACGCCCCGAGCGCTCCTGCCAAAGCAGGAGCCACGGCCGCAGGCGCCGCGGCCGCAGGCGCCGCGGGCGTCCCCCCCAAGCTCCGGCCTTCGCCGGAGCACGGCGAAGGCCTGGAGCAATCGCGTGCTCGCGGCTTAAGCGAGCTCGACCTTCAGCGCGTCGACGAGATCAGTGCGCTCCCAGGTGAAGAGGTCGCCCTCCGCCTTGCGGCCGAAATGGCCATAGGCGGCGGTCTTCTCGTAGATCGGCTTGTTCATGCCGAGATGGGTGCGGATGCCCTTGGGCGTGAGCCGCACGAGCTTGGGCAGCACCGCCTCGATCTTCGCCTCGTCGACCGTGCCGGTGCCGTGCGTATCGACATAGAGCGAGAGCGGCTCGGCGATGCCAATGGCGTAGCTGAGCTGGATCGTGCAGCGCGTCGCCAGGCCCGCGGCGACGACGTTCTTGGCGAGATAACGCGAGATGTAGGCCGCCGAACGATCGACCTTGGTGGGATCCTTGCCCGAAAAGGCGCCGCCGCCATGCGGCGCCGCGCCGCCATAGGTGTCGACGATGATCTTGCGGCCGGTGAGGCCGGCATCGCCGTCGGGGCCGCCGATCTCGAACAGGCCGGTCGGGTTGACGTAGATCTGGCTCTCGTCTTGCGGCAGCCAGCCGTTGGGCAGCGTCTCCTCGAAGACGGTCAGCACATAATCGCGCAGGCGCTTCTGGCCCGCATCGTTGCTGATCGCGCCCGAATGCTGCGTCGCGACGACGAGCGCGGTCGCGCCGGTCGGCTTGCCGTCCTCGAACCTGAGCGTCACCTGGCTCTTGGCGTCGGGCTCCAGGAAATCAACCTTGCGGCCATGGCGATCGGCGGCCATCCGCTCGAGGATGCGGTGCGAATAGTAGAGCGTCGCGGGCATGAGATCGGGCGTCTCGTCGCAGGCGAAGCCGAACATGATGCCCTGGTCACCGGCGCCCTCATCCTTGTTGCCGGCCTCGTCGACGCCCTGCGCAATGTGCGCGCTCTGGCCGTGCAGGTGGCAGGCGAAGTCGGCGGTCTGCCAGTGGAAGCCATGCTGCTCGTAGCCGATGCGCTTCACCGTCGCGCGCGCAGCCTGCTCGATCTCGTCGAGCGAGGGAAAGCTATCCTGGTTGCAGCGAACCTCGCCGGCGAGCACGATGCGCTGCGTCGTCACCATCGTCTCGCAGGCGACGCGCGCGACCGGATCGCGCGAGAGAAACAGATCCACCACCGCATCCGAGATCTGGTCCGCGACCTTGTCGGGATGGCCTTCGGAGACGGACTCGGACGTGAAGAGATAGTTGCTGCGCATCGCGGAGATCGATCCTTCGGCTGTGGCGTCGCGGTGGAACTGCGATTGACGATATAAAGATATGCTTATGTCCTTATGACCAATAACGGCTGGGCCAGCTGAGCGCAATTGCCCGGGAGTTCCGATCACCCCCCGAATCCGAACCAGCGTGACGACAAGCCTCTCAAGAGCAGACGCGCCTTCCCGCCACGTCCGTGTGAAAGGCAGCGATCCTGAGCCAACGGGCATGGGCGTTCAGCCTTAGCTCCGGGCGAGCGTCATGTCGGCGCTGGACGCAGCCACAGCATTCCACTGCTCCTGCCGCGCTGA
>JAFAZF010000071.1 GCA_019239915.1 Sphingomonadaceae bacterium
TCATCGGCCAGCCGGCCAAGCGCCAGGCGGTCACCAACCCGACCAGCACGATCTTCGCGGTGAAGCGCCTCATCGGCCGCCGCTTCGACGATCCGATCACCAAGAAGGACACCGAGCTCGTCCCCTATCATATCGTGAAGGGCGCGAACGGCGACGCCTGGGTGCAGGCAGGCGGCAAGGATTATTCGCCCTCCCAGATCTCGGCCTTCATCCTCCAGAAGATGAAGGAGACGGCGGAAGCCTATCTCGGCGAGCCGGTCACCCAGGCGGTGATCACCGTCCCGGCTTATTTCAACGACGCGCAGCGCCAGGCGACCAAGGATGCCGGCCAGATCGCCGGGCTCGAGGTGCTCCGTATCATCAACGAGCCGACCGCGGCGGCGCTCGCCTATGGCCTCGAGAAGAACGAGAACAAGACGATCGCCGTCTACGATCTCGGCGGCGGCACGTTCGACATCTCGGTGCTCGAGGTCGGTGACGGCGTGTTCGAGGTGAAGTCGACTAACGGCGATACCTTCCTCGGCGGCGAGGATTTCGACGCCAAGATCGTCGAGTATCTGGCCGACGAGTTCAAGAAGCAGGAAGGCATCGACCTGCGCTCGGACCGGCTCGCGCTGCAGCGGCTCAAGGAGGCGGCCGAAAAGGCCAAGATCGAGCTGAGCTCGGCGCAGACCACGGAGGTCAACCTGCCGTTCATCACCGCCGACCAGAACGGCCCGAAGCACCTCGTCAAGGCGATCAGCCGCTCGGATCTCGAGCGCCTCGTCGAAAGCCTGATCCAGCGCACGCTCGATCCCTGTAAGAAGGCGCTCGCCGATGCGGGGCTGAAGGCCGCCGACATCCACGAGGTCGTCCTCGTCGGCGGCATGACGCGCATGCCCAAGGTGCGCGAAGTCGTGAAGCAGTTTTTCGGCAAGGATCCGCACACCGGCGTCAACCCGGACGAGGTCGTCGCGATCGGCGCGGCGATCCAGGCCGGCGTGCTGCAGGGCGACGTCAAGGACGTGCTGCTGCTTGACGTGACCCCGCTGTCGCTCGGCATCGAGACGCTGGGCGGCGTGTTCACGCGCATGATCGACCGCAACACGACGATCCCGACCAAGAAGAGCCAGGTCTATTCGACCGCCGACGATAATCAGAACGCGGTGACGATCCGGGTCTTCCAGGGCGAACGCGAGATGGCCGCCGACAACAAGATGCTCGGCCAGTTCGACCTGATCGGCATCCCGCCGGCGCCGCGCGGCGTGCCGCAGATCGAGGTGACGTTCGACATCGACGCCAATGGCATCGTCAACGTCTCGGCGAAGGATCGCGGCACCGGCAAGGAGCAGCAGATCCGCATCCAGGCCTCCGGTGGCCTCTCGGACAACGACATCGAGCAGATGGTGCGCGATGCCGAGAAGTTCGCCGAGGAGGACAAGAAGCGTCGCGAGGCGGCCGAGGCGAAGAACAACGCCGAGAGCCTGATCCACACCACCGAGCGCCAGCTCCAGGAGCATGGCGACAAGGTCGATGCGTCGCTCAAGTCCGAGATCGAGGCGGCGGTCGCCGAGGCGAAGACCGCGGTCGAGAGCGGCGATCCGCAGACGATGACCGACAAGGCGCAGGCGCTCGCGCAGGTCGCGATGAAGCTCGGTCAGGCGATCTACGAGAAGGAGCAGGCGGCGAATGCCGGCGCCGCCGGCGCGGCGCAGGGCTCCGAGGCCGGCGCGGGCGAGGATGTCGTCGACGCCGAATTCTCGGAAGTCGACGACAACAAGTAAGCGGACCGATGTCTCTACCCGTCATACCGGCGAAGGCCGGTATCCAGTTCCACAGTGGGAGTTGGACCCCGGCCTGCGCCGGGGTGACGGAAAGGGACCGGAGAGTAAGCGAAGCCGGGGGGCTTCATGGCCGAAACTGACTATTACGAGCTGCTCCAGGTCGAACGGACTGCGGACGACAAGACGCTCAAGACCGCCTATCGCCGCATCGCGATGGAATGTCATCCCGATCGCAACCCCGGCTGCAAGGTTTCCGAGGAGCGGTTCAAGGCGGTCAGCGAGGCTTATGACTGCCTGAAGGATCCGCAGAAGCGCGCCGCCTACGATCGCTTCGGCAAGGCGGCCTTCCAAAACGGCGGCGGCCCCGGCGGCTTCGGCGGGCAGGGGTTCGAGGGCTTTTCCGACATCTTCGAGAGCGTGTTCGGCGAGTTCATGGGCGGCGGCCGCGGGCAGGGGCGCCAGTCCAACCGTCGCGGTGCCGACCTTCGCTACGATCTCGAGCTCAGCCTCGAGGAGGCGTTCCACGGCAAGACGCAGGAGCTTGCGATCGACGTCGCGGCGGCCTGCGACACCTGCCATGGCTCCGGCGCCAAGGCCGGCACCGGCGCGACCACGTGCCGCACCTGCGCCGGCCACGGCCAGGTTCGCGCGCGCCAGGGGTTCTTCGTCGTCGAGCGCGCCTGCCCGACCTGCCATGGCGCCGGCCAGGTGATCGAGAGCCCCTGCGAAGTCTGCCGCGGCGAGGGCCGGGTCGACAAGGAGAAGCGGCTGGAGGTCCATATTCCCGCCGGCGTCGACGAGGGCACACGCATCCGCGTCGCCGGCGAGGGCGAGGCGGGCGCGCGCGGCGGGCCGCCCGGCGATCTCTACATCTTCATCCACCTGAAGCGCCACGCGGTGTTCGAACGCGAAGGCACGACGCTGTTCGCGCGTATCCCCATCGCCTTCACGACCGCCGCGCTCGGCGGCGAGATCGAGGTGCCGGGGCTCGACAAGCAGGTTCACGGCATCCGCATTCCGGCCGGCATCCAGTCCGGACGGCAGCTTCGCCAGCGCGGCGCCGGCATGCCTGTGCTGAACGGACGCGGCCATGGCGATCTCGTCCTCCAGATCGACGTCGAGACGCCAACGAAGATGACCGCGCGGCAGAAGGAACTGCTCGAGGAATTCCGCTCGCTCGAGACGGGCGAGGAGACGCCCGAATCGACGGGCTTCTTCGCCAAGCTCAAGGCGATGTGGGGGGAGTGACACTTTCGGAATGATCCCGTTCGCGCTGAGCTTGTCGAAGCGCCGTCCTTCTTGGCCAACAGAGGAAGAACAGGGCTTCGACAGGCTCAGCCCGAACGGAGTAAGGGCGTTCGATGGACGATCTCGCCGCCCTCGTCGCCGAAGAGCTCGCGCTGCCCGTCGATCCGCGCGTGACCGCGATGGCGGCGGCGATTGCTGCGCAGCATGGGGCGGCTTCGCGGGCGGTGCTGTTCTACGGTTCGTGCCTGCGCGAAGCCGAGCTCGACGGGCTCATGCTCGATTTCTACCTGATCGTCTCGGACTATGATGCCGCCTATGGCAAAAGCTGGCTGGCGCGTGCCAACCGGCTGCTGCCGCCCAATGTCTTCCCGTTTCAACAGGGTGGGCTCGCCGCCAAATTTGCGGTGCTGAGCGAGGCGGATTTTGCGCGGATGTGCAGCTTGGAGGCGACCGATGTCTCCGTCTGGGCGCGCTTTGCGCAACCGTCACGGCTGGTGTGGGCCAGCGACCAGCTTGCCCGGCAACGCGCCGTGCAGGCCGTCGCCAGCGCCGCGCCGACGCTGCTCGGGCACACACTGCCAATGCTGCAGGAGCCGGATGCTCTCGCGGTTTGGCAGACGGGCTTCGCGCTGACCTATCGGGCAGAACTTCGCGCGGAGCGCGGTGGACGCGGAGCTTCGATCGTCGACTCAGATCCTGCGCGCTACGAACGCTTCGGTGTCGCGGCGCGGGCGCACGTCCAGCTGCTTATGTCGCCTGAAGCCACGCGCCGCTGGTGGAGGCGCACGCAGCGGCGTGGCAAGCTGCTGACGCTCGCGCGGCTCGCAAAGGCGAGCGCGACGTTCGCGGGCGGGATCGATTATCTCGCCTGGAAGATCAATCGCCACGCCGGCACCGCGATCGCGATCAAGCCTTGGCAGCGGCGCTGGCCGATCCTCGGCGCGATCAGCCTGCTGCCGCGGCTCGTCGCGCGCGGCGCGGTGCGCTGATCCGCGCAGTAGCGGGAGCGGGGGCGGCCGCTGCGTCGAGCTTCGCGAGCGCATCGCCGACGGCGCGGCCGAGCTGCGCGATCGTGAACGGCTTGCGCAGCAGCTCGCCGCCCGCGAGGTTCGTGGCGTCGCCCGCCTCGCCGACGAAGCCGCTCACGAACAGCGCGCCGATGTCGGGACGCTGAAGCCGGACGGCGGCGATCAGCTCCGGGCCGGTCATGCCCGGCATCACCACGTCGGTGACGATCAGCCGAAGATCAGGCCGCGTTTCGAGCAGCGCGAGGGCTTCGGTGCCGCTCTCGCAGGCGACCGGGCGGTGGCCGAGTTCCTCGAGCGCGCCGCGAGTCGCGGCGAGCACGCGCGGATCGTCCTCGACGAGCAGGATCGGCTCGCCCGTCGGGGCGTTCGCGGGCAGCGGCGGCTCGATCGGGTCGACCGATGCCGTCGCGCCCGCATAGCGCGGCAGGTAGAGCGAGACCGCGGTGCCGACGCCCTCGGTCGAGCGGATCGCGACTTCGCCCTGCGATTCGCGCACGAAGCCGAAGATCTGGCTGAGCCCGAGGCCGGTGCCCTGGCCGGCGGGCTTGGTCGTGAAGAAGGGTTCGAACACGCGCTCGAGCACCGCCGCGCTCATACCGGCGCCAACGTCCTCCACGCGGATGCGGACATAGTCGCCCGCGGCGGCATCGCCGACTTCGCCATCATCGAGCGCGAGGTTGTCGAGCGCGATCAGCAAGCGGCCATGCCCGGCCATCGCATCGCGGGCATTCACCGCGAGGTTGAGGATCGCGTTTTCAAGCTGATGCTTGTCGACCCACACCGACCACGCGTCCGGTGCGACTTCGGTCGCGATCTCGACGCGCTCGCCGATCGTGCGGTCGAGCATGTCGAGCATCCCCGCGATCAGCGCGGCGGGATCGAGTCCTTCGGGCAACAGCGGTTCGGCACGGGCGAAGCCGAGCAGGCGCCGGGTAAGCGCGGCGGCGCGCTCGGCGCCCTCCATCGCGCTGTCGATCTGCCGCGTGACCTCGTCACCGCCGCCCATCTTCTCGAGCCGCCGCCGCGCGAGCTCTAGGCCGCCGACGACGACCGCGAGCATATTGTTGAAGTCGTGCGCGATGCCGCCCGTCAGCCGCCCGACCGCATCCATCTTCTGCGCCTGACGGAGCTGCGCCTCGGCGGCGGCGCGCTCGGCCATCTCCGTTTCGAGGCGCCGGTTCGTCTGGGAAAGCTCGCGCGTGCGCTCGGCGACGGCGCTTTCGAGCGAGAAGGCGCGCCCCGTCTCTTCGTCGGCGAGCGCGTCCGACCGGCGGCGCTCGGCAAGTGCATAAGCCGTGGCGAAGCCGAGCCCGACGGCGACGAGGACCAGCGCGATTCCGGTGAGCGAGAGCAGATAGGCGAAGCTGTTCGCCTCGCTGGTGAGATCCTGCGATTGCTGCGCGCGCGTAGCGAGGATCTGGCGCTGCCCTTGCTCGATCGCTACGAGCGAGCGCGTGATCGAGGGCACCGTGTTCGACTCTGCGGCGCGGCTGAACAGCTTCACCGCTTGCCAGCCCTTGCGCTGCGCCGCCTGGGCAGCCGCCTGGGCGAGCTCGTCGCCACGCTGATCGTAGAGCAGGTCCAGCCCGGCGACGAGTTGCGCCTGATCGGGATCGTCGTGGGTCAGCGCCTTGAGCTGATCGAGCTGGCTGCCGGCATCGACCCATTCATCATAATAGATGGTGCCGACATTGGGATCGCCGTTGAGGATGAAGCGCCCGAGCGCGGCTTCCGAGCGGGCCATCGAGCCGCCGACGCCGCGAACCAGCAGCATGACATTATAGGCATGGCGTTCGGCACTGGCCGCCTGATCGCGCGCATGGGCGGCGTTCGAGACGCGCAGGATCAGTGCGATGAGCATGAGCGCGAGCACCAGCGCCGCACCCAGTGCGATGCCGCCGCGCCAAGACCGGCCGCTGCCCTCCCACTCGGACCCCGTCATACCATCGCAGAGTAAGCGCTCGCACCAGTTAGCGAAAGATGAGCGCGATTCGCTCCGTCGCGTCTATCAGGCGATGCAGCCCGTCGCGCGGCCCGCCGACGCGAACATCGTCAGGATCTCGCCGACCTGCTCGCTGGAATGCTCGGCGCAGAGCGAGCAGCGCAGCAGGAACATGCCGGCGGGCGTCGCTGGCGGGCGCGCGAGATTAACATAGAGGCCACGCTCGAGCAGGCCCTGCCAGAGACTGACCGCCTGCTCCTGGCTCGGCAGCACGACCGCGATGATCGCCGACTGCGCTTCCTGCGTTCCGAGAGTGAAGCCGAGCTCGCGTAGCCCCTGGTGCAGCCGACGGCTGTTCTCCCAGAGGTGCGCGCGCTTGGCACCGGCGTGCATCAGCTTGCGGATCGAGGTCGCGGCGGTGGCGACGACCGAGGGCGGCAAGGAGGCGGTGAAGACGTAGGGGCGGCAGACGAGGCGCAGGACTTCGAACTTGGGATGGTTCGAAACGCAGAAGCCGCCCACCGTTCCGACACTTTTAGAGAACGTTCCGACGACGAAATCGACCTGATCCTCGACGCCCTGCTCCTCATAGACGCCGCGGCCATGCCCGCCGAAGAAACCCATGCCGTGCGCTTCGTCGACGAGGATCATCGCGCCGTGCTTCTTGGCGGCAGCGATCATCTCGGGCAGCGGCGCGACGTCGCCGAGCATCGAGTATACTCCCTCGAGTACGACGAGCTTCCCTGCTTCCCGCGGCAGGCGTGCGAGCCGCCTGTCGAGATCCTCGACCGAGTTATGGCGGAAGCGGACGATCTCGGCATTGCCGAGCCAGCAGCCGTCATAGATCGAGGCATGACTGTCGGCATCGAGGATGATGTAGTCGCCCTTGCCCGCGAGCGTGCTGATCATGCCGAGATTGGCCTGATAGCCGGTCGAGAAGACGATCGCGTGCTCGGTGCCGTAGAAGTCGCGCAGCGCGGCCTCCACGTCCCGGTGGGGATCGTAGGTGCCGTTGAGCACCCGGCTGCCGGTGGTGCCCGATCCGAACTCATCGAGCGCCTTCTTGCCCGCCGCGACGACGTCGGGATCGAAGGTCATCCCCATATAATTGTAGGTGCCGAGCAGGATCGTCTTGCGACCCTGGATCACCGCCTCGGTCGGCGAGGTCACCTTCTCCATCACGATCGCGAACGGATCGCGCACGCCGGTCGCCAACAGCGCCTCGCGCTCGGCGATCAACGGATCGAACTTCGAAAACAGGTCGCGCGGACGGTCGACCTCCGGCGGCGGCGGTGCGTCGTCCGCGGTTTCGAGGGAGTCGCTCATCGCAAATCAGTCCCGCCGGCGTTCGGCCTGAGCGCAGCCGAAGGCCATGCGCCTGTCTTTCGACTACGGGCTTCGGTTTCGCCCAGCCCTCCGCTCAGGGCGAACGGATATCCGGATGTCCGGGCCGGGCTCATCCCGCTCTCAGCTCCTCGACCGCGTCGACGAGCTGGCCGACGGTCTCGATCTCGGCCTGCATGTTCATCGTGATGAGGATGTCGAATTCGTCCTCGATGCCGGCGACGAAGTCCATCACGGTGAGGCTGTCCCATTCGAGATCGCCGGCGAAGGTCGTGTCGTCGGCCACCGTCACGCCCTTCTTGTTGAAGGGCGCGATCAGCCTCGCCACCTTGTCGAAAGTCTCGTCGCGGTCCGTCATGGCGGTCCCTTAATCACTGGATCGCGGCCTTGCCAAGCGAATGCGGCGCGGGCGAGGCCGCGCTTGGCAGCGATCCGGCGGCATGCGAGAAATATGACGGTGCGGAGACGGGAATCGTGACGGAAAAACAAGAAGCAAGGGCTCGCGCCGCTCCCGCGAACGCCATCCACATGGTCCGCACGACGCAACAGGCGCACTATCAGCTCAGCCAGATGGCGGACCAGAAGGCCTCGATCCTGATGGGGGCGACGTTCGTGATCTTCACGATCACGATCGGGCAGGCGAAGAATGGCGGTCCGCCATTGCCGCTGCTGGTGCTGGGCGGTTTTGCCTTCTTCGCCGCCGCGCTCGCCGTGCTGCTCCTGCCGGCGATCGGGCCACGGCGGGGAGGGCCGGTGAACCTGCTTTTCTTCGGCTCATTCGCGCAGCTCGATCGCGAAGACTATATTGAGCGGGTGCTGAATGCGCTGGAGAGCGACGAAAGCGTCTACAGGACGATGGCGGACGATATCTGGCAGAACGGCAAGGTGCTCGCGCACAAGAAGTATCGGCTGCTGGGCTATGCCTATCGCGTGTTCCTGGTGGGCCTGACCGCCAGCTTTCTCACCTTCCTCGGCCAGCGCTTCCTGTAGCTCAGAGCCACTTGGCGGCACGATACCAGTCGGCCGTGTCCTTGAGACCGCGGTCGAGGCCGATCTCGGGCAGCCAGATCGTGCGCGGCGGCTGCATGTCCTCGCGCGACGTCCAGTCGGGATGGCAGAAATATCCGACGCGATCCGGCGTCAGCTTGGCGTTCTCGCCGCGAATCCACATGTCGAGCCGCCCGATCAGCTTGAGCAGCCAGCGCGGCAAGGCGGGGGTCGCCACGCGTTTGCGGCCGACCGCGAGCGCCAGCGCACGCGCGAGCTCGGCGTGGCTGACGCCGCCGCGATGGCCGTCGTCAGGCTCGTAGATGGCGGGCTCCTCGTCGCGCGCCTCGGCGAGCATCAGGAACAGCCGGACGAGATCGTCGACCGCGATCAGCGACAGCCGGCCGCGCGGCGGCAGCGGCACGACGCCGCGCCGCGCGAAGCGGAACAGCTCGAGCATCTCGCGATCGCCGACGCCATAGACCGCCGGCGGCCGCACGATCGACCAGGCGAGCGGCGAGGCAGCGACGATCGCCTCCGAGCGCGCCTTCGATGCGCCATAAGCGGACAGTTCCGGCTCGCGCGCCGCGAGCGACGAGATATGGACGAAACGCTGCACGCCTTCGCCGCGCGCCGCCTCGACCAGCGCCAGCGTGCCGGCGACGTTCGCCGCCTCGAAGGCCTGCGCGCTGGGCGCGTTGATCGCGCCGGCGACGTGGATCACCGCCTCGGTCCGCGAGACAAGGCGGGCGAGGCTTTCGGCATCCTCCAGCGAACCCTCGATCCAGGTAAGCCCGGGGCGGGGATGCTGCGGTTTGCGCGTCAAGGCGCGGACCTCGAACCCGGCGGCGGCGGCGTGGCGCAGCAGATGCTGGCCGATGAAACCGGTGCCGCCGGTGATCGCAAGCGTGGGCAACTGACTCACAACAACACCATATGATCGCGATGGACGAGCGCCGCGCGCGGCGCATAGCCGAGGATTTCGGGGAGCATCTCGGACCGGCGACCGGCGATCGCGCGGGCTTCGCCGGCATCATATTCGGCGAGCCCGCGGGCGACGACGTGGCCGTTGGGGCCGGCGATCTCGACGAGGTCGCCGCGCGCGAAGCGGCCGTCGATGTCGGTCGCGCCAGCCGGCAGCAGGCTGCGCCCCTGCTCGAGCGCGGCAACCGCACCCGCGTCGATCACGATCCGGCCGCGCGTAGCCAGTCGTCCGGCGAGCCAGACCTTGCGTGCCGAGGACGAGCGTCGGCCGAGGAAGACGGTGCCGCGGCCATCGGCGGCGAAGGCGGTGAGGGGATGGTCGCGCCGGCCGCTGGCGATGGCGAGGTGGGCTCCTGCGGCGCTCGCGATCCGCGCCGCCTCGAGCTTCGAAACCATGCCGCCCGAGCCCATTCCCGAGGCGGAGCCGCGGTCGGCCATGGCGAGGATGCGCCCGTCGATCCGCGCGACCTCGGAGACGAGCTCGGCGCTCGGATCGTTGCCGGGATTGGCGGTATAGAGACCGTCGACGTCGGAGAGCAGGATCACGCCGTGGGCGCCGGCCGCCTGGGCCACGCGCGCGGCAAGGCGGTCATTGTCGCCGAAGCGGATCTCCGTGGTGGCGACGCTGTCATTCTCGTTGATGACCGGCACGGCACCGAGGCTCAGCAGCCTGTCGAGCGTCGCCATCGCGTTGAGATAGCGCCGGCGATCCTCGAGATCGTCGAGCGTGACGAGGATCTGCGCGGCGCTGAGCCCCTGCGCGTGCAGCAGCTCCGCCCAGCAATGCGAGAGGGCGATCTGGCCGACCGCGGCAGCGGCCTGCGCGTCGTCGAGGCTGGCGCGACCGTTGCCGGCGAGCTGGAGCCGCTTCGCGCCGAGCGCGATCGCGCCCGAGGAGACGATCGCGATGCGCTGACCTTGCGCGAGCCGCGCGGCGATGTCGGCGACGACCGTTTCGAGCCAGGCGCGGCGGACATGACCCTCGCCATCGACGAGCAACGCCGAACCGATCTTGACCACGAGCCGCGGGCAGGCGGAAGGCGCGAAGCGATCGGCGGGATGGGGCGAGGTGGCCATGGGGGCGCCTCTATCGCGGGCGCGGACTCGCGATGCAATGGGCACTGTCCACCAATCCACCGTTCGCAGCGAGCCAAGTCAAAGTGCGTGCCAAGCGGGGCAGCATCCGTGGCACGTCTTTCGACTTCGCTCGCGACAGACCGGCGAAGATTATAGCGGCGACCAGTCGCCGCTTTTCTCTTCGGCCGCTGGCGCCTTCGGGCCGATCGCCGCCTCCAGGCGGTCGAGGACCGCCTCGACGCCGTCGCCACTCGCCGCGGACAGCAGCATCACCTCGCCGCCGCTCGCCTTGGCAAGCTTCGTCTGCAGCTTGGCGGCGGCCTTGGCGTCGATCGCGTCGACCTTGCTGAGCGCGACGACCTGCGGCTTGTCGACCAACCCTGCACCATAGGCGTCGAGCTCGCCCTGGACGATCTGGTAGGCGTCGATCGGATCCTCACCGCTCGCGTCGACGAGGTGGAAAAGCACGCGGCAGCGCTCGATATGGCCGAGGAAGCGATCGCCGATGCCGGCGCCGTCGGCCGCGCCCTCGATCAGACCGGGGATATCGGCGACGACGAACTCGCGGCCCTGCCGGCTGACGACACCGAGTTGGGGGCGGACGGTTGTGAACGGATAGGCGCCGACCTTGGCTTGCGCGTTGGTGACGGCGTTGATGAAGGTCGACTTGCCGGCATTCGGCAGCCCGACGAGACCGGCGTCGGCAAGCAGCTTGAGCCGCAGCCAGACCCAGGCTTCCTCGCCCGGCCATCCCGGCCCGTGCTGGCGCGGCGCGCGATTGGTGGAGCTCTTATAGCTGGCATTGCCGCGGCCACCGTCGCCGCCGCGCAGCAGCGCGACGCGCTGGCCGGGCTCGGTGAAGTCGGCTAGCACGACTTCTTTGTCGTCGGACAGCACCTGCGTGCCGACCGGCACGTGGATCACGAGATCCTCACCGCCATGGCCGGTGCGGTTGGCCCCGGCGCCCCCCTTGCCGCGCTCGGCCCGAAAATGTTGCGTGTAGCGGAAGTCGATCAGCGTGTTCAGGCCGGGCACCGCTTCGAAGACGATGTCACCGCCCTTGCCGCCGTTGCCGCCGTCCGGCCCGCCATATTCGATGAACTTCTCGCGGCGGAACGAAACCGCGCCGGGGCCGCCCGCGCCGGAGCGGACGAAGATCTTTGCCTGGTCGAGGAAATGCATCGCAGCGATATGAGGCAGCGGTCGGCAAACGCAAGCTTGCGGTCGTTCCCGTTCGTCCCGAGCGAAGTCGAGGGACGTGTCTCGATTGCGCGCGGCACGAACGGAGGAAGCGTTCGTTGCTAGGCCGCCATCGCCTCGTCATCGAAACCGAGAAGCAGGCGGTGATCGCCGCCACCGACCGATCGGAAGCCGAGCTTGCGCAGCACGCGGCCGGCGGCCAGTCCGCTGTCGTCGACGCGCGCGCGCAGGCTCGGCAGGCGCAGCGTATCGCGCGCGATGTCGACCGCGGCATGGCCCGCCTCGGTTGCGAAACCGAGCCCCCAATAGGGCCGCGCGATCCAGAAGCGCAGCTCGGTGTTCTCGCGCCCGGCCAGCGCGATACCGCCGACGAGCCGCGGCGCGCCGTAGGTACGCGCGAAGATCATCAGCTCCGGCCGCAGTGGATCCTGCTCACGCGCGATCAGCGCATCGACATCCTCGATCGTCAGCGGCGTGTCGTGATCATGCGCAGCCAAACCCGTCAGCGCGTGGTGGAGCGCGGGTGAATCCTCGCGCCAGGCAGGCCGCAGCAGCAGCCGCGCGGTACGTGCGAACATTGGAATTGCCTCTCCCTCGAGGGGTACAACGCGCATCTGCCCCCGATTGGTTGCAGTCGCGCGACGATTTCATTGTGAGGGAGAATCTAAAAGGGAGACGGGTGCTCCGTCTCCCTCATGAACCAGTTCCCTGATCCGGCCGAGACGCCCGTGCGGCGTCTCCAGCGACGCCTTATTCCGCGGCTTCCGCCGCCACGCTCACATATTTGCGGCCGAGCTTGCCCTGGTGGAACACCACGCGGCCTGCCTCGAGCGCGAACAGCGTGTGATCCTTGCCCATGCCGACGTTGGTACCGGGATAGACCTTGGTGCCGCGCTGGCGGATGATGATGTTGCCGCCGATCACCTGCTCGCCACCGAACTTCTTGACGCCGAGACGACGCCCTGCGGAGTCGCGGCCGTTGCGCGATGAGCCGCCCGCCTTCTTATGTGCCATGTGACCCTAACTCCTTACGCTTCGGCGGCCGCGGAGGCGCCGGCTTCGGCTTCGGCCGGAGCCTTCGCCTTCTTCGCCTTGGCCTGCTCCGCTCCGATCGCCGTGATGCGCAGGATCGTGTGCTGCTGGCGGTGGCCGTTGCGGCGGCGATAATTGTGGCGACGGCGCTTCTTGAACACGATCACCTTTTCGCCCTTGGCCTGGGCGATGATCTCGGCCGAGACGGTAAGGCCGCCGACATCCTGCAGGCTGCCGCCTTCGCCGGCGAGCAGCACGTCGCCGAGCGACACGGTGTCGCCGGCCTCGCCCGCGATCTTCTCGACGACGATCTTGTCGCCGGCGGCGACGCGATATTGCTTTCCGCCGGTGCGGACGATGGCGAACATGGCGCTCTCTTCAGAAATTTGACGCGCGGCGACAGGCCCGAGGGCGCCGTTCTGCGCGGGAAGCGGCCCGCTATGCGATCGGCGTGCCGCTGTCAATGCCGGTGCAGGTTTTTAGCCCGCGCAGAGACCTAATGGCGATGCTCCCGCCGGAGCTGGTAGCGGCCGTCGGCATAGGCATCGAACAGGCCGGCGATCGCGGGGTGGTCGACCGGTTCCTCGCTGTCGTCGGCAACCAGGTTCTGCTGACTGACATAGGCGACGTAGCTGCTCTCGGCGTTTTCGGCGAGAAGATGATAGAAGGGCTGATCCTTGGCGGGCCGGATATCCTCGGGGATCGCCTCATACCATTCGTCGCTGTTCGCGAAGACCGGATCGACATCGAAGATCACGCCGCGAAACGACAGCAGCCGATGCCGCACGACATCGCCGATCGCGAAGCGCGCGTGCGTCACCAGCGGCGCGAGTGGCGCCGCAGCTATGATGGCGGGGAGGGCGGAATGCTCGTCCATGGTTCAACTAATGTAGGAAACACCCAAGCACTGGCAAGTTCCGTGTTGCATCCCCGCAACGCCAGCGGCGGCTTGGCAACGCTCCTTGCCTCGGCTAAGGGCGCCCCTCCGGCCAGCCGGCGCTCCTTTAGCAAGGCGCGCGGCGTGCATGTCTTCTCGTGCGGAGAGGTGCCAGAGTGGTCGATTGGGACGGTCTCGAAAACCGTTGTGGGTGCAAGCTCACCGTGGGTTCGAATCCCACCCTCTCCGCCATCATTCCCGTGCAAAAAGAAAGGCTTAGTTGAGGAGTGCCATGCCGCTTGTGGCACGCTTTGCGCCGTGCGGCACAGTTTCCTCGGCGGCGGTATCGGTTTCATCGGGGGATCGAGTTGGCGCAAACCCGCCAGTCGATCCGAGGATGTCCAGCCCGCCAAGCAGGTCGGCGGGGATCAGGTGAAGGTAGCGCTCGGCCGTGATCTTGATGTCGCTGTGGCCGAGCCAGTCCCGGAGCCGAACGACATCCATGCCGCCGCGCGCTAGGCGCGTGCCGCAGGGTATGCAGGGTGACGTCATCGACATCCACGCCCTGCTTCTTCAGGTCCTGCCTGATCTGATCCCACATATACCAGGCGAGGCTGGGCTTCATGGGGAAGAACCGCTTGGCCTTCTCCGCGCAGCCCGCCTGGGCCTCCAGTGCAGGCAGCTCGTCGACCAGGGTCTTGGTCAACGGGACCGACCGGGGCTTGTCGTTCTTGGTGACGTACCGCGGCAGGGCCGCCAGCGTCGCGGTCCGCGCGCCGCCACCGGGCAGCGTGACGGTCACCCGCTGTATCCAGCCGGGCTCCATGGCGAGCGCCTCACTGACCTTCAGCGTCAGGGAGACTAGCTGCCCCCGCCAGTGGGCCTGGACCCGCTGCCCGAAGGCCTCGCGGTAGGCCTGCACGATGGGGAGCCCGTCGGGCGTCGTCCAGCGGATCGGGGTCTTGGCCTCGGCGGCCACCTTCGCGACGTCACGAAGCCACCGCATAGCCCGCGCAGCGGCGGACACGACCTCCGATATGGCCCCATACAGCACATGGCTCAGGTAGTTGGCGGCGTCGTAGTTGTCCGCGCCCCCGAGATGCGGCGGCAGCCCGCGCTCGGCGTGCTCGCGGTCGATCTCACTCAGTGACTGGAGGATCATGTCCTGCATCCCGAACCGGGTGGCCGAATAGACGAACGTCATCGTCGGCCGCTTGGCGATCTTGCGGATGATCTTGTCGCCCCGCCACGGGTCCGCCCTGGGGTCCTCACTGGTGTCCACCTGGGCCTGAGCTAGGCGGGCGACCTCGGCGTAGACGTCGGCGGGCTTATCGGACGGAACCAGGTTGACCGCAGCGGCCCCCGTGGGGTCCCGCAGGAGCGCGCTGAAGTGCTGCAAGCCGGAGTTGCTCCCGTCGAGCGGGATGGGCAGGTGGGAGACGCTGTCCGGCCCCTCGCGGAGCATGTCGGCGAACTCGAAGCAGGCGGCGAGGGCCATGTAGGGGCTGTCGGCCTGCGTCCAGAAGCGGTCGCCGTCGAGCGGGTCGAGGGCGGAGTCGATGAGCTGGGCGGCATGGTCGTGGGTCCAATTTATGCGGTCCTCGAAGGAGACCTTGTCGACCCCAAAAAGGTTGGCGATGTGGATGGCCAGCCAGCGGGAGCCGGAGCTGCCGAGAGGGGCGCCCTCGGCGAACTCTAGGAGAGCTTTGCCGGTGTCGTCGGCCTGCGGGTGCAGCGCGGACGCCGGGATCGGGTAGACCCGGCCGCGGAAGTCGAGCGCGTGCGGGAAGTAGATGGCCTCCTCGTCGGCGAACTTGGCCGCCATCCAGAGGCGCTGCGAGACCGCGATGCGCTTGGAGTCGATGGCCGCATTCTGCTCGTAGGTCTCGGCGGCCTCCCGCTTCCACCTTGAGAAGACCTCTTGGTCACCTTCGGGGTCCGGCATGGGTGGCAGAGGCAGGGCCTCACGAGGCGGGAGCCCGCCCAGGGAGCCACCGCCGTCCCAGGCCGCCCGCATCACCTCAAGCACCCGGCGGTTGATCCGCCAAGGCGTCTCCTGTAGGTGGTTTACGGCCTCGTAGACGCGCGTGAGGTCGGCCTCGAGCAGCGCCTCGAGCTGGGCTTGGCCGTCCGCCTTGACCAGCCGGTTGCCCGGCCGGCGGCTGACATAGCCCCCGATGAACGGTGACCGCCAGCGCTTGGGCCGGACGATCATCGGCATCAGGAGGGGCTCGAGCAGCTCGCAGCGAGCGTGCTGCCGGTCGAGCCAGACCTGGGCGCCCTCGGTGAGCCGCAGGGTCCGCCTAGCGGTTCGATGGCCGGCCGCTTCGAGGTCAGACGTGAAGAGCCCTGTGGCCTCTGAGAGAAGCTCCAGGGCCTTGAGCCCGACGTGCAGCCGCTGCGTGCGATTGACGCTGAGGCGGGAGCCCTTCTCGTCGAGCAACTTCCGCAGGGCGGACTGGCTGTGCCGGTTGGCACGGCGGCGGCGGCCCTGGGTGGCGACGGCCTGGTAGCGGGCGCGGTCGGTGCGGCGGAAGGCGAGCATCTCGATGTGGTCGATGATCGCCCCGGCGACGTCGAGCGCGGCGGACTGGAGCCGGCGCATCTGGGCGGCCGAGTTGACCGCTGAGCGGGCCGTCAGGTAGGCGACTTGCTCGGGGTCGAGGTCGCGGAAGAAGGAGACTGCGGTGTGCCGGGGACCGGCCTTACCGGCATCGGCGTCGGCGATGAACTGGCGGATGGCTTCCGCCGTGGGCAGGACGACCAGCTTAAGGAGCTGTCGGCCCGGCGGGAGGTTAGCTTCCTCCTCGACGCCGGCCGCCTCATCCTTCCAAGGCATGGGGCGGGACTGTCGGTATCGGACGGCACCTAGGCCGCGGGCCTCGTCCTCCAGCTCAAGCTCGCGCCTGAGGTAGTCACGAGGTGACATAAGGTATCCTTATGTGGGTCGCCCTCCGGGCTCCCCAAGGGTGTTGGGTAATTGGCTCAGAAGGCCATGGACTCGAGGCCCTTGCGGATCAGAGACCATACGGGTTCGGCGAGGCGGGCGGGATCCGTGACGGAGCCTTCCCTCGTCTGCTGGCCGCGGAGCAGTCCCTTGATGAAATCAGAACCCTTGCGGAACGCTCGGGCTCGATAGTTGCCACGGGTTCGATTGCCGCCGACGTTGTCGATGACGACGGTTCCCAGGCTGGTGATCTCGCCCGTGACTGCGCTGTGCAGCTCGGCTTTGACGACGATCATGTGATAATCTCCATGGCACAGCGCCGTGGCACAGCGCCGTGGGTTCGATTTCGTGTGGCGGAATGTGCCCCGGCTCAGCGCGTCTGCGCGCGTGCCTTGGGCACAGCACCCGTTTCGGGGGCTAAGTCATTGATGTGGCGGAGAGAACATTGCACCCTCTCCGCCACGCGTTGACCGGCTCAGGTCGGCGCCACATGACAATCGTGATCACCGCCTTCGCGCGATCGCCGGATCGCGGCCGCGGGCTGGCGCGCGACATGCGGGTCCGCTGGCGCTTGAGGAGGTGGGCCAATCCTAAGCGGTTCGCCTGCTTTCATTTGCCGCGATCAAGCAGCCAGCGCACCGCGCACTTGATCCTTTCGGACAGATCCCGACCTATCAGGACGGCGATCTCGCGCTTTTCGAGTCAGGGGCCATCGTCTTCCACATCGCCGAACGCCACGGCTTGTTGCCCGTCGATGCGAATGGTCGCGCTCGCGCGATCGCCTGGATGTTCGCCGCGCTCAACACCGTCGAGCCGGCGATCGTCGAGCGTGAAGCCGCCGTGCTCCTGGAGGGCGACAAATCTTGGCACAAGGAGCGGCTGCCGATGCTGGAGCAGCGCATTCGCGATCTGCTGCGCGCGCTGGCCGATCGGCTCCGCGATGGCGAGTGGATCGATGGGGCGTTCAGCGCGGGCGACTTGCTGATGGTGACCGTGCTGCGCCGGCTCGAAGAATCGGGAATGGTCTCGGATTATCCAAAACTCGCCGGCTGTGTGGCACGTGGCGAGGCGTGGCCCGCCTGCAAGCGCGCGTTCGCGAATCAACTGGCCGTGTTTGCCGGCCACCCCATCGTGGATTGATCGGGCGGCTCCGTCCAGCGTCGGACCGGCGTCACGCATGCGGCAAGGCAGAGGCGAAGCCTCCACATCGGAGCCTTTGCCCGCTCGTGCGGCGCGGCAATCTTGCGCACAAAGACGCGCCATGGTTGTCCGTACCTTGCTGTATTTCGTCGTGCCCGAAGACGATCGCTGGGCGGTCCTTATCGACGATCGCCGCTACCTCTTTGCCACCGAGGCGGGAGCGCTGCGCGCGGCCGTCGACGCCGCCGGGCTCGATCGCGCCGGCGGTGCGATGGTAGAGATCCGGGTCCTAAGCCGCGATGGAGCGTGGCGCGTCGAGCCGCTGCGCGACTGACGTTACTGTCACGATGGATCCGCTTACTGTTTGGGTCGCTCCAACGTTGATCCGGCACATTGTATCTATGCTCAATCTAAGTACATGCCATGTTCTAAATTGATCGGGCAGAGGTCGATCTACAACTTTTCAACTTGCTGGAACGGTCAAGTCATGAGACGCTCATGATCTGGAGAGCGCGTCGTGACGCGAAGTCTGCGCCATGACGCACCTGATAAGGTGATGCGTCATGGCCTATGTCGATGATCATGCCCGTTCGAAGCTTCCTTCCCTCACCGCTGTGGCAATCGTTCACGTAGCAATCGGCTACGCGCTGATCAGCGGTCTCGCCGCAACGGTTATCCACCGTGTCGATCCGCCGTTGCTGACCTATCCGGTGGCGGCGGACCCGCCACCACCACCGCCGCATCCGCAGCCGCTTCCGAAAACGCCGCGCGCCCCCACGCAGACCGTGCCGCCAATTTTGCCGCCGATCACCATCGACCTTTCGAGGCTGTCGCCGATCGATACGGGCCCGCTCACGGACAGCACGTCCGCCGATCCGGGGCCGCGAACGGAGGTCTGGACGGTGCCGCCGACTTCGCTCGCGGCCGCAGCGAGGCCTCGCGGCGACAAGACGGGGTGGATCACGAGCGAGGACTATCCCTCCGCAGCGCTCCGCCAAGGTGACGAGGGTACGGTGACCATCCGCGCGCGCATCGGCACCGACGGCCACGTATCCGACTGCGCGATCGCGGTATCGAGCGGCCACGCATCGCTGGACGAAGCGACCTGCCGGCTTTACGCGCGGCGCGCTCGCTTCACGCCGGCGCGCGACGCCGGCGGTGCGGCGACCGAGTCCACCACCACCGATCGGATCGCCTGGCAAATTCCCCGCTAGCGCTGGGCGATGCCGTCAGCAGGCGACCGTGAGCACCGCACGGTCGGCAGCAATGGGCGAGCTAGCAACAAGGCTCCCGCCTTGCCGTAGCGGCCATCGCCGGTCAGCTCGAGCGGCCGCTCATCTCCGCGCCGGCGTTGGGGTGAAACCGGGCGTTCACCGGCACCGCCAGAAGCGAGATCGCGGTCACCGTCCAGAAAGCCACAGAGAAATCGCCGAAGACAGGCTCGGGACGGTGATGCGCGACCATCGACACGTGCAGCGCGGTCGCACCGAGACAGATGCCGAGCGAGAGCATGAGCTGCTGGAAGGTCGAGTAGAAACTCGTCGCCGCGCTCATCCGCTCCTTGCCGATCTCGTCATAGGCGATGGTGTTGTAGGCGGTGAACTGGAAAGACATAAGGAAGCCCGAAAGCACCAGCACCGCGAACACGCCCGCGAGCGGCCAACCCGGCCGAAACAGGCCGCAGCTCGCATAAGCCAGCGTCGCGAGCACGCCCATCACGACAAGACTGGTGCGGAAGCCGAGCGCGCGCAGCAGCCGCCGCGCGACCGGCTTCATGCCGAACGAGCCGATCGCGCCGCTGACCGTCATCACCCCGCTCTGCGCCGGCGACAGTCCGAACCCCAGCTGCATCATCAGCGGCAGCAGGAAGGGCTGCGCGCCTTGCGTAATGCGCGTCAGCGAGCCGCCGATCACCGAGAGCCGGAAGGTCGGAACGCGCATCAGCGAGACATCAAGGATCGGGTGCTCCGCGCGCCGGGCATGACGCAGATAGAGCCATCCGGCGACGACGCCGATGGCGATCAGCGGGCCCGCGAGCCGCGCGGCGCTGGCGCGGCTTGCCGCTTCGAAGCCGGAGAGCAGGCAACCCAGCGCGATTGCGGAGAGCAGGAAGCCGGACCGGTCGAACCGCGCCGTCGATGGCTCGCGAATGTCGGCGATGAAGCGGCCGACGAGCACGATGCCGATCAGGCCGATCGGCAGATTGAGCCAGAAGATCCAGCGCCAATCGAGGTAGGTGACGATCAGACCGCCGACCGGCGGACCGACGATCGGACCGATCAGGGCCGGCATGATCAGCCAGGACATCGCCGAGACCATGTCGCGCTTGGCGACCGAGCGGAGCAGCACCAGCCGCCCCACCGGCATCATCATCGCACCGCCGATGCCCTGGGCGAAGCGCGCGAGCGTCATCAGCGGGAGGTTGGGCGCCAGCCCACAGGCGAGCGATCCGGTCATGAACAGCCCGATCGCCGCGCGAAATACGTTCTTGGCGCCGAAGCGATCGGCGACGGCACCGGATGCCGGAATGAACATCGCGAGCGCCAACAGATAGGACGTGAGCGCGACGCTCATCTCCGGCGCGTGGACGCCGAAATCGCGGGCCATCGTCGGCAACGCCGTGGCCAGCACGGTCGCGTCGAGATTTTCCATGAACATCGCGCAGGCGACGATCAACGCGACCGTGCGATAGTTGATGCTGGCGCCGCCGCCGCCCTGGTCGACCGTTCGCGCGATGCCGTCGGCGGCGGGCACGATGCCGTCGCGGACCTCGGAATTGACCGAGGCGATGCCGCGCCGCCGGGGACGCAGCAGCAGACGCGGATCGAACCCGCTCGGAAAGTGGAGGCGCATCGCCCCTATCTAGGGGCGAGGACGGATCGCGCCAGCGCTCTCGGGTTGATTAGGACGATCGGATAGGATGCGTGCGGCGGGAGGGCGGTCGCGACGTCGCCCACCCCCCTCGCTTCTATTCCGCAGGCTGCGCTGCGGCTGCCCTCGCGTCCGCAACCAGGTTGGGCCGCCATGGTGCTTCCCAGAGCGACGGATCGGCATCGAAGAAGCTGATCGGTTCCTCGATCACCCCGACCTCGCCGACATAGTCGCGCCACAGGCCGAGCAGCTCTGCCAATATTTCGGGATGCCTGGTGGCGAGATCGGTGATCTCGCCGCGATCGCGCGACAGATCGTAGAGCTGCCAATGCGATTGGCCGTCGCGGCCGGGGACGTACACCGCCTTCCAGTCGTCCTTGCGGATCGCGCGGCGGCCGAACAGCTCCCAGCCCGTGCTCGTCCCCGGCGGATGCACGGCCTCGGCACGGCCTTCGAGCCAGGGCCGCAGCGAGCGGCCGCGCTGCTCGAAGATCTCGCGGCCCTTGTACCAGGTGCCGGGATGGCGGACGTCGGCGAGATCCAGCAGCGTCGGCGCCACGTCCATCGCGGTCGAGAAGATGTCGGAGATCGCGCCGCCGCGCGCCGCCGCCGGATAGTGAATGAAGGCCGGCACGCGGATGCCGCCCTCGGTGGTGAAGGTCTTGACCAAGCGTGATGGCGCGGTCGCCGCCTGCGCCCAGCGCGGGCCATACCAGATGTAGGAGCCGGGCTTGCCGAGATTATCGAGGCTGTTGTCGCAATGCTCGGCGATCGCCTTGGCGAAGACCGGACCGATGATCGGCATCGCCTCGACGATCGCGCCTTCCGCGCCATTGTCCGACAGGAACACGATCACGGTATTGTCGAACCGGCCGGTGCGCTTCAGTTCCTCGACGATGCGGCCGACATTCTGGTCGATGCGATCGACCATCGCGGCGTAGACTTCCATGGTGCGCGCCGATGCGGTCCGCTGCTCTGGGCTCAGCGCGTCCCACGCCGGCGCGTCGGTCACCACCGGATGCGGCACCGTATCCGGCGAGATCAGACCAAGCTCGACGAGCCGGGCGAGGCGACGCTCGCGCAGCGCGTCCGGGCCGTCGTCGTAGCGCCCGCGATATTTCGCGATCTCGGCGTCCGGCGCCTGCAGCGGCCAATGCGGTGCGGAGTAGGCGAGGTAGGCGAAGAAGGGGCGGTCGTCGTCGGGCTTCTCACCAAGGAATTCGATCAGCCGCGTGGTGAAATAATCCGACGAGTAGAAGTCGGGCGGCAGCTCGGTGACGTAATCCCAATCCTCGGCGTAGATCGGCTTGCGCGGAGCGCCCGCGACGAGGCCGTCGAGGCCAAAATGGTCGGCGCCGCCGGGCAGCAGCGTGAAGGAGCGTTCGAAGCCGCGCGCCGCGGGGATTCGCTCGAGTGTGTCGCCGAGGTGCCACTTGCCCGAAAGGATGGTGCGGTAGCCGCCCTCCTGCAGCAGTTCGGCGACGGTCACGACGCGATCGTTGAGATAGCCCTCGTAGCCCGGCGCACCTTCGAAGGCCGGATACACGCACTCGATCATCGAGCCGATCCCGGCGAGGTGATGATCGGTGCCTGTCATCAGCATCGCACGCGTCGGCGAGCAGGCCGGCGCGGAGTGGAAGTCCGTCAGCCGCGCGCCTGCGGTCGCGAGCGCGTCGAGATGCGGCGTCTCGATCTCGGAACCGAACGCGCCGAGATCGGAGAAACCCATGTCGTCGACGACGATGACGAGGAAGTTGGGGCGATTGCCGCCCGATGCCGCGCTTTCGGCCATTGAGGGTCTCCGGAAAGAAGGAGGGCGCCGTGAGAAGGGCGCCCTCCGTTGATCGTCACTCGGCGGCGATCGCCTCGGGCTGCGGCGCAGGCTTCAGTTGACGGCTGCCGGAACCGTCGATGCCGACCGGCACCGTGCCGGCGATCGTCACTCGGCGCAGGTTGCGGCGCTGCAAGCCGAAATCGGCGACGGCGCGATGCTGCGTCGCGCGATTGTCCCAGATCGCCACGTCGCCGGCACGCCAGCGCCAGCGCACGACGTTCTCCGGTTTGGTGATGTGATCCTGGAGAATGCCCAGCAGCCGCTGCGAGTCCGCGCTGTTCAGGCCGACGAAGTTCTTGACGAAGTGACCGACGACGAGCGCGCGCTCGCCGCTCTCCGGATGAACGCGCACCACGGGGTGCTCGGTCTCGTAGACGGTCGAGGCGAAGACGGTCCGGTGCTTGGCGATATACTCCGCCTCCTTTGGTCCGAAGGTGCCGGCGTAATCGTAGAGGTTGGTATGGACGGCGCGAAGGCCATCGACGAGCAGCTTCAGCGGCTCGGGCAGTTCCTCGTAGGCGGATGCGGTATTCGCCCAGACGGTGTCGCCGCCGGCTTCCGGGATCTCGATCGCGCGCAGGATCGAGGCTTCGGGATAGGCGGGCACGAAGGTGACGTCGGTGTGCCAGCTCGAGGCGGCGTAGCCCTCGCGCGAGTCGAGCTCGAGGACATAGTTGGTGCCGTCCGGCACCGGGATGGTGGGATGCGCGATCGGGGTGCCGAGCTTGGCGGCAAAGGCTTCCTGGCCTGCGTCGTCAAGCTGCTGGTCGCGGAAGAACAGCACCTTGTGGCGGACGAGCGCGGCGCGGATCGCGGCGATCGTGATCCGGTCGAGATCGCCGCCGAGCGCGACGCCGCGGACCTCGGCGCCGATGCGGCCGGCGACGGGCGCGATATCGAGCGGGCTCTCCGCCTCGCGTTCGTTGATGAAACGTTGGTGTAGGGCAGTCATGGCCAGTTCTCCTCTTCCGGCGGGGATCAAAAACGGGTCGCGGGCGCCTCGGCGTCGAGCGCGCGGCGAATGTCGGCGTGGGTGGCCTCGTCGAGCGGGAAGCCGGCCACGAGCGCGGCCGAGACGAGATGCGCGAGCGCGGGCCCGAGCGTGAAGACGAGCAGCAACGCCCGCAACGCAGGCGGGCTGTTGTGGGCGGCGGCGGGATCGAAGCCCAACCAGGCGACGAGCGGCAGCGCGATTCCGACCGCGACCGCCATCGCCGCCTTCATCGAGATGCTGAACACCGAGAAGAACAGTGCGGTGCGGTCCTGACCGGACTCCAGCCGATGGCGATCGGCGACGTCGGCGACCATCGCGCGCAGCATCAGGTTGCCGGAGCCCTGCGCCAGCCCTTGCGCGAAGGTCAGTGCGAGCAGCAGCGGCAGCCGACCCGGCACCACCAGCAGCAGCCCAAGATTGATCGCGACCTGCAGCAGTTCGCCGAGCACGGCGGTGCGATGCTTGCCGAGGCGCTGGGCGATCCGCATCCAGATCGGGCCGGCGACGATGCCGAACGCGAACTGGAACAGGAAGAGTCCGCTCGCCCAGCGCGGCAGGCCCATATAGCTGCTCACGAAGAACACGAAGAGCGTTCCGCGGATGTTCTGCCCGAGCGTCACCGCGAAATCCGAGAGCAGCACGCGCATCAGCAGGCCGTCACGCAGGACGATGCCGAAGGCGGCGAGCAGCGCCGGCCGCCGTGCCGGCGTGCGCGGGGCGGCCGGTTCATCATAGGCGCCCAGCGTCAGCAGCAGTGACGGCACCAGGCTGAGCAGGATCACTCCGCCCATCGCACCGAGCTTGAGCGTAGCGTCGCTCGGACGCAGCTGGTCGACGATCGTCGGCAGCAGCAGCACGAGCAGCAGCGAGGCTGCGCCGATGACATTCTGGTAGGTCGCGACGCGGGTGCGCTCGTGATAGTCCGCCGAGAGCTCGCCCGCCCAGGCGAGATAGGGTATCCAGAGCATCGACCAGCCGAGATAGAAGCCGAACAGCGCCAGCCCGACCTCGATCGGCGGAACCGGGTTCGGCGGGAAGAACAGCGCAACGCCGGAGAGCCCGAAGATCGCCGCGCCCGCGACGATCCAGGGCTTGCGCCGGCCGAAGCGGCTCCGGGTCCGGTCGCTGAGCGCGCCGATCAGCGGGTCGGCGAACGCGCCCCAGGTCTTGGCGATCAGGAAGATCGTCCCGAGGAGCGCCAGCGAGATGCCGTAATGCTGCGCATAGATCGCGGGCAGATAGACCCCGATCGGCATCTGCGCGGCGTAGATCGGGATCATCAGCGTCGAGAAGGCGGCGAGCCTTGCGGCGCCCGTTCCCGCCCGGGCTGCCGATGGCCGCGCTGGCGATGCGAATGCAGGAAAGGTCGTCGCCATGGCTCGCCTCCTCAGAATTTGGTGCGCAGCGTCGCGCCGAAGGTGCGGGGATCGCCGGTGATCGCCGTGATCAGGCCGAGATTGTTCGGCGTGAGCGTCTGGAAATAGTCCTTGTCGGCAAGGTTGCGGGCCCAGACCGAGATGTCCCAGCGCCCGTTCGCGGTGCGCACGCCGATGCGCAGGTTGAGCAGGCCGTAAGCCGGCACGCGCGAGTAGATCGAGTTCGAGACGGCGGTGAAGAAGCTCGAGCGGTGCGCATAGTCGGCATGCTCGTAGAGCTCGAGATCGCCGCCCAACCCGGCGCCGAGCGGCTGCGAGGCATCGGCGCCGAGGCTATAGGTGAACTTCGGCGCGCCGGCGATCTGGCGGCCGGTGAGGTCAACCGTGGCGCCGAGCGCCGGATCCTGCTCCACCGGCGCCGGGGCATCGCGATAGTTGCGATACTTGGCGTCGACGTAGGACAGCGCGCCCGAGATCGAGATGCGCCGGGTGATATCGAGCTGGGTGTCGAGCTCGGCGCCGCGGGCACGGACGCGGCCGACATTCTGGATGTACTGAAGATAGGTGCCGAGATTGGTGAGCGTCGTCACCGCGCTCTGATAGTTGGCGACGTTGGTCCAGAAGCCGGCGAGGTTGAGCGTCAAGCGGCGGTCGAGGAACTGGCTCTTGAGGCCGATCTCATAGGCATCGACCTTCTCCGGCGCGACCGTGCGCGGCACCGTCACGCCGATCGGAAAGGACTGGAGGTTGAGCCCGCCCGATTTCCCGCCGCGCGAGTAGCTCGCATAGACGAGGACGTCGCGATCGATCTTGTAGGAGAGGTTGGCGGTGCCTGAGACGCTGTCGTCGTGGCGGCTGGCACCGTAGGCGATGACCGGGTTGAAGCTGTTGCGGATGGCGATTGCGGCCGCGTTGCCCGTGGTGTCCGCGCCGCCGGTCCAGACCTGATTGAACAGACCGGTCTTGTCTTCATGCGTGTAGCGAAGCCCTGCCGTCAGGCTGAGCGCGTCGGTCGCGTGCCACGTCGTCTGGCCGAAGGCCGCGTAGCTGTTGGTCTTGGGATTGGAATAGGAGTGCGCGCTGAAGCCGTTGAGCGCGGTCTGCCAGGTCGCGAGCGGGATCGGCGAGGTGGGCGGGCGATACCAGAGCGGCGCATCCGAGCCGTAGCCGATGTCCGTGTAGCCGCGGACGATCTGCCAGAAATAATAGGCGCCGATCACCCAGTCGAAGCGGTTGTGCCCGTTCGAGGCGAGGCGGACCTCCTGGCTGAACTGGCGCTGGCGATCCGCCGTCTGCGCGAGCGTGTTGATCGAGAGCGCGCTGCTGTCGATGTCGTTTGCCGGATCCCAATCCCACCAGCGATAGGCGCTGATCGCGGTCAGCGTCGCCCGTCCAAGGTCCCAGTCGAGCTGGCCCGAGACGCCGTAGCTGCGCATGTTCGCCTGATAGTTCGAGTTGGCGTCGGTCTTACGCGCGAAGGCGTCGAGGGTGACCGGCGTGTAGCCGGCGCGTGCGATGCGCGCGAAATAGTTGTTCGGAACGGCGACACCGTCGGTGTAGCTGGTGAAGGTGCCGGCCGGCAGGTTGATGCAGCAGGCGGCGGTCTGGCGCGCATAGTCGCCGATAAGGCGGATGCTGAGCCGTTCGCTCGGCTTCAGCAGCAGCTGCCCACGCACCGAGGTGTTGTGATAGTCCTGCGCGTCGCCGCCGGTGAGGACGTTGTCGATATAGCCGTCGTGGCTCGTCCGCGCGGCGCTGAGCCGGAAGGCGATCTTGTCGCCGACGAGCGGCGCCGAAACCGAGGCGCGCAGCTGATAATAGCCGTAGTTGCCGACCGACGCTTCGCCGTAGAAATCGGGCGCGAAGCTCGGCAGCCGGCTGCTGATGTTGATCGCGCCCGCGGTGGTGTTCTTGCCGAACAGCGTGCCCTGCGGCCCGCGCAGCACCTCGACATGGTCGAGATCGACGAGGTCGAACTGCGACTGGCCGGGCCGGCCGTAATAGACGTTGTCGACATAGACGCCGACGCCGTTCTCCAGCCCGTCGTTGGTGAGCGCGACGTTGGAGCCGAGCCCGCGGATGTTGATGTTGGTGTTGCGCGGGTTGAAGCTGAACACCTGCAGCGACGGGACGAGCTGCTGGATCTGGCCGAGCGTGAAGTTGCCGGTCCTCTCGAGCGTCTTCTCGCCGACGACGCTGAGCGCGATCGGCACGTCCTGCGCCTTCTCCTCGCGACGACGCGCGGTGACGACGATGTCGCTGCCGAGATCGTTCATCGCCAGCGCCGTCGGGGCGGCACCGGCCGCCGATGCGGCCGGTGCCGGTGCCGATGTGTCCGCGGCGGCCTTGTCCTCCGCCAACGCAGGGGCGGCGACGAGCCCGAAGGCCGCGGCGGTTGCGAGCAGGTGAAGACGGTATCGCGCATCGTTCGTTCGGGTCGTGTTCGTTCGAGTCATGTGTCCCCCTGCGGGCGGCGCACATCGCCGTCCGTTGCGGCGGCTGCGGCCGCTCGCGATGTCCTCAAGATGATGTCTCGGCGGCGGCTAGGCCGCGCGGTGATCGTCTGCTGGCTTCATCGTCGTTCCTCCGTCATCGGGAACACGATGCCCGGCTGACTCCTTGCCGGACGGTCGTGCGCTTTAGCCGTTGGTGACGCGGAGCAAGCTGCCTCCCATCAAAAGCCGCGGGTCTGTGTGGCTGTTGCCGCTCGAGGATCGACAATGTCCTCGGCAGTTCCCTAGTCTCACAGTAGGGAATTGGCGGTCAATACAAGTTCGCCTTTGCCACGCTTAAGCCGGGCTTGACGACGTGGGCCGGCTCAGCCGCCGACGGCGGCCGACGACGTGCAGTCCGCGAGGAGCGCGAGCATCTCATCGAAAAAGGCGACGGTCGACGCGCTCTCGTCGGGAGGCGCGGCGCTCACGGTCAGGTCGTCCCGAATGCGCATCAGGAGCGTGTGCACCTCCGAGAGCTGCTCGATGCCGGCTTTTGCCACGAGATCGCGGCGCACGACGTGCGCGAAGCCGGCGATCGTCGGCCGCCCCGCATGGACCCCGCCACCCCGTCCGCGGCGGACGGTGACGACGCCATGGCTGGCGAGCAATCCCATCGCCTCGCGGCAGATGTCGTAGCTGACGCCGAAGCGTGTCGCGAGCGCCGGTATCGATCCGATCGGGGCCCCCGGCGGCGCCTGCCGCACATCGAGTTCCCTCAGCAACGCGCGCGCCATGTGCTCGGCGAGCTTGTCCGGCCGCTTGCCATCGCGGACGAGCGCGAACAGCGTGCGCGGAACGGCGCGTGCGGAGATCATGCCGGCGCGCACCGTCTCCTCAGTGATTTCAATCTCGATTTCCGCGCCGCGACGGCAAGCGCGTGCCGTCGCATCCACGTCGCCCGACAATATGGCCGAGACGATCAACCCTTCCGCGGCCTGTACCCGGCTCGTTTTCTCCTCCTCGGTATCGCCGAGATGGAGCTCGCCACGCAGGATCTTGGCGTAGGCCTGGTTGAGCGCGGCGCCGACGATCTCGAGCGCCGGATTGCCGGTCGCCGCGAAGATCGCGGATCGCAGCTGCAGGCGCGCCTCGCGAAAGCAGGCGACACGCGGCGGCGTTGTGAGCATCTCGTCGCGCAGTTCGGCGATCCTGTCCCGCGCGATCGCCGGGGCACGCTGCGCCGCCAGCATCGCCGCATGGCCGAAGAAGGGCATGTGCAACGCGAAGAAGGTGCGGAACGGCTGCCGCAGCGTCACGAGATGCCAGGCGAGCGCCATCACCGCCGTCGCCGACACATCCTTGACGTAGAGGCCGCCGTGGACGCCGCTTCGCGTGACGACGCGGTTCGCCGCTTCCAGCTGGCGGATCGCGGTGCGCAGCGTCGGCCGGCTGACCGCGTAGCGCGCCATGAGATCCGCTTCGCGCCCGAGGAACGCTCCCGCTGCCATCCCGCCTGTGCGGATCGCGGTGTCGATCGCGCGGCCGACGCGCCGAGCCAGGTCCGGCGCGGGCCTTGCCGGTGCCTCGCGTGCGTCCGCATGATCGGGTAGGTCGGCCGCTGCTCGTCTCCCTTGCGACCGTTGTCTATCCCACCCGGGCAGCCCGATAAATAGCTGACTCGAGAGGATGGGCGGCGATGGTCGCGGCGAAAACGTCTAGGATGGCGGCGGAGAAGAGGATGCCGCCATGCTGACGTTGCGCAACTGCCGCCTGTTCGATGGCACGTCGATGCTCACCGGGCTTCACGACGTCCGGATCGAAGGCAATCTCATCGCGTCGGTGGCGCGGCACGACGGCCTCGCGACGGCCGAGAACGACGTCGACCTTCACGGCATGACGCTGCTGCCGGGGCTGGTCAGCTGCCATTTCCATCCGGACAACGCGAAGTTCACCTATGCCGAGTTCCTCGCCGGCGACCGGCTCGGCAAGGAGCGGCCGCCCGGCGTGATGATGGCGTTGGCGATCCGCGCCGCGCGCGCCCTGATCGACACCGGCTTCACCGGCTATGTCGGCGCCGCCTGCGCGCACAACATCGATGCGCAGCTCAAGATGGCGATCGAGGAGGAGATCGTGCCCGGCCCCCGCATCCGCCCGTGCAGCCACCATATCGGCACCACCGGCGACAATAACGACAGTCGCAAATGGTGGCAGCAGATGGTCGAGCCGGGCACCGACCTGTTCGCCGACGGCCGCGACGCGCTGCTCCGCCTCGTGCGGACGGAGATCCGCAACGGTGCCGAGATCATCAAGCTCTACGCGAGCTCGGGCCACGCCATCCCGGGGCATCGCGGCACGCGCAACATGGCGCGCGACGAGATCGCCGCGATCGTCGAGGCCGCAAAGGGCAGGGGCGTCAAGACGCGCGCGCACGTCTGCGAGAAGGACTTGATCCTCGAATGCATCGAGCTCGGCATCGACGTGATCGATCATGGCGATGAAACGGACGAGGAGTGCATCGCGGCGATGGTCGAAGCCGGTACGTTCTGGGTGCCGAGCCTCGCCTTCCTGCAGATGCTGATCGATAACAAAGCGCCCGATCCCGACGGTGCCACCGCCCGTGCCCACGCCAATCTCTACGAGATGCTGCCGAAGGCGCATCGCGCCGGCGTCCGCATCCTGCTCGGCGACGACTATTCCGGCGGGAGCTTGCCGCACGAGGCCGGCAGCTACGCGCGCGAGTTGCCGCTCTACGGCGCGATCGAGGGGCTATCGCCGGCCGACGTGCTCGCTTGGGGAACGCGCAACGCCGGCGCGCTGCTGGTCGACGCACCGGCCCGGACCGGCCTCGTCGCGCCCGGCGCGCTCGCCGACCTGATCGTCGTCGATGGTGATCCGCTCGCGGACCTGACGCTGCTGCAGCGTCCGCACGAGACGCTCAAGCTGGTGCTGGTCGATGGCCGGCTCGTCACCAACCGGTTGCCGCCGGAGCCGCTGCCGGTTCGGCCACGGGCATTGGTGAGCGTTTCAGGCTGAGCGGCCGGTCGCCTGCGTCCGCCGATCAGACGTGGAGCTCGATCTCCGGCACCCACTCTCCGGCGCTAGCACGATAAAGCTCGGCATACCGGTCGGCGATGCCCGGTGCGGTCGTCTCGTTGATTCCGCCGTGGATGATGATGTGGCCGAACCTAATTGCCGCGAGCGCCGGATCCTTCCGCTGCGCGACGCTCACCGCCCGCAGCGCAGCCTTCGCCGCCGAGAGCGTCACGAAGCCGGGCCACGGATCGAGCGCGAGACCACCGCCCGTGAACAGGATGGTACCATGGCCCCGCGCGATCATGTGCCGGGCGGCCGCCTGCGCCGCGGCGATCGCGCCACCGACACCGACCATCAGATCCGCATCGATCTCTTCGGCGGGCTGTTCGAGCAGGCTCGCCCAGCGGATCGTCGCGGCGTTGTAGACGAGCAGGTCGATCGCGCCGAACCTGTCCCTCACGCCATCCACCAGGCGCTGAAGAGCGGCGGGATCGGCGGCGTCGGCGGATTGCGCCACGGCCTCGATCCCGTCTTCCCGAAGCGCGGCGACGCGGGCGTCGAGCCGCTCCGCGTTGCGCGCCGCAAGAACGGTGCGCCAGCCGTCGCGCCCGAAGCGGCGCGCGATCGCCTGAGCAAGTCCGGGGCCGCTGCCGATGATCAGCAAGGTCGGCATGTTCGCCGCGGGATTCGTCATCCGTTTCTCTCTCCCGATGCCGCTCGCTAGAGCGGTGGTGCTTCGTAGCACGCTAGCCGCTTTCCACCCGCGAAGCGCTGACTCGATCGGATGAAGAGAGAGCGCGATCAAACGAGCAGACGCTCGCGCGTCAGTTCGTCGCGGCGGCGTATGCTGCGCGCCTTCAGAAGATCATGCCGGGAGAGGATGCCGACGATGCGGCCGCTGCTTCGCTCGACGATCGGGATACGGCCCACTCCGGTCTCGACCATCATGTCGGCGACTGCGCCGATCGGCGTCTCGGCATGGGCAGCGGGTTGCGACGCGTCGGACAGCAGGTCGGCGAGGCTCGCCGCGTCCTCCGTGTCGATGTCCATCCAGCGCAGCGCGTCGCTACGCGATACCAGCCCCAGCAAGCGATCGTTCTCGTCGACGACCGGATAGCTGCGGTGGATCGCCTTCTCGGTGAAGAAGGCGACGGCCTCGCCGATCGGCATCGCGCCGGGGAGCGTCGCGGGCGATCGCGTCATGATATCGCCGGCCTGCAGAAATTCGAGCGGATCGACGGTATATTCCTGAAGGATGTGCCGCCCGCGCCGCGCGATCTTCTCGGTGAGGATCGAGCGGCGCATCACCAGCACGCTGACCGCATAGGCGCCGCCCGAGGCCGCGAGCGTGATCGGCAGCGCCTCGAAGTGCCCCGTCAGCTCGACCGCGAACAGCGCGCCGGTCAGCGGCGCCCGCATCGCGCCGCTCATGATGCCGGCCATGCCCAGCATCGCCCAATAGCCGGCGGAACCCGGCAGGAAACCGCCGATCAGGAAGCCGAGTGCGCCGCCCAGGATGAGCAGCGGGGCGAGCACGCCGCCGGAGGTTCCCGAGCCCAGCGCCACCAGCCACACCACCGCCTTGACGATCAGCAGCGCCAGCGCGACGCGGACGGTCAGCCCGCCGTCGAGCAGATGCTGGATGTTGACGTAGCCCGCGCCGAGCACATGCGCGTCGATCAACCCGCCGAGCCCGACGACGGCGCCGCCGATCGCCGGCCACCACATCCAGTGCAGGGGCAGCCGGTGGAACAGGTCCTCGACGCGATAGAGCATTGCGGAAAGCAGCGCCGCCTCGAGGCCGGCGACGATGCCGATGCCGACGCCGACGCCAAGCTCGACACCGATGCCGGGCAAGCCGCGCGCGACGAACGGGAAAAGCGGGCCTGTACCGAGCAGCAGCGGCCGCCACGCCAGTGCGACGAGCGCTGCGACGACGACGGGAACGAAACTGCGCGGCTTCCACTCGAACAGCAGCACCTCGATCGCGAGCAGAACGGCGGCAAGCGGCGTGCCGAATATCCCGGTCATGCCCGCCGCGGCGCCGGCGACGAGCAGCGTCTTGCGCTCCGCCGCGCTCAGGTGGAAGCATTGGGCGAACAGCGATCCGATCGCGCCGCCGGTCATGATGATCGGGCCCTCGGCGCCGAACGGACCGCCGCTGCCGATCGAGATCGCGGACGACAGGGGCTTCAGCAACGCCACCTTCAGCGACAGTCGGCTCTCGCCATAGAGGATCGCCTCGATCGCCTCGGGGATGCCGTGGCCGCGGATCTTCTCCGAGCCGAACCGCGCCATCAAGCCTATGACGAGGCTGCCGAGGATCGGAATGGCGACAACGGCCGCGCCGAGATGGTTGGCCGCGATGTCGGCGGCGGCGTCCGACAGCCGTCCGAACCAGAACAGGTTGGTGGCGATCGCGATCAGCTTGAGCAGCAGCCACGCGCCGAGCGCGCCGCCAGTGCCGACGACGAGCGCGGCCGCCGCCAGCATCGTCATCCGCCAGTCCGCGCTGTGATCCGCAAGCCGGACCGGGTTTTGCGCGATCGCCTTCGTCATGCATGCTCCTTGTCGGGCGCGCAGTTATATCGGAATACGATATAGTCAATGAGGAGCGGCGATGTCGGGTGGAAGCTCGGGTGCGGTCGACTATGCGGCACTGGCCCAGTTCCGCCACGCGCTGCGGCAGTTTCTGGTATTCAGCGAGCGCCGCGCGGCGGAGCACGGCCTGACCGCGCAACAACACCAGGCGCTGCTCGCGATCCGAGGCGCCGACGCAAGGCAGGTGACGATCGGGTTCGTTGCGGAGCGGCTGGTGATCAAGCCGCACAGCGCATCGGAGCTGGTCGATCGGCTGGAGACGCTCGGCCTCGTGTCGCGCGCGCCATCACCGCGGGACCGGCGCCAGGCGCTGATCGAATTGACGACGCGGTCACGCGCGCTGCTCGAGCAGCTTTCCGCCACCCATAGCGAGGAGCTCAGACGGCTGCGGCCGATGCTCACGGCGTTATTGACGCAGCTGGAGTGACGCGCGCGGCGGCTGCCCGCCGCGCGCTCCGGTTCAGGCGGCGGTCGAGCTTACCCGCGCGTGGCTGCCTTCCTCGCTGGGCTGGATCTTGCCGCCGAACAGCATCTTGAGCTTGCCGCTCAGCGACATGTCGGTTTCCCAGAGCTCGGCGTCCGCAATGTCGAAGCGGAGCAGCGCGAGATTGGGATCGTTGCGGCCGCCCGGAAACCAGGCTTCGGCCGCGCGCGACCAGAGCTTGTCGATCATCGCGGGATCATTGTCGATCTGCGCCGTGCCGGACAGGCAGGCGAAATAATCCTGCCCCTTCGACACGAACTGGGCCATCGCACGACCGCCGCGCGCAAGGCGATTGTCCTTGCCGATGAAGAAATAGAGCCGGTCGACCTGATCCTTGTCGAGCTGCACGGTCAGCGGTTCACTGTGGCCGCCGCCCTCGAGCCCGATCATCACATAGGGGCCCGCCTCCATCTTGTGCCAAAGATGCTTCTTCAGTTCATGCTGATCGGTCATCGGTGCGCTCCTTTCGCGACGAGAAGCGACGGCGCCAACCTAAGTTCCCTTTTCGATGGGCGCGATGGTTGCCGCGCCGGCATTCGCGGGTGTTGACTTCGCGCCCCCCGGCTCCTAACCGCCTCGCTCCGCCGCGCGGCCCCTTCGTCTAGCGGTCTAGGACGTCGCCCTCTCACGGCGAAAACACGGGTTCGAGTCCCGTAGGGGTCACCATCCGTCGGCGGGAGCATCGCTTCGATTGACCATTTGCTGCTCCGCAGCTTTTCGCGCCCGCACATCGGACCGGTCTGCTCTTGAGCGTTGGGCGATCGCCGCTACGCTCAGCGCAAAATAGAGCGCGCGGGGGAAACGATGCGGAACACGGGCTTTGGCGGGCGCGGTGTGCCTTGGCGGTTCAGCCGCGAAGCGCGACGAGACATGGCCGCCAAGTGTGCGCAGGGGGTGCGCCTGGCACGTTGGCGGCGGTTGTTGGCCGGCATCGCTGTCGTGCTGATGCTGCCCGGCACCGCGCTGGCCGACTGCACGATTTCTAAGTTCGGCGAATTTCCGGTGACGATGCGCGGCCTACGACCGATCGTCAGCGCGACGATCGATGGCAAGCCCGTCGAGTTCCTGGCCGACAGCGGCGCGTTCTTCAGCATGATCACGGCCGGTAGCGCCCGGGAACTCAAGCTGGTGCTGCAGCCTGCTCCCGAGCGGCTCCGAGTCCAAGGCATCGGCGGCAGCATCGACGTCAATGTCACGACCGTCACCTTCGGAATCAGCGGCGCCACGATCCCGCGCGTGGAATTCCTCGTCGGGGGCGGTGAATTTGGCGTCACCGGGATGCTCGGGCAGAACTTCCTCGGCATTCACGATGTCGAATATGATCTGCCGCACAGCGCGATCCGGCTGATGCAGACCCGCGGCTGCGAGAAAGCCAATCTCGCTTACTGGGCCAAACCCGGCGAGACCTATTCCGTCATGCCGACGGCCCCGTCTGAAACCGGCGATCACCACACGATCGGTGAAATCGAGATCAACGGTAAACACTTCCGAGCGATCTTCGACACCGGTGCCGGCCTGAGCATGCTATCCAGATCGGCGGCGGCACGGATCGGGCTGACGCCCACCACACCGGGTGCAGAGCCGGGCGGCCTCGCTTCGGGAATCGGCAGGCAAGTTGTTCCGACATGGATCGTACCCGTCGAGACCCTGAAGCTCGGCGACGAGACCATCGAGCATGCGCACCTGCGGATCGGCGAAATGGGACTCCTCGATGGCGACATGCTGATCGGTGCCGATTTCTTCATCTCCCATCGCGTGTTCGTGGCGAACTCGCAGCACCGGATCTTCTTCAGCTATCTCGGCGGTCCCGTCTTCAACCTCAGCGCGCACGCGGCGCAGACCGGGCCGGAGCGGCCGCTCGCGACGACAGCGGCCGTGGACGCCGACCAGCCCAACGACGCGGCGGCGTTCGACCGTCGCGGTGCCGTACGTGCCGCCGATCACGACTATCCCGGTGCAATCGCCGACTTCACGCAAGCCATCGCCCTGGCGCCCGGCGAAGCGCGCTATCGGGAGCAGCGCGCGGGCGCCTATCTACAGAATAAGCAGGAGGCGGCCGCCGCCGCCGATATCGACAAGGCCATCGACATCGCGCCGACCGAGGTCGAGGCGCGGCTAGCACGCGCGGCGCTGCGGATCAGGGCGAAGGACGAGCAGGGGGCGATTGCCGACCTGGACGTCGCGGATCGCAACGCGCCGCCGGCGGCAGACAGTCGGCTGGAGCTGGCGGAACTGTATGACCGGGCGGGATGGCCGGACCGCTCGATCCCGCTGGAGACGCTCTGGCTCGACAATCATCCCGAGGATGCGCGTCGACCGGTCGCGCTCAACGCGCGCTGCTGGGATCGCGCGCTTGCCGACAAGGAGCTGCCGCAGGCGCTCGCCGACTGCAACGCCGCCAATCGGCTGCGTCCGCACATGCCCGGGTTCATGGATAGTCGCGGCATGGTCGAGCTGCGCATGGGCCAGTTCGACAAGGCTGTCGCCGACTACGACGCGGCGCTGGCGGTCAACGCCAAGCTACCGTGGTCGCTGTATGGGCGCGGCACGGCCGAAGTCGCGCAAGGCAAGATCGAGACTGGTCAAGCCGATATCGCCGCCGCCGTCGCGCTCGATCCGAGGCTTCCGGATCTCGCGAAGCGCTACGGTATCGCCAGGTAACGCTTCAGGCGGCTGCCTTCTCGCGCTCCTTCATCTCCTGGTTGAGCATCTCGGCAAGCAGGAAGGCGAGCTCGATCGACTGGCCGGCGTTGAGCCGCGGATCACACTGGGTGTGATAACGATCGGCGAGGCCTTCGTCGGTGATCGCGACCGCGCCGCCGGTGCATTCGGTGACGTTCTGGCCGGTCATCTCGGCGTGGATGCCGCCGCCATGCGTGCCTTCCGCGCGATGCACCGCGAAGAAGCCGCGCACCTCGGCGAGGATGCGTTCGAACGGCCGCGTCTTGAAACCGTTCGCGGCCTTGATGACGTTCCCGTGCATCGGGTCGCATGACCATACGACCGGCCGGCCCTCGCGCTTCACCGCGCGGACGAGATCAGGAAGATGTTTCTCGATCTTGTCGTGCCCATAGCGCGTGATCAGCGTGATGCGGCCGGGTTCGCGCGCGGGATCGAGCGTGTCGAGCATGCGCAGGAGCACGTCGGGCTCGAGGCTCGGGCCACATTTGATACCGATCGGATTGCCGATGCCTCGCAGATATTCGACGTGCGCGGAGCCCTCGAACCGCGTGCGGTCGCCGATCCACAGCATGTGCGCGGAAAGCCCGTACCAGTTGCCGGTCAGGCTGTCCTCCCGGGTCAGCGCCTGCTCGTAGGCGAGCAGCAGCGCCTCGTGGCTGGTGTAGAAGGCGGTCGCCTTGAGCTGCGGCACCGTTTCCGGATTGATTCCGCAGGCCGCCATGAAGTCGAGCGCTTCGCCGATGCGGTCGGCGAGCGCCTGGTAGCGTTCCGCCCAGGGGCTGCGGCCCATGAAATCTAGCGTCCAGCGGTGGACCTGGTGGAGATTGGCGTAGCCGCCCTGCGCGAAGGCACGGAGCAGGTTGAGCGTCGCCGCCGACTGGTTGTAGCCGCGCACCATGCGCTGCGGATCGGGCGTACGGCTCTCGGCGGTGAAGGCGATGTCGTTGACGTTGTCACCGCGATAGGAGGGCAGGGAGACGCCGCCCTGCTCCTCGGTATCGGTCGAGCGCGGTTTCGCGAACTGGCCCGCCATGCGACCGACCTTCACGATCGGCAGCTTGGAGGCATAGGTCAGAACCACCGCCATCTGGAGCAGCACCCGAAAGGTGTCGCGGATGTTGTTGGGGTGGAATTCGGCGAAGCTCTCCGCGCAATCGCCGCCCTGAAGCAGGAACGCCTCGCCCGCCGCGACCTTGCCGAGCTCGGCCTTGAGCGCGCGTGCCTCGCCCGCGAAGACCAGCGGCGGATAACTCAGCAACTCCCGTTCGGCGCGCTGCAGCGCGTCCGCGTCGGGGTAGGTGGGCATCTGCCGCGCTTCGTAGGCGCGCCAGCTTTCGGGGCTCCAGCGGGAGGCCATGGTTCGTTCCTTTCGGCGCGCGGCTTTGCGCCAGAGACCCGCGGAAAGCAACAAAGCAGCAATTTCAGCCCGCGGAGAAATATCGCGCAATGTGGTCGAGAATCTGGTGCGCCGCAGTGCCGTCACCATAGGGGAAGACGGCCTCGCTCATCGCGCGATGAGCTTCTTGATCAGCGATCAAACGAGCGGTTTCGGCGACGATACGAGCTGGATCATGGCCGACGAGCATGAGATTGCCTGTCGCGAGCGCCTCCGGCCGTTCGGTCGCCTCGCGCATCACCAACACCGGCGTGCCGAGCGCCGGCGCTTCCTCCTGAATGCCGCCGCTGTCGGTCAGGATAAGTCGCGCGCGCCGTATCGCATCGATTGCCGTCGGATAGTCGAGCGACGGCGTGAGCGCGATCGCTGGGTGGTCGGCGAGATGCCGTTCGACGATCGTGCCGATCTCGGGATTGCCGTGAACGGGAAGCAGCAGACGAACGTCGCCACGGTCAGCGATCATGCGCAGTGCGGTGCAGATCGCCACGAGCGGCGCTCCGATCGCCTCGCGGCGGTGGCAAGTGACGAGGATGAGCGGGCGCGGGTCGCCGGCGAGCAGCCCGTCCAAACCGGAGAGTGAAGGCTGGGCTTCAAGGCGCTCGCGCATCCAGAGCACGGCGTCGATCGCGCTATTGCCCGTTACCGCGGTCGCGCCGGGGCACGCTTCCGCACGCAAGTGGCCGAGCGCGGTTTCCGTCGGCGCAAACAGAAGGTCGGCGATGGCATCGATCGCGATCCGGTTGCCTTCTTCGGGCCAGGGATTGCGCAGGTCACCCGAGCGAAGCCCCGCCTCGACGTGACCGATCGGTATCCCACGGTCTCTCGCGGCCAGCGCGCCGCCCAGCGCTGTGCTCGTATCGCCTTGGACGAGAACGAGATCGGGTGCCGCGGCGGCGAGCCAGTCGCCCGTGGCCGCGCGGATCGCGGCGACGGCACGATCGGGATCGCTGTCCGGAGGCATACCGAGGCGCACATCGGCCGCAAGCCCGAACGCCAAGAGCGCGCGGTCGAACGGTGCGCCGTGCTGGCCGCTATGCACGATCGTCAGGTGAAGCGCGGATCGTCGCGGCCGGCGATCGCGATCGGCGCGATCTTGATCGCCTCCGGCCGCGTCCCGACGATCAGCGCCAACCGGACCGGCCGCTGCGCGCCGCTCACCTGGTCGTCACGCGCCGGGGATGCCGAGTGCCTTGGCGGCCTCGCCCAGCCGCGCCAACTGCTCGCGATCGCCAGCGAAGGCCTGACGCGCGCTGGCGAAGGCGGACTGCGCGCCGGCGGCGTCGTTGAGCACCATCTTGGCGCGCATCAGCCGCATCCAGCCATCGGCGTCGTGCGGGTTCTGCTGCAGCCGGGCGGCGAGCTTGGCGACCATGCCTTGGACCATCTGGTCCTGCGCCGAGGGCGGCAGCGAGGAGGCCTGCTCCATCTGCTCGCGGCTGGGGCCGGGGATCGCGGCGGTGGCGATATCGGCGCCCGATCCCTGCGGCGGCGCGGCGGCGGCCTGCTGTGCGGGGGTCAGCTGCGCCGGCGGCGGCACGCGCCCGGCGACGTCGATCTTGTTCGCGGTCGCGACCTTGGTGATGAGTTCGCGAACCTGACCGTCCCATGGCGCCCCCGCCGGCGTGTCCTTGAGCAGCGCGATCCAATCGTCGACGGCGCCCTTGTGATCGCCCGCCATGTCCTTCTCGACGCCGATGAAATAGCGCGAGCGCGCATCCTTCGGATCGATCTTCAGCGCGTGGCGGAAGGCGGCGTCTGCGTCCGGCGTCACCCCGGCGTTGCCGGCGAGCACCGTCGCCTCGCCGAGCGCCGACCAATAGTCCGCCTTGCCGGGATCGAGCGTCGCCGCCTGCTTGTAGGCGCGCGCGCTGTCGGCATAGCGGCCCGTCTCGAAATAGGACCAGGCGAGCATTCGCCAGCCGGCCGGATCATTGGGGGAGGTCTTCAGCTTCTTCTCGAGCTGGCCGACCATGTCCTGCACGCTGCCGACATTCTGGTTCGCGGCAACCGCGGCGGACGGCGGCGACGGCGCCGGGCGCGAGCGCCAGACCGCGACACCGACCGCCGCGATCGCCACCAGCCCCGCCACGATGAGCATGATTCCGCCCGCGCCGATTCGCGCCAACCCGCCCTGCCTAGCCATGTCCCCCGTTCATCCCCTTGCTCGTCTGCCGCTCATTTGGTTCGTCGTGCGCGGCCAATCCGTTCATCTGTCGCACATCTAGTCTAGCCGTCGCCGAACAAGATGATAGAGTGGAAGGCGGGTCGCGTCTCGAATACGCCTTCCGCACGCACGGACGGCACCAGGCGCAGGGGGTAAGTATCATGGCTGAGGCGTATCGCGTCGCCATCGTCGGATCGGGTCCGGCGGGGCTCAGTGCAGCGGCACGTGCCGCGCAGCTCGGCATCAGCCATGTCCTGCTCGAGAAGACCGACCATCTTTCTGATACGATTTACAAATATCAGAAGGGCAAGCACGTCATGGCGACGCCGAGCCAGCTCGTGCTGCGCTCGGATTGCGACTTCGACGCCGGCAAGCGCGAGGCGATCCTCGACGTCTGGAATCGGCAGGCGAGCGAGCAGAAGATCAACGTCCGCTATCATAGCGAGGTCGTGAAGATCGGCGGAGTCGCGGGCGCGTTCACGATCGCGCTGAAAGGCGGCGCCGAGATCCAGGCCGAGGCGATCGTGCTGGCGATCGGCACGCAAGGCAATCCCAACACGCTGAGGGTGCCCGGCGTCGAAACCAACACCGTCCAGTATCAGCTCGACGATCCCGGCGAATATGTCGACGAGCATATCACCGTCATCGGCTCGGGCGACGCCGGCATCGAGAATGCCGTCGGCCTCGCCGCCGATCCCGAACAGCGCAACACCGTCACCATCCTCAACCGCTCGGCCGATTTCAGCCGCGCCAAGGACGCCAACGTCAAGCTGCTCTTCTCGATGCGCGATGCCGGTCGGCTGACGGTGATGACCGATACGGCACCGAACCTGCTCGAGGAAGGCTTCATCACGCTCGACACGCGCGACGGCGTCGCCAAGATCCCCTGCAACCGAGTCATCGCGCGCATGGGCTCGGCCGCGCCGCGCAAGTTCATCGAAGAGTGCGGCATCGAGTTCACCAGCCCCGATCGCGAGGCTTTCCCGAAGCTCTCGCCGGTCTTCGAGTCGACCAATGCCGGGATCTTCGTGATCGGCGCGCTCGCGGGCTATCCGCTCATCAAGCACTGCATGAACCAGGGCTATGACGTCATCGAGTTCATCAACGGCAACCGCACGCTGAAGCCCGCCGACGAACCGATCCTCGAGGGCAAGTTCAAGGATCTGCCGGGACGCCGCGGAGTCGAATATTGGCTCGAGTTCCTGCGCGACAACGTGGCGATCCTCGAGGAGCTCTCGCCGCTGCAGATGCGCGAGTTCATGCTCGATTCGGATGTGCATGCGGTGCGCAAGGGCGAGGTCGTCTTCGAGCGCAACGCGCCCGGCTCCTCGCTGTTCGGCATCGCCTCGGGCGGCGTCCGCATCGAGATCGATCCGCGCGATCCCACCCGCGCCGTGCCGGTGCGCGCCGGCTCGGTGTTCGGCGAGGTCGGGCTGATCTCGGGACGGCGGCGCGGTGCCACCGTGCGCGCGAGCGAGGATTCGATCCTCGTCGAGATCCCGCGCAACGCCGCCTTGAAGCTGATGGCGTCGGTACCCGCGGCGAAGCGCGCGCTCGCGCGCATCTCGGTCGAGCGCCAGCTGCTCCAGATCTTCGGTTCGGGCCTCGGCCCCGGCGATCTCGCCGAGGTCGTCAACTCGTCCGAGATCAAGTCGGTCAAGGCCGGCGAGACGATCATGAACGAGGGCGAGGAAGGCTACGACATCTACGTGATCCGCACCGGATCGATGATCGTCGAGAAGACTATCGGCGGCAAGCCGGTGTTCCTCTCGTACCTCCCCGCCGGCTCCTACATCGGCGAAATGGCGCTGATCGAAGGCGGCAAGCGCACCGCCACCGTTCGCGCCGGCATCAAGAGCGAGGTCATCAAGATTTCGGGCGAGGCGTTCAAGGCACTACTCGCCAAGCGCCCGAACCTGCTCGAGAAGGCGCGCGCCGACATGGCGACGCGGCAGGATCTCAATGCCTTCATCGAGGCGAAGAAGGACAGCTTCTCGGGCGTCGTCGACATGTACAGTTCGGTCGCGGGCTTCCTCGTCCAGAACGGCATCGGCGAAGCGACCGACGTGCTGCTGATCGACGAGAATCTCTGCGTCGGCTGCGACAATTGCGAGAAGGCCTGCGCCGACAGTCATGAAGGACTCTCCCGCCTCGATCGCGAGGCGGGGCGCACCTATGCGCATCTCCATGTGCCGACCTCGTGCCGGCACTGCGAACATCCGCACTGCATGGCGGATTGCCCGCCGAATGCGATCCATCGCGGACCCGACGGCGAGGTGTTCATCGACGAGACCTGCATCGGCTGCGGCAACTGTCAGCGCAACTGCCCCTATGGCGTGATCCGCATGGACAAGGTGCCGCCGAAGAAGCCGAGCCTGCTTTCGTGGATCTTCTTTGGGCGAGGGCCGGGGCCGGGCGAACCCTCCAAGAAATGGAGCTACGCGCACGCCAAGGGCGGCGCCGAGCAGCCCAAGAAGGCGATCAAGTGCGATATGTGCTCGGGCATCGAAGGCGGCCCGGCTTGCGTCCGTGCCTGTCCGACTGGCGCCGCGATCCGCGTCGCACCCGAGGCGTTCCTCTCGGTTTCGCGGCTCGAGCGGATCGAGGGCTGACGATGGCGACGCGTCAGCTCAGCCGGTCGGCGCTTGCCGGCGGCACCAACCACGAAGGCTTCCTGCGGCACCGCAATTTTCGCTGGCTCAAGATCGCCGGGGGGCTCTGCCTCGTCTCGATCGTCGCCTATCTGCTGATCGACCAGAAGCCGCACCCGAACGGCGGCAGCGCCTATGGCTACACGCTCGGCACGATCGGCGCGCTGCTGATCCTGTGGCTGACGATGCTCGGGCTGCGCAAGCGTGCGATGACGCGCGGCCGCTGGAGTCTCAAGGCGTGGACCTCGGCGCACGTCTATCTCGGCCTCTCGCTGATCATAGTCGCGACGCTGCACACCGGCTTCCACTTCGGCTGGAACGTCCACACGCTGGCCTATGTGCTGATGATGATCGTGATCCTCTCCGGCATGTACGGGATCACGGTCTACGCCGCGCTGCCGCGCTTCCTCTCGAACAATCGCGAAGAGACGACGCAGACGCAGATGCTCGACACGCTGCGCTCGCTCGATCGTCAGCTGCACGATGCCGCGCAGCCGCTCGATGCCGGTGCCGCCGAGCTGGTGCGCCGCAGTCTCGAAGACAATCCGTTCGGCGGCGGCCTCTGGCAGCGGCTCTCCGGCAACTACCCCAAGTGTCCCACGCGGATCGCCCAGCTCGAGCTGCGGCGGATGGCGCGCGGGATGCGCTCCTCGGTCGGCGCCGATCCGCTGGAGAAGGTTGACATGCTGCTCGAGCGCAAGGAGTCGGCGCTCACGCTGATCCGCCAGCATCTGCGCTACAAGGCGCTGCTCGAGGTCTGGCTCTACATCCACATTCCGGTGACGTTCGCGCTGATCGCCGCATTGGCCGCGCACATCATCAGCGTGTTCTTCTACTGGTAAGGGGGCGGGCATGAGCTTCATCGTCCGCCAGATCTCGCGCACGGCCGAGGGCCGCGAGATCATCCGTCCGCGCGAGTTCGATCAGGAGGTGCTGACCGTCGGCCGCGACACCGCGAGCGACATCCACCTCGCCGATCTTGCCGTCACGCTCAACCACGCCACCATCCGCCAACTCGGGCCCGACCGCATCCGTGTCGCGACCGAGAAGGACCTGCCGTTCACCGTCAACGGCCGCACCACTTCGGCAATGGAGATCCCCGTCGCGGGCGGCGCTGAGATCCGCTTCGGCAGCCATCGCCTGATGGTCTCGCGCGATCCCGAGGGCGGGGCGGGGCTGATCCGCATCGACGTCGAGCGCGTCGAGGCGCTGTCCGATGCATCCGAGGCGAAGGACGAAGCCAAGGTTTTCTCGCTCGCCGGCAAGATGCCGAGCAAGCGCGCGGTCGCGTGGGGAACGGTGATCGTCGTCCTGCTTGTCTTCCTGGCATGGCCGATCCTCACCGCCTTCCAGAGCCAGGGCGTCAAGGATCGCGGTCACGGCTTCCACGCCGACCAGACCTGGACGGCCGGCCCGCTCAGCCTCGCGCACAAGACGCTCGAGACCAACTGCCAGGCGTGCCACCAGAAGCCGTTCGTCGCGGTGCGCGACGATAGCTGCCTGGCCTGCCACGCCGGCGTGCACGATCATGGCGATCCGCGCCGGCTGGCGGTGGCGAAGGCTGCGCCCGCGGGCTTCGACAAGATCGAGATCGCCTTCAAGGGCGCGTTCAACATTCCCGAGGGCCGCTGCGTCGATTGTCACCTCGAGCATGAGGGCGCGACGCGGATGCCGCCGGCACGGCAGAAATTCTGCGCCGATTGCCACGGCTCGCTGAGCACGCGTCTGACCGACACCGAGATCAGCGACGCCGCTGACTTCGGCACCGCGCACCCGCAGTTCCGTCCGGCGGTCGCGGTCAACTTCGACGGGCCGAGCCCGATCATCCGCCGCGTCTCGCTCGATCAGCAGCCCAAGGAAGACAACGGCCTCAAATTCCCGCACGCCATGCATCTCTCGACGACCAACGGCGTCGCGCAGATGGTGCGGACGATGTCCGGCGAGCAGAATTGGGGCCAGTCGCTCCAGTGCAAGGACTGCCATACGCCCGATGCCAACGGCGCCGGCTTCCGCCCGGTGACGATGGAGCAGAACTGTCAGATGTGCCACGATCTCGCCTTCGACAAGGTCGACGGCACGATCCGCACCTTGCGCCACGGAGATCCCAGGCAGGTCGTCGCCGAGCTCCGCTCCTATTACGGATCGCATGGCGTCGCGCGGCCGCCGATCCTCGGCGGCATGGGCCGGCGCATTCCGGGTCAGGGCGCCGCGGCAACGGCGGCGGCCGACTACTATCTGGCGGTCGGCCATAGCGGCGGCGCGGATGCGGCGATCGCCAAGGTCTTCTCGCCGGGCGGCGCCTGCTACGACTGCCACATGATCAATCGCGCGACAAACCCCTACACGCTCAACTTCGAGGTGCACCCGGTTCGGCTGCCGCAGCGCTATTTCAAGCTCGGCTGGTTCGATCACCGCGCGCACGAGACCGAGAGCTGCGAGAGCTGCCACTCCGCCAAGAAGTCGAACAGCGCGACCGACGTGATGCTGCCCGGCATTGCCACCTGCCGGAGCTGCCATGGCGGCGAGAGCGCGCACGTCCAGGTGCCGTCCTCCTGCGCGATGTGCCACGACTATCACCGTGGGGACGGCGCGCCGTTCGCGACGCGCACAGGGAATGGTTCGACGTCGGGCGGCGAGCCGGTTGCCAACCGTGGCGGCATGAGCGCGACCGGCCGTGCCGATCCAAGTCCTGTGACGCGCGTCACAGGCGGTAGGCGAGCGGCCGGATAAAGCTTGCGGTCGGCCGCCGCCTCAGGAGCGGTCCTCGGGAGCGAAACCACGCATGCTGATCGCGCAGATTACCGATCTTCACCTCGGCGCGACGAACGGCGACCCTAGGGAAAGCAATGAATCACGGCTCGATCGGGTGCTCGCGCGGCTGACGTCGATGCGGCCGCGGCCCGATCTGCTGCTGCTGACCGGCGACCTCACCGAGAATGGCTCGTCCAGCGCCTATGCCGCGCTTGCCGAACGGCTGGCGGCGCTCGATTTCCCCGCCTTGCTCGCGGTCGGCAATCATGATCGCCGGGCGGCGTTTCGCACCCACTTCCCGCACGTGCCGGTGGATGGCGACTTCATCCACTACGTTCACGATGCCGGCCCGCTGCGCATCGTCGTGCTCGACAGTCTCGAAGAGGGGCGACATGGCGGCAGCTTCTGCGATCGGCGTGCGGCGTGGCTGAAGCGGCGCCTCGATGAGGCGCCCGACCGTCCCACCATCATCGTGCTCCATCATCCGCCGATCGAGAGCGGCATCGGCTGGATGACGATCGCGCCGCACGCGCCGTGGGTAACACGCCTCGACGAGGTTCTCGCTGGCCGCTCCAACGTCGTGGCGATGCTCTCGGGGCATCTTCATCGCCCGATGGTGTCGAGCTGGGGCGGGACGATCATCGCTGCCTGCCCCTCGACCGCACCGCCGCTCGCGCTCGAACTCGCGCCCATCGATCCGGCGCATCCGGACGGTCGGCCGCTCGTCACCGCCGACCCGCCGGCCTATGCGCTGCATCTTTGGACCGGCACGCGCCTGCTCACCCATTTCGAAACGCTGGGCGAGCATGTCCCGGTCGCGCGCTTCGACGCGCAGATGCAGCCTGTGATCGACTGGCTGGTCAACCAGCCCGCCGGCGACTGACGCTAAAGCGCGCGCCGCCCGCTGATCAGGTTGAAGATCGCGACGACGATCGCGATCACCAGCAGGATGTGGATCAGCCCGCCGGCAACGTGCAGCGCGAAGCCGAGCACCCACAGCAACAGCAGAATTCCGACGATGGTCCAGAGCATCGCATCTTCCCTTTCGCGCCGCATGGGCGGCTAAGATCAGGAGAACGTGCGTCGCCCGGAGCCCGTTCCGAAACCTCGCGGTCAGCGCGCCGGCGTGCTCGCTTCGGCGGTCACGGAACGCGCGAAGTCGATCATGTCGGCAAGCACCGGCGCCTTGCCGCGGAACGGCCGCGCAACCGCGGTGATGAGGCCGACATGGCCGACATTCGGATAGCGCCGCCGCGCGACGCGTACGCCCACGGCGCGGAGATGCGCAGCGAGCGAATCGCTGTTGGCGGGACGAACGGTGGTGTCCTTGTCGCCGGTCGCGAGAAAGGCGGGCGGATCGCCGGCCTCGACGTAGCCGATCGGCTGGGTCTCGGCCGGGTTCGGCGCGCTGTCAAAGGTCGCGTGCACGATGGGGCCATCGAAGGGAAGGAAGTCATAGGGTCCGGCGAGGCCGATCAAGCCATGCACGCGGGCGCGGTCGGCACCCAGCCAGCGCGGATCGTAGGCGAGCATCGCCGCATTATAGGCGCCCGCGGAATGGCCGGCGAGGATCAGCCTCTGGGGATCGCCGCCATGGGCCGGTGCATGCGCGACGACCCAGCGCACCGCGGCCGCATTGTCTTCCAGGAAGCTCGGGTAACGCACGTCCGGCACCAGCCGGTAATCCGGGATCGCGACGAGGAAACCGCGCGCCGCCAGCGCGCGGCCGACGAAGGCGTAGCCGTCCTTTGTCCCCGAACTCCACGAGCCGCCATAGATGAAGACTATGACCGGCAGCGAGGCGCCGTTCCGCGCGCTCGGCGCGTAGAGGTCGAGCGCCTGACGCGGATCGTTGCCGAAACGGGCGTCGCGCAGCACCAGCCCGGCGCCGCTATCCTTGGGAACGAGCGCGTCGAAGGTCTTGAGCGGCGAGCAGGCGGCCGCCAGCATGGCGAGCAGCGCGCCGACCGCGCGTCGTCCAAATCCCACATCGCCCCCTGTCGCTTGGCAGCCCCGCGAGAAGTTCCTACTGTGCGATTTGGATGAGGGCCGCAAGATGATCGACGGGAAGCCGGCGTCTTCGGCGGACATGCCAGCCGACATGCTCGGCGCCTTGCTGCGCCGCGTCGGGCTCGGCGATCGCGCCGCCTTCGAGGCACTCTACCGGCGCACCTCCGCGAAACTTTTCGGCGTCTGCCTCCGTATCTTGCCAGGACGGCATGAGGCGGAGGAAGCGTTGCAGGAGGTCTATCTGTCGGTGTGGAGGCGAGCGGAATCCTACGATCCCGCGCGCGGCACCGCGATGACCTGGCTGATCACCATGGCGCGCAATCGTGCGGTCGATCGGCTGCGCTCCGGTGGCAAGTTCACGCCCGCGCCGATCGAACTCGCCGATACCGTCGCTGACGGTGCGCCGCTCGCAACCGCGATCATCGAGGAGGGGCAGGATACCGCGCGGCTCGCCCATTGCGTCGGCACGCTCGAGGCACACGAGGCGGTGCTGATCCGCACCGCTTTCTTCGAGGGCGCGACCTATGCCGAGCTCGCGACGCGCGTCGCGATGCCGCTCGGCACGATCAAGAGCCGCATCCGCCGCGCGCTTGCCAAGCTGCGCGCCTGCCTCGCATGAGCGATTCCGCGCTTTCGGAGGAGGACGACCTTCTCGCCGCCGAACGGGCCTTCGGGCTGCTCGATGCGAGCGAAGTCCGCGCGGCGGAAGCGCGCGCCGATCGCGACCCGGTTTTTGCGGCGGCATGCGCCTATTGGGACAATCACGCTGCGGCGCTGGCGGCCGGCGGCGGCGAAGAGCCCGGCGAGGCGCTGTGGGCGGCGATCGTCGCCCGGCTTCCGGCCAACGATGGCGGCGGCGTGCCGGTTGCCCGGCTGCGTCGCTGGCAGGCGCTAACGCTGGCGGCGACGGCGGCGGCGATCCTGCTCGCGGTGATCGGCGGGCCGCATATTGCGCGGCAACCGCCACTCACGCCCGCCGCGGTCACACCGGCTGCTCCGCTGATCGCCACGCTTACCGGCAAGGCCGGGACGGTGACGATCAGCTACGATCGCGCCAACCAGAAGTTGCTGTCCGCCCCGAACGGGCTCGAGGTTGGCGATCGCGCCGCCGAGTTGTGGGTGATCCCGGTCGGCGGCAAGCCGCGCTCGCTCGGGGTCATCGCTGCCGCCACGCCGCGCTGGCAGCCGGCACGGCTTCCGGCGGCCTCGGCGATCGCACCCGGCGCGACGCTCGCCATCTCGCTCGAGCCGCAGGGCGGCTCGCCGACCGGCCAGCCGACCGGCCCGGTGGTTCTTACCGGCAGCGTCGTCCAAGCCTAGCTTTGGTGCTACCGGGCCGGTTCAAAAATAGCCCAGCTCGTGGTCAGCGCCACATCGGAGCGGCGCGTCATCTTGGCGAGCAGAATCGTCCGGTGAACTCGGTCAGGCTTGGCGTACATAACGAACGTCGCGGCCGCCCTTCGAGAAAGCGATGCCCGCCCAGCGCGCGTCGTCGTACCACATGTCCATCTGGACATCGCCCGTCAGCGCGAAATGCCGCGCTCGGGTCGTGCCGTTCGCGGTCGGGATCGTATCGACGCCGAGTGGCGTGATCTTCGGTCGCGCGATCGCGCCGGTCTCGGTGTTGATCCATGGACCTTCGAGTTCGCGGCGGTTCCAGTGCGTCGCCGGCATGGCATCGGCGGGCGCGACGTAGCGCGGCGTCTTGTTGCCGGTGACGACGAGCCCGCTCGCATCGCGGCGAACGGCGACCTGATAGGCGGTCCCATTGTCGTCGGTGGTGGCGTCGAGGCCGACTACCTGATCGCCCGACCAGGTCTCGGTCGCGCGATGCTTGTAATGGTAGAAGGTGATCCCGGCGAGCTTGTAGACGAGGTCCACCGCAACATGGACGCTCAGGCCGTCGCCCCGCGGCTCGAAGGTCAGCACATGCGTGCCGAGCTTGGATCCCTTCAGCAAGACGTCGAAGCCGAGCCGATTGCCCGCGGGCACCGGCAAAGCCGCCCGCGCCGCGATCGGCAGCAGGCCGAGTGCCGCGCCGCCGACGAGGATCTCGCGTCGATCGAACATGGTGGTCATCCCCTCAGCACATAAAGGCCGACATCGATCGTGCCGGTCCGGAAACCTGCCTCGCAGTAGCTCAGATAATATGTCCATATCCGCCGGAACGTCGCGTCGAAGCCGATCGCGGCGATCCGCGGCCATGCCGCCTCGAACCGCCGGCGCCATTCGGCGAGCGTGTCGGCATAGCCGTGACGGAAGGTCTCGACAGCGACGAGCGCCAGCCCGGCACGCGTCGCCTGATCGGCGATGATGCCGGGCGTCGGCAGCATGCCGCCGGGAAAGATGTAGCGCTGGATGAAGTCGCTGCCGCTGCGATAGGTCTCGAAGCGATCGTCGCGGATGGTGATGACCTGCAGCACGGCGGTGCCGCCCGGTGCGAGGCAGGCGCGCAGCTTCTCGAAATAGGCCGGCCAATATGCCTCGCCGACCGCCTCCAGCATCTCGATCGAGACGATGCGGTCATATCGCTCCTGAACATCGCGATAATCCTGCAGCCGCAGCTCGACCTTGCCGCCGAGGCCGGCATCGGCGCAGCGCGCCCGTGCCGCGGCGAGCTGCTCGGTCGAGAGCGTGATGCCGGTGACGCTCGCGCAGCGCCGCGCGAGATGCGCCGCGAGCGCGCCCCATCCGCAGCCGATCTCGAGCACGCGCTCGTCGCCGCGGAGTTCGAGCAGATCGGCGATGCGATCGAGCTTGGCCTGCTGCGCCTCCTCAAGAGTCTGGTCGCCGCCCATGGCGATCGCCGAGGAATAGGTCATGCTGCGATCGAGCCACAGCCGGTAGAAGTCGTTGCCGAGATCATAGTGGAAGGCGATGTTGCGGCGGCTGCCCGTGCGCGAATTGCTGCGCAGCACGTGACGCATCCGGTTCATCGCTCGGAACAGCCAGAGCCCGTCCATCGTGCGCTGCAGCCGCGTGACGTTCTCGGCAGCAAGCGCGATCAGCGCGACGAGATCGGGCGAACTCCAATCGCCCGCGATATAGCCTTCCGCGAAACCGACGTCGCCGCTCGTCGCCAGGCGGCGGAGGCCACGCGCGTTGTGCAGCACCATCGTCGCGTCTTGCCCCGGCGCGCTCCCCACATGGTCGATACGCTCGCCCGAAGGCAGCACGACAGTGATACGCCCGGCGTCGAGATGACGGAGCACGCGACGGATCAGCCGGGAGGCGACGCCCTGCCGCGACGGCTCGGCGGCCGGTAGGAAGTCGGCCGCATCGTTCTTCAGATACATGCGGCTTCTCGCGTCGGCATTAGGGCTGGAATCGAGGCAGGCTCGGGGAAGGTGACCGGTCTCGTCGGGGGCGGCGGGTGATCCCGTACCGGCACGCGCTTGATCCAGAGCTTCAGAGCTTCCCACAGGATCGCGGCGACGACCTTGAAGGTGAGTAGCGGGAAAGCGAAGAAGGCGCGGAGCAGTTGGCGATCGTCGAGCGGGCGGCGCTCGGCGCGCAGCGCCGCGGTGATCAGCGGCCCGGCGCGATCGCTGCCGGTGATCGCGATCGCGAGGTCACCGCCCGGCGGCGTGACGCGGAACGCGTAGGCCATATCCATCGCCATGAAGGGCGAGACGTGGAACGTCTTGCGCGTCGCGTGGCGGATCGGGAGCGTGGCCGCTGCGGCGGGCAGCAGGTAGCTGTGCCGCTCGCCGAAGGTGTTGTTGACCTCGTAGACGATGGCGGCGAGCGTATCGTCCCGGCGGTGGCAGAAATAGACGCTGAGCGGATTGAACGCGAAGCCGAGGATGCGCGGCATCGTCAGCAACCGGATCGCGCCGCCGTCGGGCTCGACACCGGCAGCGCGCATCATTCGCTCGACCTGCGCGCGCAGCGGCTCGATGCCGCCATCGGCATGATCGCGGTCGCGGAAGCTGAAGATGTTGCGCCGGTTTCGCGAGAACAGCCGCAGCGAACGGTCGAGCCCATCGACCTCGTCGAGATCGAGCAGCAGCATGAACAGGCGATAGCGGAGGCGATGGTGCCGGGGCCGCACGCGCCGGTGCATGACGTACCCAGCGTAGAGGCCCGACGCCGCCATCACGCCGCCTCCAGCACCTTAGGTGCCCGCGTCGGCGATAGGTGGATCCGGCCGGATTCGTTCGGCACCCGCCAGGGCCGCCGCACTCCGCCAAGCTGCTCCGCCACCACGAGCCCGGACTGCAACCCGTCCTCATGGAACCCCGCGCCGAAATAGGCGCCGCAGAACCAGGCGTTGCGGACGCCCTGAAGCGACCAGAGATCGCGTTGCGCGCGGATCGCGGCGACGTCGAATATCGGATGTTCGTAGCTTTCGCTGCGGATGATGCTGCGCGGATCGGGCGCGCGCAGCGGGTTGAGCGTCACGAACAGCGGCGTCGCGTTCGCTATGCCCTGCAGCCGGTTCATCCAATAGGTGACCGAGAGTTCGGGCGCGTTGCCACCACCAGCCGCGGCATAGTTCCAGCTCGACCAGACGCGCTTGCGCCGCGGCATCAGCGTCGCGTCGTTGTGCAGCACCGCCTCGTTGCGGCGATAGGCGAAGGCGCCCAGCAACGCGCGCTCGGCGTCGTCGGCGTCGGCGATCAGCGCGAGCGCCTGATCGGCATGGGTCGCGAGCACGACCTGATCGAATCGACGGCTGCCATGATCGAAGATCAGCTCGGCGCCGGCCGCGTCGCGACGGATCGCACGGATGCCGGCGCGGGTGACGATCTCCTCGACCGGGGCCGCGATGCGGTGGACATATTCGCGGCTGCCACCCACCACCGTGCGCCACAGCGGCCGTTGGCCGAGCTCCAGCAGGGCATGGTTCTCGCAGAAGCGGATGAAGGCCGCGGCGGGGTAGGAAGGTATGTCGCAGGCGGGGGTCGACCAGATCGCTGCCGCCATCGGATAGAGATGGTCCTCGCGAAAACCCGCGCCGTAGCGGCCGCGATCGAGATAGTCGCCGAGGCTCTCGTCGCCGAGATGCGGAAGATCGCGCGGTGCGGAGCGATAGAAGCGGACCAGGTCGCGCATCATGCCGAGGAAGCGCGGGCGCAACAGGTTGCGCTTCTGCGCGAAGATGCCGCGAAGATCGGTCCCCGAATATTCGAGCCGGCCGCCGTCGAGCGAGACCGCGAAGCTCATCTCGGTCGCCTTGGTGGGGACCGCGAGGTGCGCGAACAGCGCCGTCAGATTGGGATAGGTGCGCTCATTGTAGACAATGAAGCCGGTATCGACGGGGACGCCGCCGGCATTGACGGTGTTGCTGTGCCCGCCGATGCGGCCATCCACCTCGAACAGCGTCACCCGGTGGCGCTGGGAGAGCAGCCACGCCGCGGACATTCCCGAGATGCCGCTCCCGACCACGGCAATATCCATCCGGCCGTCACCGACCATCCTCGTCCCCCCCTTTGGCCGCCGCCCCATTGCCGAAAACCGTGCATAACCGAGATACGACTTAGATTAGGATTCGGATTTCATGACAATCGGCTTCATCCGAAAAAGATGGGGACACGTAATTCCGTGGTCATGAGCGTCCCGATCCTGCTGCTCGTCATAGCGATCGCGCTCTCGCTGCTGATGGCGGCGGCCTGGACGATCGCGCGACGGCCTGGTTTCTCGGGTTGGACGGACGTGATCTGGACGTTCGCGGTGGGGTTTGTCGGCGCGGGCGCGGCGTTGGCCCCGATCACCGGGCCGCCACAGGCGCGGCAGTGGCTGGTGGCGACGCTGATCCTGTTCTGGGCGCTGCGGCTCGGCGTGCACATCATGCTGCGCACCATCGGCCATGGCGACGATCCGCGTTACGCCGCGTTGCGCGACCAGTGGGGCACTCGCTTCGACGCCAACCTGTTCGGTTTTCTCCAGATCCAGGCGGCGGCCGGGCTGCTGCTCGCCATCTGTGTCCTCGTCGCGGCGCATAATCCCGCGCCGGCTTTCGCGTGGAGCGACTATGCCGGTGTCGCAGTGCTGCTCGTCGCAGTGCTCGGCGAGGGCGTCGCGGACGCGCAGCTGCAGGCCTTCCGAAATGATCCGCGGAACAAGGGCCGCGTTTGCGACGCGGGACTCTGGCGCCTCTCACGCCATCCGAATTATTTCTTCGAATGGTTGGGCTGGCTGGCTTACGCCGTAATCGCGATCGGCCCGGCGGGCGCGTTCGCGTGGGGCTGGCTGGCGCTCAGCGGTCCGGCCTTCATCTATTGGCTGCTCGTCCATGTTTCGGGGATCCCGCCGCTCGAGGAGCATATGGCGCGATCTCGCGGGGCGGCGTTCGACGACTATCGCCGGCGCGTGCGTGCCTTCTGGCCGGTTCCACGGGGAAGATGATATGAGCCTGATCGAAGCCGCCATTCGTGTCGTCGAGGTGGCGCCGCTGCCCGATCCGGTGACACGGTTCGGCATCGATTTCCTCGTCGGCCAGGCGCGGCGCAAGCTCGCCGCCGCGCCGCCAAGCGACGATCGCTTCGCCCGGGCGATGGTCGATCATCCGATCGCCGAGCACACCGACGCCGCGAACGCGCAGCATTACGAGCTGCCGCCGGAATTCTTCGGGCACACGCTGGGGCCGCGCCGGAAGTATAGCTGCTGCCTCTATCCCACCGGCAGGGAGACGCTGGCGCAAGCCGAGTTGCTGGCGCTCGAGGAGACCATCGCGCACGCCGGCCTCGCCGATGGGCAGACGATTCTCGAGCTCGGCTGCGGCTGGGGCTCGCTGAGCCTGTTCATGGCCCAGCGCTTTCCGAATGCACGGATCGTCGCCGTGTCCAACTCGGCGCCGCAGCGCGGCTATATCGAGCGGCAAGCGCAGTCGGCCGGCCTTGCGAACCTGCGCGTGATCACCGCCGACATGAACCGGTTCGACCCGGATGCGAGCTTCGATCGCATCGTCTCCGTCGAGATGTTCGAGCATATGGCGAACTGGCAGGCGCTGCTCGCACGCGTGCGTGGCTGGCTCGCACCTGACGGGCGACTTTTCCTCCACGTCTTCAGCCATCGCTCGCAGCCCTACCGCTTCGACAAGGCGGACAGGACGGATTGGATCGCGCAGCACTTCTTCACCGGCGGGATCATGCCCAGCCACGGCCTCATCGCGCACTTCCCCGATTGGTTCGCGGTGGAGCAGCAGTGGCGCTGGAGCGGTGAGCATTATCGCCGCACCGCGATCGACTGGCTCGCCAACTTCGATGCCAACCGCGCCGCGATCGATACGCTGCTGATGGAGGTGTATGACGACGACGCGCGACTCTGGCGGCGGCGCTGGCGCCTCTTCTATCTCGCCACCGCGGGGCTGTTCGGCCATGCCGGCGGCGCGGAATGGGGCGTCAGCCACTATCTGCTGCGTCCGGCGCCATGAGTCGCAGCCGGCGCGTCGGCGCCTATACCGCGCACGAGGATGCGCGCACCGCCGCCTGCAGCACGATCGCGCTGGTGGTGGCGTGGAACCAGCCCATCTATCCCTTCTATGTCCACTGGATCGTGGGCGGCGACGCCTGGTCGGCGTGCTGGACCTTTCTTTCGACGCCTTTCTTCGTGGCGGTGCCGTGGTTGGCGACGCGCGATTCGCGTGCCGGCCGCGCGCTGCTCCCTGCCGCCGGCATCGCCAATATGATCGTCAGCGCCAAGGCGTTCGGACCGGCCTCGGGCGTTGCCTGGTTCCTGATCCCTTGCGTGCTCGTCGCGCTGCTCGCCTTCCGCCGCGGCGAGCGCGGCTATGTGGCGCCCTTGCTCGTCCTGGCTGCGTCGGCATTTTTGGTGCAGCCGCATCTGGGCGCCCCGCTCGGTAGCTTTTCGGCAGCGGACTATGCGCGCTTCGCCCGGATGAACCTCTACAGCGCCATCGGGCTCAGCTTCGTCGTGCTGTGGTCGCTGGGGCGGGCCTGGCTCCGCGATCAAAATCGCAGCGCGCGCGTCACCGCATAGCCGATCGTCGCCGCGAAGGCGGTGAGGAAGGTGCCCCAGCACAGGTCCGCGACCGTGACCGTCGTCGACCAGCCCTTGAGCGTCGCCTGGTTGGTGAGGTCGTAGGTCCCATAGGCAACGAGGCCGAGCAGCGCGCCGCGCGCAGTCGCCGCATTCCGGCTTCGCGTAGCGAGCGCGGGCAGCACGACCAGGCCGACGATACCGCCGATGTAGAGCAGGTAAAAGAGCACCGCAGGTGCGGCGTTGAACCCAGGCAGCAGCATGTCCCCGAGCAGCGGCCGGTAGAGCCGCGGCGCCGCGAGCGTGAGCCACACCGAATCCATCGCAGCCATGGTCACGCCCGTCGCGACATAAGCGATCAAGATGCGCTTCATCTGCCCTTCCCCCGACGTGCGCAGCAATCGGTCGGCCAAGACACCGCAAGAATCCGCGTTGGGTGGTCGCCCGATCTGAGGTAGACCCACACGAGTCATCCGCGTGCGCGTAACCGTCGTTGCTGCCTCTCCTTGCGGAGACATACATCATGCTTCCTCGTTTGCTGCTTTTTTCATGCGCCGTCGCGGCGATCGGCGCTCCTGCCGCCGCCGAGATTGGCCGCATCAAGCGCGTCTACGGCGATGCCCATATCGTCCGCGGCGCGGCGACGCTGCCGGCGACGACCGGCGAGGCGCTGCTCGAGCATGATGCGCTCGAAACCGGCCCCGATGGACGCATCACGGTTGCGTTCATCGACAATACGCGATTCTCGATCGGCCCGAAGAGCCGGGTGGCGGTCGCGCAATTCAACTTCAACGAGACGACGCATCAGGGCGGCCGCTTCGTCACCGAGGTCAATCGCGGGTCGCTGGCGGTCGTCTCGGGGGAGATTGCGCACGAAGACAAGGACGCCATGCGCGTGCGCACGCCGACGTCGCTGCTCGGTGTGCGCGGTACACGCTTCGTGGTCGACGTCCAGTGAAACGCCGCCTGGCGTCGCTCATCGGCGCGGCGTTGTTAGTGGCAGGCTGCGCGACCGAGCGGGTGGTGCTGCT
>JAFAZF010000020.1 GCA_019239915.1 Sphingomonadaceae bacterium
GTGACGCTCGCGGGCACCTCGACCAACATCATCGTCAGCCAGGTGCGCGAGCAGACGCTGGGCCACCCCTTCCGGATGTTCGACTTCGCGCCGGTCGGGCTGGCGTTGACCGCCGTCGGTCTCGTTTTCGTGAGCTTCGGCTGGCGGATGCTGCCGCGTGACCGTCAGGGGCGGGTGGGCCTCGGCGACGTCACCGATGAGAACGCTTATTCGACCGAGGCGGAGATCCCGGCGGACTGGCCGGAGAGCCTGCCCACGATCGCCGACCTTAAACTTGCGGTCGACGACGTGCGCGTGACCGGCCTGATCGGCGCCGACGGCAAGCGACGCGTGGCGCTGCCCGACGCCAAGCTGGTGCCTGGCGAAGTCCTGATGCTGACCGGCGACGATGCCGCGCTCGGCCGCGTCTTCGCCCGGCTGCCACTGCACGCGACGCGCGAAGAGCGCGAGATCGAAAAGGAGGACCAGCGCGAGGAACTGCGTTCGATCGAGGCGGTGATCCAGCCCGAATCGCTGTTGATCGGCGTCTCGGCGGCACGCGCCGACCTGCAGGAGCGGCACGGCGTCAAGCTGCTGGGTGTCGGCCGCGGCGAGGTGCGCATCACAGAACGGTTGCGCGACGTGACCTTGCGCGCCGGCGACGTGCTCGTGCTGCAGGCGGGCGAGAAGGCGCTGCCCGAGATGATGCGCGCGCTCGGTCTGCTGCCGCTCGCCGAGCGGATGGTGCGGCTCGGTGGCCGACGGCGGCGCTACACGCCGGTGCTGATCCTCGCCGCGGCGATCCTGCTCGTGGCGTTCAACATCCTGCCGGTCGCACCCGCCTTCTTCGCGGCGGCAGTGATGATGGTGGTCGCCGGATCGCTGTCGATGCGAGAAGCCTACAGCGCTCTGGAGCCCGAAGTGCTGGTGCTGATCGGAGCGCTGACGCCGCTGAGCGAGGCAGTGCAGCATTCGGGCGGCACCGCGCTCGTCGCGCAAGCGCTCACCCAGCATCTCCAGCACGCGCCGGCATTGCTGATCCTCGGCGCGCTGATGGTCACGGCGATGGCCTGCTCGCCCTTCCTCCACAACGCACCAACGGTACTGGTGCTCGGCCCGATCGCCGCCGAAGTCGCGCACGGCCTGTCGCTGAGCCCTGACGCGTTCCTGATGGCGGTGGCGACGGGCGCGGGCTGCGACTTCCTCACGCCGGTCGGCCATCAATGCAACACCCTTGTGATGGGGCCCGGCGGCTACCGCTTCGGCGACTATTGGCGATTGGGTCTGCCGCTCTCGATCATCGTGATCCTGCTCGGCACGCCGCTGATCGCGCTGGTGTGGGGGCTGCGGTGACGGCGCCATTGCGCTTAGGCGGCAGGGCAGGCTAAGCGCGCGATCATGGGTCTGCTCAAGAGCATCTTCACCTGGTGGGACGGCGCCACGATCGGCACCCGCCTGTTCACAAGCCGCGCAGGCAAGAAGATCGGCAGCGATGGTCTCGGCAACGTCTATTTCGAAGGCGGCGTCGGCATCGACGGGCGGCCGCGCCGCTGGGTGATCTACGCCGGGCCCAATGACGCGAGCCGCGTGCCGCCCGAATGGCATGCCTGGCTCCACCATTATGCCGACGGTCCGCCCGACCAGTCCTTGCCGCCGCCGCGTGGCTGGGAGGCGCCAGCAAGGGCGAACATGACCGGCACGCGCGAAGCCTATCGCCCGGCGGGCGCGCTCGAGGCGGGCGGCGTCCGTGCCGCCGCCACCGGAGACTATGAGGCGTGGAGCCCGGACGCGGCATGAACCGGCTGTTCGGCCAGGATCGCATGGAAGCGATCATCGGCTTCCTCGTCGTGATCGTGGCGGTCTGGTTCAGCGTCTATGCTTGGGAGCGTACCGGCGCCGGCAAGGCGGGCAACGCGATCCGCGTCACCGCGCTCTTCCCCAATGCCGCGGGTGTTTCGCCTGGCACCGAAGTGCGCATCGCCGGCATGAAGATCGGCAAGGTCACCGAGCAGAAGCTTGATCCCAAGAGCTACGAGGCGGACGTCACGCTCGCGCTCGATCCCAAGCTCAAGGTGCCGAACGATTCGAGCGCGGCGATCACGTCGGAGGGCTTTCTCGGCGCGACCTATATCGCGCTCGTGCCCGGCGGCTCTACCACCCCGTTCAAGGATGGCGACTCGATCCTCGACACGCAAGGATCGATGGACCTGATGGGGCTCGTCGGACAGTTCATCAACAAGACCGGCGGCAGCGCGTCTTCGAGCGGCGCTACCGGCAACGGTACGGCCGCTCCGTCTGCATCCTCGGCCGGCGCCGGCAGATGAGCCGCCAGTGGCTCGCGGGCGCGGGATTGGCCGCGCTCGCCGCGCTCACCGCCTGGCAAGGCGCGCTCGCGCTCCAGAACCAGAGCGCTGCTGCTCCCACTGCCGCCCAGCCTATCAGCAGAAAGGCTGAGCCCACGCCGTCACCCGCGCTCGCGCAGGCCGAAACGCCGATGGCGCAACGCACCGCCGTGCTGGGCGTGCTCAACAAGCGCAACGGCAACTGGCACGACATCTCGCTGCACCCCGGTCAGGGTATGCGCGTCGCATCGGACCTCATCGTGCGCCTACGCGCCTGCGACACCACCGCCGACTGGGAGCCGCAGAAGCTTACCGGCGCCTTCGTGCAGGTCGACGTGCGCGGCGCCGACAATCATTGGCGGCGCGTCTTCTCGGGCTGGCTCTACAAGGAGAGCCCGTCGCTGAACGCGGTCGAGCACCCCGTCTACGACGTCTGGACCAAGAGCTGCACGATGTCGCGGCCGGAAACCGGACCGGACACGGTCTCGGCGTCATCACTTGCGCCGGCGCGATCGAGCGCGAAGAAATCGACCACCGCGGCCAGCGCCGACGCCTCGGACGCGAAGGCGCCGCCCGCCACCAAGGCATCGTCGAGCAAGACGCGATAGGCCTCGCGGTCGATCTCGATCGCGCCGAGCGAGGCGAGATGATCGGTGATGAACTGACAGTCGAGCAGCCGGAACCCGCCGACGCGCAACCGCGCGACCAACCAGGCCAGCGCGACCTTCGAGGCGTCGGTCTCGCGGCTGAACATGCTCTCGCCGAAGAAGGCGGCGCCGAGCGTGACGCCATAGAGGCCGCCGACCAGCCGCGCCCCATCCCACACCTCGACCGAATGGGCATGGCCGCGCGCGAACAGGATCGCATAGGCGGTCTCGATCTCGGGATTGATCCAGGTGTCCGGCCGATCCTCTGTCGCCTCGGCACAGCGCGCGACCACCTCCGCGAACGCGCGATCGACCGTCACCGCGAAGCGATCGCGGCGCAACGTCTTGGCGAGCGAGTGGGAGAGGCGGAAGCCGCCGAGCGGGAGGACGCCGCGCTTGCGCGGTTCGACCCAGAAGATCTCGGGCGCATCGCGGCTCTCGGCCATCGGGAAGACGCCCACCGAATAGGCCCGCAGCAGCAGATCCGGATCGATCGCGCGCATCGCTGCGTCGCGACCGGCGCCTCTCACGGCCGCCGCTCCAGCCGGCGATCCACTCCCGACCAGAGCGACGCGAAGGCGCGCGCGGCGGGCGATCGCGGCGCGATCTTGCCGAGCGCCGCCCCGGTGCCCGACGTTGCACCGACCGCGCCGGCATAGGGGATCATCGGCCATTCGGTCAGGCTCGCGATCGCCTCGCGGTGCGAGGCACGGCGACGATCGGCCTTGGTGAAGACCGGCAGGAGCGGGGCCTTGCGCGCCTTGGCGGCATCGAGCCTTCCGACGACGTCGTCAAGCAGCGCCTGCGCGTCGGCCGACACGTTCATCGGCACGAGGATCGCTGCCGCCGACCGAAACAGCCGCGTGATGCTGGCATCGAGCTCCGGGGCACAATCGAGCACGATCCGCTCATAGCTGGTGCTGAGCAGCTGGAGGTGCCAACCCTCCGCGGGCGCGGCGAGCAGATCGAGCCCGTCGGTCTGCGTCGGAAAAGGCGCCGGCGGCACCGGCGCGCCGCCGCTATGCCGGCTCAGCAACCGGGTTGCGCCGCCATTGGGATCGAGATCCCACAGCAGCGTGCGATGGCCGGCCTGCGCCGCGCACCAGGCGAGATTGATCGCCAGCGTGGTGCGTCCCACGCCGCGCTCGGGACTGTAGATCGCCACCACCGCCGTCACGCGATCATCTATCCGTTGCGGCGCGGGGCCGCGCAAGCCGAACGTGGCCGGCGCTAGAGAATCTCACGTACCGTTTCGGGAGGGCGGCCGAGGCGCACGCCCTTGCTCGTCTCGACCAGCGGGCGCTCGATCAGGGCAGGCGACGCGGCCATCGCGTCGAGGATCGCGGCCTCGCTGGCGCTGCTCAGATCCTTGGCGCCGGCCTCGGTCTTCCGCAGCCCCTGCCGCGCTGTCATCCCCGCCTTGTTGTAGAGCCGCGCCAGCTCGCCGGCCGATGGCGGATGGTTGAGATAGTCGACGACCTGAAGGTCGATCTCAGGATGGGCCTGCAGGATCGCCAGTGTCTCCCGCGACTTCGAGCAGCGCGGATTGTGGTAGATGGTGGCTTTCATCATCTCCTCCTTCTTCCCCTCCCCGGAACGGAGGGGATTGAGGGGTGGGTAGGTCAGTTGGGTGAGCACCAGCTTTCTATCAACCCACCCGCGGCCCCACTTCCAGGGAGCGGGCTTAGTTCACCGGCTTGCCGGTGCGCCATTCGGTCAAGGCGTCGCGATACTCCGACGAGTTCTTGAGCCGCGCCATGTAGGTGATCGGCCGCTTGCTCTTCCACGGCATGGTCGCGTCGTTGAACGATCCGCGCGCGCCGCAATATTCCTTGCAGCCCCCATCGCCGTCGTCGAGCGACAGGTCGGCGCCCTTGC
>JAFAZF010000017.1 GCA_019239915.1 Sphingomonadaceae bacterium
CGCAGATCGGCCTTGCGGACCTTGCCCTGCGCGGTGCGCGGCAGGTCGTCGACGATCTCGATTCGCTCGGGGATCTTCTGCTTGGCGAGGCCGAGCGCGACGAAATGCGCGCGCACCTCCTCGATCGTGACGGTCACCGGCGCGCGCAGCGTGACGAAGGCGCAGACCTTCTCGCCGTAGCGCCGGTCGCTCATCGCCACCACCGCAGCCTCGCGCACCGCCGGCATCGTCACCAGCACGTCCTCCACCTCCTTCGACGAGATGTTCTCGCCACCGCGGATGATGATGTCCTTCTTGCGGTCGACGATGGTGATGTAGCCCTGCTCGTCGCGGGTCACGATGTCGCCGGTGCGGAACCAGCCGCCGGGTAGAAAGGATTCGAGCTCGCGCTCGGGATCGGTGTAGCCGACGAACAGATCCGGGCCGCGCGTGACCAGTTCGCCGCGGAAGCCCGGTTCGACGTCGCGGTCGTCGTCATCGACGACGCGGACATCGATGCCGGGCAACGCCAGCCCGTCGGTGTTGGCGCGGCGATCGAGCGGATCGAAGGCGCGGCCGCACGAGATCGTCGGATGCTCGGTCGAGCCGTAGCTGCGGATGCCGGTGATGCCGCGCCGCGCCAGCTCCTCGACATGCGAGGGATTGATCGAGGTCGCGCCCATCGCGAAGTAACGCAGGCTGGAAAGGTCGCCCTGCCCGGCGTCGGCCATCTCCAGCAGCGAGAGCAGATAGAAGGGCACTCCGCCGCTCGCGCTCGGCCGGTAGCGGGTGATCAGATCGATGCAGGCCGCCGCTTCCCATTTATCGTGGCTGACGCTCCCATAGCCGGTGACGAACGGCCGCAACACGTCGAGCGCGCTCGCGATATGTCCGAAGGGCCCCGCCGAGAAGATGACCTGGTTGGTCGGATCGACCGGCCGGTAGAAACGGAAGGTGCGAACCTCGTGGATCAGCGTGTTGTGAGTGTGGCGCACGCCCTTGGGCGCCGAGGTGGTGCCTGAGGTGAACAGCAGCAGGCAGTCGTCGTCCGGATGAATCGGCGGCGGCGCGAGATCGGCCGCGTCGGCGGCGGTGAAATCCCGCCACGACGTGGCGCCGGCGGGCGCGCGGTCGCCGATGACGATGACATGCTCAAGCGCATCGATGCCCTCTAGCGCTTCCAGCCGCGCGAGATAGTCGATCCCGGCGGCATGATCGGGCATCACGAAGGCGCGGGCGCGCGATTGGCGCAGGATGAAGCTCAGCTCCGCCGGGCCGAGAATCGGAATGATCGGCAGCAGCACGGCGCCGGCGAGGATGATCGACTGGCTGATCACCATCGCCTCCCACCAGTTCGGCATCTGCACCGCGATCACGTCGCCGGGCAGGATGCCGATGCGCTGCCAATGCGCCGCGAGCGCGCGGCTGAGCGCAAGGCTTTCGGGCAGCGTCGTGGTGCGGCCCTCATGTTCGGCGGAGAAGGCGTTGCGGGTGGTGCGCGGATGGATCATAGCGCCGGCGGCGAGGATTTCGGGGATGGTGGCGGCGCCCCAATAGCCTTCCGCATACCAGCGCCGCGCGAGCTCGGCCCGGTCGGCCTGGATCTCCTGGAGTGTCACGACCCTCTCCATCCTGCGCCCGATGGGATGCGCGGCGCGGCCCACTTCGGGGCGCTCCCGAGGCTGGCATAACCGCGCTGGGACCGGATGGCAATAAAGCGCATACTGATTGACACGTCGCCGCTTTGCGTGTGCATGCGAGGTATATTTAGGCGGCGGCGGAGTAGTCCGGGGAGGAGCAGGCGTGACCGAAGACGAGACCGCGATCCGCGCGCTCGCCGCGGCCTATACCGACGCCGTCAACCGCCACGATCCGGTCGCCGGCGCCGCCGTCTACGCTCCGGATGGCGTACTGATCGCCTATGACACGCCGCCGATTGCCGGTCGCGCCGCGATCGAAACGCTGTTCGTCGCGCGCTGGCCGCAGGCCGGCATCCTGTTCCAATGCCTGCACAGTGGGCTGGTCGAGATCGACGGCGATCGCGCCCATGCGCGCTGGTGGCTGAGCGAATATAATTGCCCGGTGAACGAGACGGCCGGCCGGATGAATCTCTTCGCCTACCAGGACGAGCTTGTCCGCCTGCCGGAGCGCTGGCGCTTCGCGCGGCGCAATCTGCAAACCTGCTATCGCGAGCGGCGCGATTATCCGGCCAAACGCCAGCCGCCGTTGGCGATGGATCATCGGTTCGGCCTCGACGGCCTCACCCGCGGAGCGAACGCATGACCACGCCGAACGTCGTCTGGACCTTCCATGGCACCGCACTTGTGCGCGACTATGATCGGGCGCTCGCCTGGCTCAACCGCTTCACCGGCTGCACCGCGCTCGAGATGAGCGACGCCGGGCCGCCAGTCTCGCGCAAGGGCGGCTGCTGCGCGCTCGGCGACAATCTGATCGAGCTGATGGAGCCGAACGACACGACCAGCTCGGGCGCCCGCTACCTCGAGCGCTATGGCCCCTGCCTGTTCAACATCGCGCTGCAGGTCGACGACGTGCAGGCAATGAGCGACCATCTCGGCGCCCAGGGCGCGCCCGTCACCTTCCCGCCGGACAATGGCTTCACCTTCACACATCCACGCGACACCTGCGGCCTCCAGCTCGAATGGGCGGATCGGGGCAGCGATTGGGATCCGCGCTTCGGCGCGCCCTGGCCGCCGGCGAACGGCCTGATCGAGACGCCCCGCATCGCCTGGTGGGGCGCGCTGGTCGCCGACCCGCAAACAGCGGTGAAGCGCCTGCGCGAGCTTTGGCCGGCGCCGTTGCTGCACCTCGACGCCGCGGCGCCGCCCGAGCGGCCGGCGGCGCTGTTATCGCTGGAGGACGGCGTGCTCGCGCTCTACCGCCTGCCCGCGACGCAGGACGAGGAGCGCGCGCTGTGGGACAGCGCAACCGGCAAGCCGCGCACCCATCTCATCGCGCTGCGCGTAGCGTCGCTGGCGCAAGCGCGCGCGGCCTTCGAGAAGGATGGCGTCGGCCTGCTCCGCGAGGAAGAGGGCGCGATCGTTACCCGTCCCGAGGACAGCGAAGGGCTCACGCTGCTATGGACCGATCGCGATCTGGCCGGCGATCCGCGCGGGCCCTGGCGACAGGCCGACTGAGCAAAAAGACAATCTGGAGAGGCATCGATAGATGGCGGATTACGACTTCATCATCGTCGGCGCCGGATCGGCAGGCTGCGTGCTGGCCGAGCGGCTCACCGCCGATCCGGCGACGCGCGTGCTGCTGCTCGAGGCCGGCGGCGAGGACCGTCATCCCTTCATCCGTATGCCGAAGGGCATGGCCAAGCTGAACACCGATCCCAACCATATGTGGAACTGGGAAACCGAGGCGGACGGCGACACCCCGGTCGAAACGTGGCGGCGCGGCAAGGTGCTGGGCGGCTCGAGCGCGGTCAACGGCATGATGTATTTCCGCGGACAGCCCGGGATTATGACGAGTGGGTCGAGCGCGGCGCCGAGGGCTGGGGCTGGTCCGAGATGGCGCGTGCTTTCCAGTCGATCGAGAATCACGAATTGGGCGAAGGCGGCGGCCGCGGCATCGACGGCGCCGTCGGCATCTCGCAGAACAAATCGCGGATCGAGATCAACGAACGCTATATCGAGGCGGGACGCGAAATGGGCATCCCGATCGTCGCCGATCCCAATGCGCAACGCGAAGGCGTGGGCTACGCGACCTGGACGATCCGCGGCGGCCGCCGCTCGAGCACCGGGCAGACCTTCCTGAAGATCGCTCGCAAACGCCCCAATTTGCGCGTCGAGACCGGCGTGCTGGTCGATCGCGTCCTGTTCGACGGCCGCCGCGCCGCCGGCGTCAGCGCGCGCAAGCACGGCCAGCCGATCGAATATCACACCGATGGCGAGGTGCTGCTGTGCGCGGGCGGGCTGGTCTCGCCGCTGATCCTGCAGCGCTCGGGGATCGGCGATCCCGCCCTGCTCGGCAGGCTCGGCATCGAGGTGGTGCAGCCGCGGCCGGCGGTCGGCAATCGCATGCTCGAGCATCGATTGCTGATGATGGAGTTCGCGCTCAACCGGCCAGTGAGCGACAATCCCCAGTTCCGGGGCATCCGGCTCGGGCTCAATGCGCTGCGCTACGCACTCACCCGCAGCGGCCCGATCGCGCGCGGCAGCTATGAGGTGGCGGGCTTCGTACGCACCCGCCCCGAGCTCGACCGGCCCGACGCCGAGATCCTGATGGCGCCCTTCTCCTGGGGCATGTACCGCGGCAAGGTCGCAGTGGGCCGCAACCATGCCATCCACATGTTCGGCTACCCGCTGCGATCGCGATCCGAAGGTTCGATCGCGATCCGCTCGACCGATCCTGCGGCGCCGCCGTTGATCCGGCCCAACTATCTCGCCGATCCTTACGACCGGCAGGTCACCGTCGACATGTTCCGCCTGATCCGCCGCTGGATGACCCAGCCCGCGATCGCGCCGCTGATTGCCGGCGAGACCAAACCGGGTCTGCAGGTCGAGAGCGATGATGACATCATAGCCGAGTTCAAGCGCCACGGCTCCGCCGGCTTCCACGCCTGCGGCACGGCACGGATGGGATCAGATGCTGACGCGGTGCTCGATCCGCAGCTCCGCGTCAACGGCGTCGCCAATCTGCGCGTCATCGACGGATCGATCATGCCGACGATGGTCTCCGCCAACACCAATGGCCCGATCATGGCGATCGGCTGGCGGGCGAGCGAGATCATCCGCGAACGGCGCCGCAACGCGCTCGCCGCCTGAGCGGGCATCGGGAACGGGGAGACTTCGATGGCGATGTCCACTTTTCAGGCATCGGTCCGCCGCACGACGGCCGAGATGGACGCGTGGCAGGCGCTCGCGCCGGAGCCGGTGCTGGACGCCGCGCAGCCGGTCGTCGACGCGCATCATCATATCGAGCTCCACGGGCTTCCGGACTACGACCTCACATCGCTGCGCAAGGACGTCGGCTCCGGCCACAATGTCGCGGCGACAGTCTACATGGAGTGCGCGGCGCATTATCGCGAAAACGGTCCGCCGGCGATGGCACCGGTCGGCGAGACAGAATGGGTCGCCGCGATCACGCGCGATACCGAGGACCGATCGGGACCGCGCCTCGCCGCCGGCATCGTCGGCTTCGCCGATCTGCTGCTCGGCGACGCCGTCGCGGAGGTCCTCGAGGCGCATGTCGCGGCCGGCGACGGGCGGTTCCGCGGCATCCGCCAGATGACCGCGTCGGACCCTGGTTTCAGCATGCTGCTGCCGCCCCGCCCGCCCGGCATGCTCGCCGACGACGGCTTCCGCCGCGGCTTCGCCCGGCTCGCTCCGCTGGGGCTGAGCTTCGATGCCTTCGTCTATCACCCGCAGCTCCGCGAGGTCGCCGCGCTCGCCGACGCCTTTCCCGAAACCGTGATCATCCTCGATCATATCGGCACGCCGCTCGCCGCCGGCCCTTATGCGGGTCGCCGCGAGGAAGTGTTCGAGCCGTGGCGCCGTGACATATCGATGCTCGGCGAACGGCTAAACGTGCGGATGAAGCTCGGTGGCTTCGGCATGTTCAGCTGTGGCTTCGGCTTCGAGGATCATGCGCAGCCGGCCAGTTCGGCCGAGCTGGCGGCGGCGTGGAAGCCTTATGCCGAAACGTGCCTGGCGGCGTTCGGCGCCGATCGCTGCATGTTCGAAAGCAACTTCCCGGTCGATCGCCAGAGTGCCTCGTACCGGCTGTTCTGGAACGCCTTAAAGCGGATCGCCGCCGGTTGGTCGCCTGGCGAACGGCAGGCGATGCTGCACGACACCGCCGCGCGCGCCTACCGCCTGGCCACACAGCACCCGTCATCGCCTGACGCCGCTAGCCGGCCAGACCGGCGCCGCGATAGAGACGCATCACCAGTTCGGCGCCGGCGACCGCGCTCTCGAGATCGTAGGAGCGCAGATCGATTACCGCTTCAACGCAGCCGGCCTCGGCGCAGCCGGCGATCAGGCGAGCGAGCTCCGCCTCCGCCGGCGGATCGAGAAAGGTCATGCGGTTGACCACGGGCACGTGGCGTCCGGCGAAGTCGCGCATCTCAGCGATCTGGCCCTTCAACGCCCCGATGTCGAGAGTCGAGGGATGCCAGGCGTCGCCGAACTTCCTGATCCGCCGCAGTACCGGCGGGACGAAGGGGCCGCCGATCAGCACCGGCGGATGCGGCTGCTGAACGGGGATCGGCTCGAAGCCGACCTTGCGAAACTGGAAATATTCGCCTGCCCAGTCGATCTGGCCACCCTGCCAGCAGCGCAGCATGATCTCGATCGCCTCGTCGGTGACCTTGCCGCGCGGCTCATGATATTGGCCGCGACCGAGCGCGAAGAACTCCGCCTTGGACCAGCCTGTGCCGATCGCGACGTCCAGCCGTCCCTTGGAGAGCTGGTCGATCGTCGCCAGCACCTTGGCCGCATAGACCGGATCGCGCAGCGGCGCGACGAGCACGCTGGTGCCGAGGCGGATGCGGCTGGTCTGCGCCGCCATGAAGGCGAGCGACGCCAGCGCCTCCAGCCAGATCGGGCCGTATTTGAACTGCTCGTAGGCGGCGACGCCGATGACATGATCGGTGACCCACAGCGAATCGAAGCCCATCTCCTCCAGCCGCGGCGCCAGCGACGAGACCTGCGCGATCGCGCCGGCCGCCTGGTTCTGCACGAGATATCCGATCCGCATCCCTCGTCGCCTTCTGGTTTGTCCGGTCAGCGCCCTTCGAACACTGGCTTGCGCTTCTCCGCGAACGCGGTCGCCGCCTCGAGATGATCGCGCGTGGTGTGCGCGATCGCCTGGAAGGCGGCGGACATCTGCAGCACGGCGGCGAGGCTCTGCCCCTGCGCCTCGTTCATCAGCCGCTTGGTCATACGCACCGCGTGCGGCGGATTGACCGCGATGCGATCGGCGAGCGCGCGGGCGGCTGGCAGCAGATCCTCGTCGTCGACCAGCTGCGAGACCAGGCCGCAGGCGAGCGCCTGCTCGGCATCCAGCATGTCGCCGGTGAACGCCATCTCTCGCGCCTTGGAATCGCCGACGACGCGCGGCAGCAGCCATGCGCCGCCGTCGCCGGGGATGATGCCGACCTTGACGAAGCTTTCCGCGAAGCGCGCCGAGCGGCCGGCGATGCGGATGTCGCACAAAGGCGAGATCGTTGCCGGCGCCGATCGCGGGGCCGTTCACCGCCGCGATGATCGGCACCTCGAGCTGCTGGAAGGCGACCGGGATGCGCTGGATACCGTCGAGATACCAGCGCCGCGTCTCGACCGGAGGCGTGTGTGCCTGGCCGCCCGGCGCAGCCATCTTCTTGACGTCGCCGCCGCTCGAGAAGGCCGAGCCCGCGCCGGTCAGGATGGCGACGCGCACGCCGAGATCGGCGTTGAGCCGGGCCAGCGCATCAACGATCGCGTCGATCATTTCCGTGTCGGTGATCGGATTGCGACGCTCCGGCGCGTTCAGCGTGAGCGTCACCACCGCTCCGTCCTGCTCGTACAGCAGCATCAGGCCCCTCTCCCGCAATGCGCGAACCGGCCGCGCCAGATCAAAGTTGCGTTGCACGTGTCAACCGTTTCCGCATACTGATTTGCGGAAACATGACGGGCGAGCATAGATGTCGAGAGGCCGGACGCAACGGGTCGATGCAATGGTCGGTTGCTGCACTGCCGCAGAATCGGCAGGGTCGTGGCATGCTTGACGAGATCACCGCAGCCTCTCCCACCGAAAGCACCTCCGTCGTTTCGGGCGACGATCGGCCGTTGCGCGGTCTCGCTGGCGCACGGCCGCCGCGCCCGGCCTGGTTCGCCGCCGCGCTTGACCGTGCGCCTGAACGGCGCATGGTTACCGTGGAGGGGGCGGCGCTGGAGCTGCTGTGCTGGGGCGAACTCGGCAAGCCAGGGCTGCTGTTCCTTCCCGGCCTCGGCGCCGCCGCATCCTGGTGGGAGCCGATCGCACCGTTTTTCGCGGACGACTATCGCTGTGCCGCGCTCTCCTGGTCCGGCATGGGCCGCTCGGACTGGCGCGACGCCTATGGGCTCGACCAGTTCACCCGCGAGATCGACGGAGCGATCGCCGCGGGCGGGCTCGCGGCGAACGGCCGCCCGCCGCTGCTCGTCGCCCATTCCTTCGGCACCATGCCGGCCGCGCTCTGGGGCCAGCGCACGCCGGACGCGCCGGGCCTCGTGCTCGTCGACCGCACGCTGGTCGATCCCGACTGCGCATGGCGACCGCCGCCGCCGCGCACGGCGCCGACCCGCCTCTATCCCTCCGCCGCGCTCGCCCTCGCCAATTTCCGGCTGACGCCGCCGCAGCCCTGTCCCTGTCCGTTCCTGGTCGATCATATCGCCCGCGACGGGCTGCGCGAGATCGAAGCCCCGGACGGCAGCCCGGCATGGACCTGGCGCTACGATTCCCTGATGCGGTCGCGCATGACGGACGAGATGCACGACGACGTCTATTCGGGCCTCACCTGCCCGGTCGCGTTCATATGGGGCGAGCATTCGCTGAGCATCGCCAATGGCGGTCCCGCCTATGTCCGCCGCCGCTTCCCGCAGGCGCCGAGCATCGTCCTGCCGGACGCCGGCCATCATGTGATGCTCGATCAGCCGCTAGCCTTGATCGCGGCGCTGCGCACGCTACTCGACACCTGGGCGCGGCCGATCGCGGCCTGACCACGGACACAGGGAGGATCTATGGCCACGGAACTGCTGCTGCCCAAGCTCGGAATGGGCATGGAGGAAGGCACGATCTCGGAATGGCTGGTCGCCGATGGCGCACAGGTCGAAGTCGGCCAGCCCATCTATGCGGTCGAGAGCGACAAGTCGGTGCAGGAGATCGAGGCACCGGCGACCGGCGCGCTCACGATCATCGCCGCGACCGGCGAGGCGCTGCCGGTCGGCACCAAGATCGGCGAGATCGGCTAGTGGTCCTCAGGCGCCCGGCGCCTTGAAGTTCGCCGGCACGGCGCCCGCCGCCGGGCTGGTGCCGACCAGCGTGCGCCCACCATCGCTGATGATCGCGTGGCCGGTGGTCGAGCGACCCGCGGGCGCGGCGAGAAATACGCATGCCGCCGCGATCTCCTCGGGCTCGCCGATGCGCTGCAGCGGCCAGCCGGCAACGCGCTCGGCGAGCGCGGCTTCGTCGCGCCAATAGGCCTCGGTGGTCGGTGTCCGCGTGAGGCCCGGGATCACGGCGTTCACGCGGACGCCGTCATGCCCTTATTCGACCGCGAGATTCTGCATCATGTGCATGAGCGCGCGCTTCGAGATGCCATAGGCGGCGACGGCCGGCGACGGCGCCAGCCCGGAGGCGGAGCCGATGAAGATCACTACGCCCTCGCCGCTCGCGCGCAGGGCAGGCAAGGCGCGATTGGCGAGGATGGCGTTGTTGACGACGTTGATGCGCAGCACATCGACAAACACGGCCGGATCGAGCTCGCCCTCGGTGCCGAGCGCTGTGACATAGGCGTTGCCGCCCAGCGTATCGAGCCTGTCCCAGTGCGCGACCGCACGATCGGCGCCATCCTCAATCGCGGCCTGATCGGAGAAATCGAACGCGCAGGGCCATGCCGCATCGCGCCCGGCGTCGCGATTGACCGCCTCGGCGACCGCCTCGCAATCCGCCGGCTTGCGGCTGTTGACCACCACCCGCGCGCCATGCTGGACATATTGCTCGACGATGCAGCGGCCGATGCCGCGCGTTGCGCCGGTGACGAGCGCGACGCGCCCGGTCATATCGAACATCGGGTTCATGGATCGCTCTCCGCTCAGACCGAGGCGCCGCCGTCAATGTCGAGGATCGTGCCGGTGACGTAGCCGTTGGTCATCAGGAACAGTGCGCCGTGCGCCACTTCGGACGAATCGCCGACGCGCTTGAGCGGAAAGCGCTCGCCCCAAGGCTGCATGCCGGTGACCCGCTGCGGCCGCTCGATCGCGTCATTGACACTATCCACGGTCGGACCCGGACAGATGACGTTGATGCGATGCGGCGCGAGCTCGATCGCGAGCGTGCGGACCAGCGCATTGAGCGCGCCGCCGACGATCGCGTGGGCGACGACGCCGGGCCATGCCTTGCGCTCGTCCGAACCGCTCATCAGCGTGATCGAGCCGTCGGGCTCCAGCAGGTCGTCGGACTGTTCGATCAGCGTGCAGGACAGCCAGAATTTGTTCATGCCGCGCTTGAGCCCGGCGGTGCCGGTCTTGCGGAAATCGCCCAGCGCATGCTCCTCGGCATCGAGCGCGGAGGCGACGACATGCGCGATCGGTGCGTGGCGCTCGAGCGCGGCGCGCAGCGATGTCTCATCCGTGCCGTCGGCCTGCTCGAACACCGCCGCAACGCCGGCGGCACGCGCCTTTTCCTGCGCGGCGGCAACGCGCAGCGGGGAGCGGCCGAGCCCGACCGCCTTCGCGCCCGCCGCTGCCGCCTGCAGCACGATATGCAGGCCGACGCCCGACGTCCCGCCGACCACGACCACCGTCTTTCCCGCGAGTGTCATCCCCGCCCTCCCGCTTATCGTCTGGTCTGCCATTTATAGCATACTATTTGGGCCAGACCAGATGGAGCGACGCGACCGAATTCACGGTGCCGGTGGCAAACCGTGGCGGCCGCTCCGGATCAAGCATGAACTCTGGCATACGCGCCAGCCACTCCTGCAGGAAAATGCCGATCTCGCGCCGCGCCAGCACCGCCCCGGGGCAGGTGTGCGGCCGCGGCGCGAGCCGAAGTTGATGATCTTGCCGCCCCGGCCCTTCATATATGGGAAGACGCCCTTCATCGCGCGCAGCGTCGCGGTGGGGCCGGTGCGCATGGTGTATTCCCACTCGTCCTCGGGAAAGACTTCGAGGTCGATCAGGTCGGGCGTGCCGGTCGGCTTCGCCTCGGTGCCGAAGCCCTGCGCGTTGTTGACCAGGATATCGATCGTTCCCCATGTGTCGACCGCCCTGGCGATCATCGCCTCGATCTGATCGTGATGGCCGACGTCGCAGGCAAAGCCCTCGGCCTCGCCGCCCTCGCCCGCGATCACGCTGACCACCTCGTCGACGGTGGACGGCGTACGCGAGGCAACGAGCACCTTCGCGCCCTCGCGCGCATAGGTGAGCGCGATGCCGCGCCCGATCCCCCGCCCGGCGCCCGTGACGACCGCGATCTTGCCCGCCAGCCGTCCCATAGCCTCTCTCCTGTCGTGCCTGCGGTGGTCAGCGTCCGGTATAGTTGGGCGCTCGCTTCTCGCGGCGGGCGGCGCGCGCTTCCTGATAATCGTCCGTCCTGAACAGCGCGGTCTGCACCATCAGTTCGTCGCGCAGGCCGCGCTTCACGCGCTCGCCATGGACACCGTCGACCAGATATTTGGCCGCCGCGAGATGCACCGGCGGCTTCGCTGCGAGCTTGCTGGCAAGATCGAGCGCATATACATCGAGCGCGGCGGGCGTCGTCACGAAATCGACAAGGCCCCAGGCGAGCGCCAGTTCGGCCCCGATCGGCTCGCCACTCATCAACAGATATTTGGCGCGCGACGCGCCGGCGAGCGCGGCGGTTATCGTCGATCCGCCGCCGTCCGTCAGGATGCCGTAGTGGATTTCGGGCAGCGAGAAGCGGACATCGTCGGCGGCGACGCGCATGTCGCACTGGAGCGCGAGCTCGAAGCCGCCGCCGACCGCATGACCGCGCACCGCCGCGATCACCGGCTTCCAGCTTTCGATCAGACGCAACTTGCGCGCTTGGCCGCGCGTGAGATGCTCGAAATCGCTCAAGCCCGTCAGCCGTTTGCCGAGCTGCTGCGTGTCGCGTCCCGAGCAGAAGGACTTGCCCTCGCCGCGCAGCATTACGACACGGCTCTCCTCGTCGGCGATCGCCCTGTCGATCGTCTCCCACAACAACGCGCTCGACTCGTCATCGAGCGCATTGTGCCGCTCCGGCCGGTTGAGCGAGACGATCGAGACACCGCGCTCGACGCGATAGCGGACGGTGCCGCTCATGCCGCGCCCTTCTCGATGACGAGGCCGCGCGCATTCTCGCCCATCGCACCCGGCGGCGCGACGAGACCCCGGACATAGGCCGGGATCGGCGCGTCGAGCAGGGTCCCGGAAATGTACAGCGGCTGGCTCGGATCGACGCGATATTTCTCGAAATCGCGCTCGCCCTCCTCGTGGAGGATAGCGTCGTCGATCGCGAACTGGCCGGTATAGTCGCGCGAGGGCCGGCGGAAGATCGCGCAGGAGGCTTGGCCATGATCTCGGGCGTGCGGCAGTGGCGCATCGCCTCCTCGCCGCGCCGGAAGCGGATCGCCGAGGTGCCGATCCAGGTGCGCGGCTGCAGCGCGTTGACCGCGACACCGCGATCCCGAAACCCCTCGGCCATGCCGATCACGCACATCGCAGCGGTATATTTGGCGATCGTATTGTGGAGACTGCGGGCGAGCTTCTTCCGGTCCATCACCGGCGGCGAGGTGAGCATCAAAATGTGCGGATTTAGCGCCTCCAGCAGATGCGGCAGGCAGGTCTTGGAGACCATGAAGGTGCCCCGCGCGATGACGTCGTGGAGCAGATCGAAGCCCTTCAACTCGGTCTCGAGCGTCGTCGCCTGATCGATCGCGCTAGCCTTGTTCACGCAGATGTCGAGCCCGCCGAATGTCTCGACGATGCGGCGCACCGCCTCGGTCACCTGGCCCTCGTCGCGCACGTCCATCTGGATCGCGAGCGTCTTGCCGCCGGCCTTCTCGACCGCCTCGGCGGCGCTGAAGATCGTGCCCGGCAGATGCTTGTGCGGATCGACGGTCTTGGCGGCGATCGCGACATTGGCGCCCTCCCGCGCCGCCGCCTCCGCGATGGCAAGGCCGATGCCGCGGCTCGCGCCGGTGATGAACAGCGTCTTGTCGCGCAGGCTGTGGATCATGGCCATCTCCCTAGCAATCGTAGCACCCCTTGAGACTTTCGCGCACCGCGCCCACCGCCACCTTCATCGTCGCGGTGCGCGGCAACCGATTATTCGGTATTCCCCGAACTCACCGTCGAGCGCGAGGGCGAGGATGGTACAATCTTCGTCGTGTCGATCAATCGGCCGGATCGGATGAACGCGGTCGATCCCGAGACCCATCGCCAGATCGGTCGCATCTGGCACGTGCTCGATCGCGATCCCGATTGCCGCGTGATCGTCTTCACCGGTGCCGGCCGCGCCTTCTGCGCCGGCATGGACTATAAGCGCGAGCCGAACGGCAAAGCCGGCGACGCGCCGATCCGCTATCGCAGCCTGCGCGCGCGGCCCGGTGCCTCCAAGATCCTCGACAACATTCTCGAGGTCGAGAAGCCGATCGTCACGATGATCAACGGCCCGGCAATGGGCATGGGCTTCATCCTTGCGCTGATGGGCGACATCACCGTCGCCAGCACCGAGGCGAAGATGGGCGACACCCATATCAACATCGGCGTGACACCCGGCGACGGCGGCATCCTGCTGCTGCCGCTGCTGCTCGGCATCAATCGCGCCAAGGAGCTCTTGATGACCGGCGACGTCATCACCGGCGCGGAGGTGGCGCGGATGGGCGTCGTCAATCATGCCGTGCCGCCCGAAGAGCTGCGCGCGTTTACGCTGGCGCTCGCCGCCAAGCTCGCCGCCAAGGCGCCCTATGCGATGAAGACCACCAAGGCCGCGCTCAACATGATCCTGCGCCGCCGCGCGCTCGACGTGATGGACCTGAGCCACCTCTACGAGCAGCGTACGATGCGCACCGAGGATCACCGCGAGGGCGTCAGGGCGATGGCAGAGAAGCGCAAGCCGAAATTCGTCGGCCGCTAACAGTGCCCGCGCGATGAGCGAGATCGATCCCGCTCGATGGCTCGGCGCCGATGCGCCGGCTGGGCCGCAAGGCGGACGTCAGCCCGGCCGTCCGCCTGTTGACCTCGATCTATTTGTCGGACGAGGAATATCGAACGCTCTCGGCGCTGCCCGGCCGCACACTGGTAAAGACCCGGCATCATCTCGGCGTCATCGCCGGTACCGAAGTTTCAGTTGATGAGTTCGACGGAGACGGAGGGATTCGAACCGAAACTGTAAGTACCTGATTTTCCAGGACCTGTTATCGGCCTGCTTGCTCGCGCTCCACGCTTTGAACCACACGACTGAAAACGGCGATTTATCCTCTGAAATCACATGCTTATTGGACATCTCATCCAGCAGTCAGACTCTACCCGTGAATTCGAATCCCGTCAAATTGTCTCCCAGGCGCCGATCGCAACCGACGAGCCCAGGGCCATCATCTTGAGATAGCGATGCTTAGCGACGCCGGCTTCAGGTCAACTTAAGATTTGGAAGCGTTTACGGAGGCGGGAGGCGCCGATTACACCTTACGACGTTTGCCCTCAAACCCGTCTTTGACATCGGCGATCCAAGCAACGACCTCCCGCTCGCTCCAGCGTGATGTCGCTGGTGATATTTTATAGGGTGCTGGAAATTTTCCCGCTCGGATCAATTTGTAGATCATTGACTTGCAGGGCCCTACGCGCCTGCAGACCTCCGACAATAGGAGGAAGCGCTCCGCGTCCTCGGAGAAGTCATGCATCGGCTCGCTGGCCACCCTTCAGCGCTGCTCGGCCTTTTACGAATACTCGGTCACTTGCGATGAACGATGTTAGCATCTGCGGGATCAGGTGTGTGATAGGCTCTTCCGTACCGTAGGTGTCACGATATACCGCGGCATAGTCGTCGAGCGCGCTCTTCAATTCCGGCGACACGGAGATCGTGAGTTTTACGGGAGTGCGATCTGGTAGGCGTTCGAGCTTCATCGGTTTACTCCGCTCCCGTGATTACGAGATCCTTATGGACGACCAGCCGCACCGGCGCGCCCGGCCGAATCGTGATCGTCGGCTGGATGCCCAGGTTCCGCTGAGTGATCTGATCGCCGGCGCGCGAGACGCTATCCTGCGTCGACGTGCGGAGCGCCTGCACGAGGTCGCTCTGACCTGACAGCGCGAGCTGGGTGCTGACGCCGAGCAACGTCGAGAGCGCCACCCCTTTAGCCCGTCTTATTCATCAGCGTTTTTCGTCGACGGTTTGGGCGGCGCATCGTGATGTGGCTGCGGAGCCGAGGCACGCCGGCTCAAAGCGCCTTTTTCGGCGCGGATTGTCGGGGCTTGGTGGGGTTGACGGGCTGGGTTCGTTTTGCGGCCACCGCCGCGTCGCTCATGGTCCGGCGGTGCGCAGGTTAAGCGCGATGGAACGGAAGAGCGCGGCATCGGGGCAGGCGCTGGCGAAGGCGATGCGGATGCGGCTGGCGGTTTCGATGACGCGCGCGGCGACCTTGAGCAGCCGCAGGCGGATGGTCGCGAACTCGCCGGTGCGGAGCGCGGCGGTGGGCGGCATGGCGTGCCGCACGGCCCACATCAGCCAGTAGGCGGCGGTGTGAAGGATGAGCCGCATTTGATTGGCGTTGGCCGAGCGGCAGGAGGTCCGGTCACTCTTCAGCTGAGTTTTATGCAGCTTGATCAGGTTTTCGGCCTGGCCGCGGGCGCAGTACAGCGTATCGTAGATCCGCTCGGCGCTGCCATCGGCAAGCGAGGTGACGACGAAGCGGATGTCGAGGCCGAGGCTGCTCGCTTCGATGCGCGCGACGACGCGGCGCTCGGTCGCACCCCAGCTCTTCGCGGCATAGCGCGTCTCGGTATAGCGGCGCAGTTCGACCAGACCCTGTAGCGCGCGGTCGGTGGCGCAGGCGTCGCCCTCGCGGACGATGACAGAGTCGGCGTGCAGCGCGGGATTGCCGGGCAAGCCGAAGATATAGTCGACGCCGTTCGCCTCGCACCACGCCATCGGCTCGGGGCGACCATAGTGGCCGTCGCCGCGCAGCGTGATCCGGGTCTCGGGCCAGTGGCGGCGGATGCGGCGGATCAGGCGGCGAACATGACGGGCAACCTCGCTGCCCGACGGGGTCTTGCCAGTCCGCAGCAGCATCGCAACCGGCCGGCCGGTCGCGGTGTCGTAGATGTGGATCGGCAGGAAGCAGCGCTCGCCATAGTGACCGTTCCAGAACGAGAGCTGCTGCGCGCCGTGGACCACGTCGACAGTGTCATCGATATCGAGCGTCACCGCTGCCGGCGGCGCCGGATAGCTTGCGCAATAAAGATCGACCAGCGAGCCGGTCAGCCGGACCAGCTCGCGCGTCGTCGGCGCGTTCTCCCAGCGGCTCATCGTCGGTTGACTGGCCAGCCCGAACACGTCGCTCGGCAGTTTGCCGAGCGCCAGCTTGAACCCCGGATCATGGCGCAGCGCGTCGAGATCGTCGGCGTCTTCATAGCCACACGAGATCGCCAGCATGCCAGCCCGCAGGATGTCAGCGACACGATGGATCACACGGCTCTGATCGCGTGGATCAGCAATGCAGGCGGCGAGCCGATCCGCGATCCCCAACCGCCGCTCGGCCTGTGCAAGCAGCAGTACTCCGCCATCCGATGTCAGGCGGCCGCCGTCGAACGCGGCGGTGATTTTTCGGCCACGAATGGCTGGGAAGGTGAAGGCGAACCCGCTATCGTCTGCCATGGCGGTCGTGGCACTTTCTGTCCGGTCTCGAGGATTGTCTAAGCAACCCTTCTCTAAACCAAATCAGATAGTTACGCTACGATCGCCAACCCCGAACGAGGCTCCTGACGAATAAGACGGGTTAGTAACTGCCAGGTGTGGAGATCGACCTTGTCCTGCATGCCTGCATAGCCGGACGGGTCGGTGGCCGGCACATTGTCGATGCGCAAGCTGCTGCCATTGGGCATGATGATCCGCTGCCAGACGATCAACGCGCGCCGTTGGCCGAACGCCACCACACTATCGTAGCTGCCGATCAGTCGCGCGCCTTGCGGAATGAGCAAAATCTGTCCCGTCGCGCTGTCATAGGTGTTTTCGGTGACCTGCGCGGTTACGAGCCCCGGGAGGTCCGACCGCAGGCCGGTGATCAGGCTTGCGGAGATCACGCTGCCTGCCGACAACGTGTACGGCGACGACAGCGGCGTGACGGCGTGCGGATTGACGTCACCGCGCGGATCGAGCGTCCTGACGAACGCCTCCTTCCGCCCCTGCGCATTGGGATCGTTTGTCGGATCGAGCGCCGGTTTCGGTGCGGTACCGTCACCGCTGCCCGGGGCCGTCGCAGCGGCCGGAGCGTCCATCGCTATATTCGGTTGGTATCCATCGACCAGGACGCCCGATTCGCGCGCGGCCTTCAGCTCGGCGAGCTGACGCTCGCGCTCTGCGGCTTGGGCCTGCTGACGCTGTTGCTCGATGGCGTCGATCGCCGTCATCGTCGACTGCTGATGCTCGAGGATCGGTTTGCCGAGATCGCCGGGCAGCGGCGCGCCGAGCCGGGGCACATCGCCATAGGTCGATGGCGCGCCGGCCAGCGCATCGCTCGAGGAACGCTGGTTCGGCTGCGACAGCTCCTCCTGCGCCTCGACACGATGGAACAGGCGAGGTTTGAGCGCCATCCAGGTCACCGCGATCAGGCTGACCGAACCGATCGCCGCGATGGCGATGATGACGCCGCGCTTGAACCGGATCGCGCGCGGCGGCCGCGTACGAATTGCGAGCGTCTCTGGGTCGAGCTTTGGCGACCTTGTGGCCGGAATAGCCTCGCTCACGATTGCCTCCGACTCTTGTCGGACGCGCCGGCCCGACTAATCCGAACCACGTCCTGATGCTTGAAGCCGAGACGAAGCTCGGCGGCGTCGAACAAGCGGTCGACGACGTAATAGCGACCCTGGACACGATAGTTGACGAGGCTGGCCGTGCCTTTCGCATCGACGATAAACAGCGGTGGCGCTTCGCCGACGCTCAAGCTCGCGGGAAACTCAATGAACGTCTGCCGCCCGTCGTCGAATGCGCGGAGCGGCCGCCATGCCGGCTGATCGCCCGAGATCATATAGTCGAAATGCAACTGGTCGACCTGAAGACCGGCCGCGACCGGCGCCGCCGCGCGCGTCTGCTCGGCCGCCGCTTTTAAGGCGATGAGCTGATCCTGCGGGTATGTCCAGGAGAGCGCCGACATCGCCGTCCGCGAGGTGCTGGTGAGCGCGAGGTGATAGGTGCGACGATCCGTCGTGATGACGACGCTGGTGGCAAGCCCCGCTGTGAAGGGCTTTGCCAGGACGTGCGTCCGCTTCGTATCGCCGCTGCCGCTGGTTGAGCTGCCCCCTTCTGAGTGGTCCATCGACTATGACAGTCTGGATCGAGGAAGGGACGACGAATGCCAGCGAAGAAGCACAAGCCGGAGGAGATCATCGGCAAGCTGCGTGAGGTGGAGATCGTGCTGGGCCAGGGCGGCACGACCGCCGAGGCGTGCCGGCGGATCGCGGTCAGCGAGCAGACCTACTACCGGTGGCGCAAGGAGTATGGCGGGCTGAAGACGGATCAGGCGCGGCGGATGAAGGACCTTGAGAAGGAGAACGCCCGGCTGCGCCGCGCGATCTCGGACCTGACGCTCGACAAATTGATCCTGCAGGAGGCGGCGCGGGGAAACTTCTGAGCCCCGCGCGGCGGCGGCGCTGCATCGACCAGGTGCAGACGGTGTTGAAGGTGTCCGAGCGGCGTGTGTGCCGCGTGCTCGGCCAGCATCGATCGACGCAGCGCAAGGTGCCGCGCGGGGCGGATGACGAAGAGGCGCTGACCGAGGACATCATCGCCTTGGCCAAGCAATATGGGCGATATGGCTATCGTCGTGTGACGGCGTTGCTGCACGCGGCGGGCTGGTCGGTGAACCACA
>JAFAZF010000063.1 GCA_019239915.1 Sphingomonadaceae bacterium
CCTATGGCACCGACCCGAACAAGTGCGTCTGGAACGTCTATTCGCTCCAGCGCTACGCGCCCGGCACCGAGCCCAAGGTCGAGGAGGAATGGAACCAGGATCTCACTGACGAGAGCTTCTGGGGCAAGATCCTCACCCAAGACTATGTCAATATGGCGCAGGTCCAAAAGGGCATGAAGAACAAGGCGTTCAAAGGCGCGCGCCCCAATCCCAAGCAAGAGATCGCGGTGCTGAACTTCCATCGTGCGCTCGAGGAGTTTCTTGAGGAGGGCTACGGGGCGTGAGTAACTGGAACGAAAGTGCCGATTTCGTCATCGTCGGCAGCGGCGGCGGCTCGATGGTCGCCGCCACCGCGATCAAGGACGCGGGCAAGACGCCGATCATCCTGGAGAAGACTGACAAGGTGGGCGGCTCGACGGCGATGTCCGGCGGCGTCTTCTGGATACCCAACAACCCATTGCTCGCCCGCGAAGGCATCGCCGACGATGCCGAGAAGGCACGCACCTACCTTGATGCCGCCGTCGGCGACGTCGGGCCCTCAACGTCCCGCGAACGCAAGGACATGTTTCTCCGCCAGGGACCCAAGATGATCGAGTGGCTGGAGGGCAAGGGCATACCCTTCGTCCGCTATGGCGGATGGTCGGACTATCATGACGATCTGCCTGGCGGCATGGGCGAGGGGCGTTCGTTCGGCGTCGAGCTGTTCGACATCAACAAGCTCGGGCCGGTCTGGTCGAAGCGTCTGCGCGTCACCGAGTTCGCGGTGCCCGCCAAGCGCGCAGAAGCGAAGCACCTCCCGCTGATCAAGACGAGCATGAAGGCGAAGATCGCGGCGGCCAAGATCGGCCTCAGGGTCGTTCGCAACAAGCTTCTTGGCAAGAAGCAGGTCGGCACCGGCGCCGCGATCCAGGGGCGCATGCTCAAGATGGCGCTCGATCATGGTGTCGACCTTCGGATCAACTCGGGCGTGACCGACCTCGTCGAGGAGAATGGCCGGATTACCGGCGTCGTGACCCAAAAGGACGGCAAGCCCTGGCGGATCGAGGCCCGTGAGGGCGTGCTGATCAACGCGGGCGGCTTCGCGCACAATGCCGAGATGCGAAAGAAGTATGGGCCTCAGCCCGCCTCGACCGCGTGGACCAACGCCAACCCCGGCGATACCGGCGAGATGATCGAGATCGCCAAGGCGCATGGCGCCGCGCTCGATCTTACCGATCAGGCGGTGTGGATTCCGACCTCGCTTCCGCCCGATGGCGCGCGGCTGATGAACGTGCCGGACCTGCCGAAGCCGCACGTGATCGTCGTCAACAAGGACGGCAAACGCTTCTGCGACGAAGCACAGTCCTACATGAAGAACGGTCAGGATTATTATAAGCATAACGCCGTGCCGGCGTTCGCGATCATGGATGCCCGCTACTTCAAGAAATATGGCTGGGGCTTTCGCCTCGGGCCGGTTCCGAAGAGCTGGTATGAGAGCGGCTTCGTGAAGGAGGCGCCGACGCTGCGCGCGCTTGCGGAGAAGATCGGCGTCGATCCTGCCGGGCTGGAGGCGACGGTCGAGCGCTTCAACGGCTTCGCCCGCGCAGGCAAGGACACCGATTTCAATCGCGGCGCAAAGGCCTATGATCTCGTGTTCGGTGATCCCGCGAACAAGCCCAATCCGGGCCTCGGCACGATCGAGGAAGCACCATTCCGCGCGATCGAAATCTGGCCCGGTGACGTCGGCACGTTCGGCGGCATCGTCACCGACGAGTTCGGCCGCGCGCTGCGCGAGGATGGTTCGGTCATCCCTGGCCTCTATGCCACCGGCAACTCGACCGCGTCGGTAATGGGCAAAACCTATCCGGGCGCAGGTGCCAGCATTGCGCCCTCGTTCGTGTTCGGCTGGGTCGCCGCGCGCCACGCGCTTGGGCAGATGCCGAATTGACGCTCCCGCCCGCAGCCCTCATCGGGCTGCGGGCGGGATTAGTCTATTTGCCGGTGAAGCGATCCCGGATGTCCCAGGTGAGCGCGCGTGAGGTACCTTCCTCACACAGCTTGTCGAACGTCCAGCCGTCGACCGCAAATTGGCTGCGGATGAATTCAGGCTCCTGTACCAGCGCGATATGCCCGCCGTTGATGTAGACCTCACGCCCGTTCAGATTGCTGGAGCGGTCGGAACATAGCCAGCCCACGACGGCTGCAACGTTCCAGGGACGGCCATCGGGTCCGCTGTTGCCGATCCAGTGGCCGCTCAGCGGCGGGATGTGGAGCGTGTCGAGCGCATATTGGAGCGTCTCGTACACCTCCGGGATATTCATGTTCGACGGACCGGAGATTGGCCGGACCGCGTTCGCGCGTACGCCAAATTCCGCCAGCTCACGAGCGATCGTGCGCGTCATGCCGACCACCCCTTCTTTGGCTCCGGAATAATTCACCATGCCATAGTGGCCGAAGCCCGACGGTGAGGAGAAGTTGACGATCGCGCCACCCTGCTTCTTGAGGTGCGGCGCGGCCGCGTGCATCGTCGCGAAATAGCCCTTGAAATTGACCGCCACTACGATGTCGAAATCTTCCTCGCTCATATCGGTCAGGCGACGCGGCCGGATGATGCCGGCATTGTTGACGAGGAAGTCCAGGCGCCCGAAATTGTCCATCGCGCAGTCGACGACCGCCTTGCCGCCTTCCATCGTCGTGACGCTCGATGTTTCGGCGACGGCCTCGCCACCGGCGGCCTTGATCTCGTCGACGACCTCCTGGGCAAAATGAGCGTCGCTTCCGCCGCCCTGCGGGCCTCCACCGAGATCGTTGACCACTATCCGCGCGCCCTCGCGTGCCATCAGAAGCGCGGTCTCACGGCCGATGCCGCGGCCCGCGCCAGTGATGACCGCGACCTTGCCCTCGAACTGAGCCATGGCATTCCTCCTCTGTCATATGCTGGCGGACGGCGTGCGCTACGCCGTCCAATTGAATAGTTTTGTCTAGTATCTTACTGCAACGGGCAAGCAAGATCGCATTGAGGAGAGCGGCGTGACGCAAGCGGAGCCATACGCGCCGGAGACGATCCCGCAGATGATCCGCGGGATCACCGCGCGCTATGGCGAGAGCGAGGCGATCGTCCGCGACGGCCAACGGCTGACGTTCGCAGGGCTCGATGCTGCCTCGGCGCGGATTGGCACCGCGCTCCTCGCGATGGGGATCGGCAAGGGCACGCGGATCGCCTTGCTGATGCCGCAGGGGCCGGATTTCGCCAGCTTCTTCATGGGAGCCACCCGGATCGGCGCCGTCGTCGCGCCGATGAGTACGCTCTACCAGGCGCCGGAGCTGGCATGGGTGCTCGCCAATGCCGAGATCGATCACCTCGTGACGGTCGACCGCTTCCTCAATCACGATTATCTCGCGCGGTTGGAAGCGGCGCTGCCGGGGCTGGCGGAGGCGGGAGTCGGCCCACTGCTGCTCGATGCGGCGCCCCGCCTCCGCACCATCCATGTCATCGGCGACACCACGCGTGCGTGGGCGCAGGACGCCGGGCAGCTGCGCGCCGGCAGCGAGGCGATCGGGGATGCGCTCTTCCGCGCGATCGAGGCTCGAGTGAAGCCGGCCGACCCGATCTGCATCATCCACACCTCCGGCAGCACCGCCGAACCCAAAGGCGTGATCCACGGCCAGGGCCCATTCGTCCGCCACGGCGCCCGCATGGCGCTCTACACATACCCGTTCGGTCCAGGCACGCGGATCATCAGCAATCGCGCTCCTTTTTGGGTGGCGGGGCTGGTCGCGACCTTCTCCTACACGCTGCACGGCGGCGCCTGCCTGCTGCCCGTGACCGACGGCTCGCCCGCGAACGTTCTCCGCCTTATCGAGCAGGAAGGTGGCAACGCGCTGATGGGCGACAACGGTTGGTTCGATGCCATGCGCCAATCGGACGAACTGATCGCGGCCGGATACGACGTCATTCGCCTGAGCATGGATTCAGCCGCCTTCGCCAAAGATGGGCGTTTCACCAGCGATCAGGTCGAAGCCCGCTTCGGTCCGCCGCGGCACACCGACGATGCCCGCTTCGCCCGCTCATACGGTATGACCGAGACGCTCGGCGCGCACACCTCATTGCCGATCACCGAACTGCTGCCGGAGGATCGGCCGAGCTGGCAGGGCTATGCCAATCCCGGCGTCGATCACAGGATCGTCGATCCGGAAACGCGAGAGCCGCTACCGGCGGGTCGGACCGGCGAACTGATGGTACGCGGTTATTGCATGATGCTCGGCCTGAACGGCCGCGAGCATCACGAGGTCTTCGAACCCGACGGGTTCTACGCGACGGGCGATCTCTGCACGCTCGACGAGAACGGCTTTCTCAAGTTCGAGGCGCGGCGCGGCGAGATGCTCAAGGTTCATGGCGCCAACGTCGCCCCGATCGAGGTCGAGCTTGCCCTTGTGGGCACGCTGGGTATCGAGAAGGCGGCGGTGGTCGGGCTTCCCGCCGCGGGTGACACCCAGGTCGTGGCCGTCGTTCAGATGGCGGCCGGGCGCGTGCTGGACGAGGAGGCGGTGATCGCCGACCTCAAACGGAAACTCTCCTCGTTCAAGGTACCGAAGAAGATCATTGCGATGGCCGAATCGGAGATTCCCGCGACCGGATCGGGCAAGATCAAGAAGCCGGAGTTGACCGCGCTGCTCATCGCGCGGCTGGCGCCCGCTGCAGTCGCGGCCTGAGGAGATAGGTTATGGGTTCCGCCTCCACCGACGAGATTCTGGCGGGGAGCGACGCCACGCTCGACGCGCTGTTCATCACCGATGCCGTCGCGGCGCGCGTGGTTCCGATTCGAGGCGCGCGCAACCTGCGAGACATGGGCGGCTACCCGACGCAGGATGGCCGGCGGGTCAAGCGCGGCGTGCTGTTCCGCGGCGGCCATCCGGGCGACATCGCCGCCGACGACATCCAAGGGCTGCACCGGCTGGGTTTGCGCGGCCATGTCGACCTACGCACGAACTCGGAGCGCGCGGCGCACGGCTTCCCAGCCGATCTCGTCGCGGCGGCGGGCTGCTGGACGCGCGACTATGATCTGAGCGGCGGCGACATCAAGACGATCCTGAACGATCCCGCCGCCACCGGCGAGGCGATGCGCGAACGCATGATCGCGCTGTATCGGCGCTTCCCGCAAGAGCAGCATGAGGGCATCGCCGCCATGTTCCGGCTGCTCCTCGATGGTCAGGTGCCGTTGCTCGTCAATTGTACCGCGGGCAAGGATCGGACCGGCGTCACCTGCGCGCTGCTGCTGTCGGCGCTCGGCGTGCCGCGCGAGATCGTGCGGCGGGACTACGCGTTGACCGAAACGCTACACCATCCAAGCGCACATCTTTTTGGAAAGGATGCGAACAGCCCGTTTGCGCTGACGCCACAGATCCAACCCGCCGTCTGGCAGGCGATGATGCGCTCGCCGCCCGAATATATCGACGCGACGTTCGAGGTAATCGAGCGCGAGCATGGCGGCATCGGGGCCTATCTCGCAGCGAACTTCGGGCTCGGTGAGCGCGAAGTTTCGCGGCTCCAAGAGCTGCTGCTTGAGGATTGAGGCCGCAGCAGGTCGCCGTCGCCTTGCCACCTCATCCGCCGAGGCCGGCCTTCTTGTTGGCGTCGCGCCAGAACTCGCCGCCGCCGATCGCGTCGATCTCGAGTTCTGCCACCTCGGAGATGCGCGCGAAGGTCATGTATAGACCGATCACGTAGATCAGTTCGACGATCTGACGCGGCGTGTAGAAGGCGTTGACGGCCTCGAACACGAAATCGTCGACCCGCACCGTCTTCACCACCTGACGCGTGAAGGCCAGCAGCGCCTTCTCGCGGTCGTTGAAGACGGGATCGCCGAAGCGATCGTCGGCGATCGCTTCGACCTTCGCGTCCGGAATGCCCATCATCTTCGAAACTTGCATGTGCTGCGCCCATTCATAGGCGCCGCGATCGAGATGGAGCACGGCCAGTACGCAGACCTGACGTTCGAGCGGCGGAACGGTGATTTCGTTCATCATCGCCTGCACCGCCATGCCGATGCCCTTCTGCATTGTCGGCGCGTTGGCCATGAGGCGACCGAGATTGAGCTTGCCGCCCGGCGCATTGTCGTAGCGGTCGCGCTGCTCGGGGTTCATGTCCTCGATCGCAAGGAGCGGAATGCGGCTCATGGAATATCTCCTCGGAACAAAAGGACGATGCGACGGTCAGACGCGGCTGCGCATGGCTAGGACGGAATGGTCGGGCACATGCATGCCGCCGTCGACGACAAGCGTCTGGCCGGTGATGAACTCCGCTGCGTCGGACACGAAGAACAGGGTGGCGGCTGCGATGTCGCTCGGCAGACCGGCCCGCGCGAGAGGGATATTCGCGACGATCTGGCTACTCGTGGCCTCGTCCATCCTGGGATCGCGATCGTCGATGATCAGCCCGGGCTCGATGATGTTGAGCGTGATCCGGTGCGGTGAAAGCTCGAGCGCGAGGTTGCGGGAGAGCCCTTCGAGACCGCCCTTGGACGCCGCGTAGGAGCTCATCCCCGGCAGCGAGCTCAGATTGCCGATCACGGAGGAGATCGCGACCACCCGGCCGGCGCGACTCTGCTTCAGATGCGGCAATGCCGCCTGCGTGAGCCACAGCATCGAATAGAGATTGGCCTTCAGCGTGCCGTCGAACTCGGCGTCCTCGAGCTTCTCGACGAGCGTGAAGGGAAAGATCGCCGCGTTGTGGACGAGGATGTCGAGCTGACCGAACGCATCGACGGCAGCAGTCACCGCCGCCGAGCACGCATCGCGAGTCGAGAGATCGAGCGCCTTCAGCGCGGCACGCCCCGGTCCGTTGCCGTTCAACTCGTCGACGACTGCCTGACCGCTTGCCGCGGTACGTGTCGCAATCAGCACGTTGGCGCCATTCTCTACGAGCGTCGTTGCGATGCCGCGGCCGATGCCGCGCCCGCCACCCGTGACGAGCGCCGTCCGCCCCGCCAGATCGACCTTCATGCCATCTCTTCCTTCTGCTTTGCGTTCGCGATCGCCGCTTCCGACCAATCCCAGAGCTTGCGCGCCGCGTCGGGATCAATTGCCCAAGGCTGCACGCCGCGATTGACACCAGGCGCGGCCGGCACCGCTTCCTCGCAATCCTCGAGATAGAGGCCGCCCTGTCCGTCGAGCTCGGGCGCGAGCGCCGCCCACACGGTCGTTGCGGCGCCCTGTGGGATAGTCTTCCAGATCGGATTGGCCTTGCCTTCCATCGTGGCACCGATCTCTCCGCGCACATCCTCCGTCAGGTAGCGGCCCAGCGACGTCGGAATCGCGCCTGGCATCAGCGAGAAGGCGCGGATGCCCTTGTCCCGATACCGGCGGTCGAGCTCGACCGCAAAGAGCGCGTTGGCGCTTTTGGCACGGCCGTAGGCGGAGACGGCGTTGTATTCGGTCCGCTCATAGTTGGGATCGTCGAAGTCGAACGCACCCCAGTGATGCCCGGTGGAGGACACCGAGACCACGCGCGCGCCGTTCGCCGCCTCCAGCGCCGGCAGCAGCAGCTTGGTCAGCAGGAAGTGGCCGATATGGTTGACCCCGAGCTGCGTCTCGAAGCCCTGCGTCGTGCGGCCCAGTGGACAGGCCATGACGCCCGCGTTGTTGATCAGCAGGTGCAGCGGCCGATCGCCTTCGCGCGCCGCGAACGCCTCGACCGAGCGGAAATCGGCGAGATCGAGCGCGGAGGCATAAGCGCGCCCGCCTGCCGCCTCGATTTCCTCGACGAGCGCGGCGACCGCGACGGGATCGCGCACCGCGAGCACCACCTCGGCGCCATGAGCGGCAAGCACCCGCGCGGTCTCTACGCCGATTCCCGCCGAGGCGCCGGTGACGATCGCGCGCTTGCCGGCGAGGTCATGCCCCTCGGCAACCTCGGCGGCGTTGCTCTGCTCTCCGAAGCGGGAGCTGATCCGCGTCATTTCACTCTCCTGTTTCGATCCACGAACAAGGTTTGATGGGCGTGCCCCACAGTGCCTTCGAGGTCGGCCAGCTGCGTTTCGACCACTGCGATACCGTTACCTGCGCTGCGCGTTCTCGCCTGCACGCGCGCCCAGGGTCCGCGCGGCATCCGCAACAGGTGAAGCGTGATGTCGACATTGGCGAAGGTCCATTCGCGCCAATCGACGTACGCGGACGATCCGCTGCCGAAATCGGAGGCCATCGCGAGCTGCACGAACGGCGAGATCGGGATGCCGGGAACGATGTCGCCGTGGAAACGCGACCAAACGATCCCCGGCCCCAACTGCTCGAGCCCGCCCTGCTCCAGCCGAGTTTCCAGTACCGGCAGCAGTGGACTGCGGGGGTTCATGCTGGGAAGATCATCGGGCAGCGCGTGGGGCGGCTCGGCATCGCTCGGCGGCGATTCGCCGTTACGCACGCGCATAGCGGTCGCGCGCACCATTACCTCGCCTTCGTGCAGGATCTCCGCTTGAACGATCTGAAGCCGCTTGCCCTCGCGCAGCACCTCGACGCGCGGCGTGACCGACCCCATCGGGGTCGGTCGCTGCAGGTCGATCACCAGGCGGGCCGTCGTCATGTCGGCGGGGCTCTCGGTGCGCTCGACGAGATGCGCGGCCAGGCCCGCCAGCGCCATGCCGTTCTGTAGCCGCCTATCCCAGGGGCCGGTGACATATCGGCCAGGCATGAACCCGCCGTTCGACGGAAAATAGAAGGCGCGGTCCGTGTCCGGCACGTCGTTGCCGAGCGCGACAGAAGCGTCGGCGCACGGGTCTTGCGGCATCATGCGTCCGGCTTCCTCCCAATCCGTATACCTATTCCAAGGCGTCCGCCGGCTTGTCAAACGCTATCGGAGCAGGGATGATACCGCCATGACATGCGCTTGTGGCAACCGGATCGGATGAGCGGCGCGACGGCGCTCGCCGACCAACCCGCGCGCAAACGCAAGCTCGCCGAGCGCGTTGCCGAGCGCATCGTTTCCGACATCATCCAGCGCGGCTGGCAGGCGGGCGACATGCTCGGCACCGAAGCCGATCTTATCGAGCGCTACGGCATCTCGCGCGCGACATTCCGGGAAGCCGTACGCCAGCTCGAATGGCATGGCGCCGCCGGCATGCGGCGTGGCGCCAACGGCGGACTGGTCGTCAACGCCCCCCCAAGGCTTGCCGCGATCTTCGCCATCAAAGCCTATTTCGAATTCGCCGGCATCGGATCCGACGAACGCAAGGCAGCGAGCGAGGTGCTCTCCGCCGCCGCCCCCTTCCGTCCCGGTCCGCACGAGAATCTGGCGATCGCCCTGTTCCTCGAGGCTGCCGATGATCGCACCGTCGCGGCGCTGCCGGAGCAGCGGCAGGCAATGGGCTCGGCATCGAAGCTGAGCGAGCGGATCACCCTTTCGCTGGTCGAAGACATCCGGTCCGCGAATGCCGAGCTCGGCACTGTCATCGGTAACGAGGCGGATCTCCAGCAGCGCTTCGGCATCAGCCGCGCGATCTTACGCGAGGCGCTTCGTCCGCTCGAGCTGCACGACATCCTTCGCGTGAAGGCCGGTTCGCAGGGCGGCGTGATCGTTCATCGTGTCGATCCCGAGTATACGGTGGGCATTACCAGCACCTATTTTACCTATACGCGGATTCCGCTGTCCCAGACATGGGAAGCCAATTCGAGCCTGTCTCTCGCATCCGCCGAGGCCCTCTTGCGACAGGACGATATCCCGCTCGACCGCTTGCGCTCTGCGCTCGAAGATTTGCAGTTGGCAGGCGCGGATGACTATATCAACGTTGCCGGCGAGTTCCACAGCATCGTGGCGAACGCTTGCGGCAATCGCGCCATAGCGCTCTTCACGGGGGTGTTGCTGCGCTACTTCAGAGACGTCGTGCCGCGACCGGACCCGCGTTTCCTTCCCGATCTCAAGAATGGTCACCGCCGTTTGCTCGATGCACTGGAGACGCGCGATAGGCGCGCCGCTCAGATTGAGATTGCGGCGATGTTCGATCATTCGCGGCGCTGGATCAGAAAAGTGGAAGCCGAAGCGGAGTAGCGTCCGCCGACGTGCCGCGATGCGACGTCCCCAGCCGCCCGCGGATTCGGGCTTGCGGTGGGTCGTGCGATCGGCAAGTGGGTTACTGATCGGAGAGTTGATGGGAGGGGTGACGGCTGGCGCCGGCGACGGGGCATTGTCCACGCCGCCCTCGCTCCCGCCCCGCAAGGCAGATGAACCGCAACACGTAGCAAGGTGATCGCAGGCGCATGTCCGACGAATTCGATCTCGATGTCCTCGCTGAAAGCTTCTCGGAGTTTCTCGAAGGCGAATGGCCCAAGGAGAAGGCGATCGCTTACGAGCGGTCCGACCAATCCTATGACGCCGACTTGTGGTCGGCCATGGCCGGCCTCGGCTGGACGGCACTGACAGCTCCGGAAGCAGAGGGCGGGCTTGGTCTCGGGACAGCGGCAGCGGCGCATCTTCACGCCGCGCTGGGCGCAGCGGTGACGCCGACACCGATGCTCGGCACGCTGCTTGCGACGACGCTCCTCGGGGCAACGGGCGCCGAGGGTGCGCGGGGCCTGCTCGCCGGGATCATCGACGGCTCGCTGCGTGTCGCGGTCGCCGAACCAAACGCCGTCCCCGTTCAGACCGACGGGAAGACCATCTCCGGCACGGCGCGCGATCTCCTTGACGCGCCTGGCGCCAACCTCCTGCTCGTTCGCATCGCGCTGGCGGGGCAGCCGGGCTGGGTCGCGATCGATGCGGATGCGCCGGGCGTGTCCATCCATCGCTACACGCTTGCCGACACGACGCGCTCGCTCGGCGACGTGACGCTGGACAACGTCCAGATCGGTGAGGGCCGACTCATTCGCCCCACGGCAGGTGCCGCGCTCGACGATCTCCTGACCCGCCAGGCCTGCGTCGCGATCGCCGCCGACTCGCTCGGCGGCGGCGAGGCGGTGCTCAAGATCACGATCGAATATATGAAGGTGCGCGAACAGTTCGGCAGGCTGATCGGCTCGTTTCAGGCGCTCAAGCATCGTGTCGCGGATCATCATGCCGCGCTGGTCGGCGCGCGCGAGCTGGTGCTGAACGCGGCGACCATACCGGACGATGACGACGGCGCGCTACTCGCGGCGCTCTCGACGAAGGCGCATGTAGCGGCCGTGACGGCGGATATCGCGCGGGACTGCATTCAGCTTCACGGCGGCGTAGGCTTCACATCCGAATTCTCGCCGCATCTCTATCTCAAGCGCGCCAAGCTCAACGAGGCGCTGTACGGCACGCGCACCGCCATACTCGACCGCGTCGCCGACATGCTGGAGGCCGCATGATGACCCAGACGTCCGAAGCCCTTGCTCCTGCAATCGACCGCACCGCGGCGCGCACCTTCGATCCGCTTTCGAAGGTGGGCGACGAGCAGGCGTTCCGCCAGGAGATCCGCGACTGGCTCGCCGCCGTGCTGCCGGCCGACTGGCGGAAGCAGTGGCAGCAAACACGCGAGTCCGATCTCCGCGGTGTAATGACTTGGTGGCTCGAGGAACGCCGCAAGGTCGGCCTAGCCACGCCCCATTGGCCCAAGGCGTGGGGCGGCCCCGGCATCTCCTTCGCCTATCAGATCATGGTCTATGAGGAGCTCTCGCGCGCTGACGCGCCCGAGCTCGACATCTTCACCATCTCGCTTTTCCATACGCCCGCGACGCTATTCGAGCATGGCACGCAGGATCAAATCGATCGTTATCTCGGCGGCATCACTCAGGGCACCGACATCTGGTGCCAGGGTTTCTCTGAGCCCGGCGCGGGGTCGGACCTCGCGTCGCTGCGGACGGCGGCGATACGTGACGGTGACGACTACATCGTCAACGGTCAGAAGATATGGTCGTCATCCTCGATGCACGCCGATTATTGCCTGCTGCTTGCCCGCACCGATCCCAACGGCAAGCGCAAGCATGACGGCATCTCATATTTCATCATGGACATGAAGTCGCCCGGCATCACCGTGCGTCCGATCCGCCAGATCACCGGCGAATCCGAGTTCGCGGAAGTGTTCATGGATGATGTCCGCATACCGGCGAAGAACCTGATCGGCGCCGAAGGCAATGGCTGGAACATCGCGCAATCGACGTTGTCAACCGAGCGCGGCCTGCTGATCTTCGGATCGACGGAGCGGCTCGCGCGCTCCTTCGCGCTGGATCGCGTCGATGCCAAAGACAGCTGGATGCGCGATGTTGGGCTTCGCCGCGAATATGCCGGCTTCTATGCGGAGCTGCAGGCGATCCGACTGATGGTCCGCCGTCTGCTCGCGGAGCTCGAGGCCAACCCCGAGAAGGCGTCCCCCACCCTGCCGACGTTCATCAAGCTCAACTGGGGTCCGTTTCTGCAAAGCTACAGCGAGTTCCTGGTTCGTGCGGAAGGACTCGAGGCGCAGAAGTGGCAGCCTTCGATTCCGGGCACGGGCCACAGTAGCCGGCTGCGCTTCAACGATTTCCTCAAGAGCTACGGCTGGACGGTCGCCGGCGGTTCGAACGAAATCATGCGCAACATCATCTCCGAGCGCATCCTAGCAATGCCGCGGGGATGATCATCGACCGAGCGGCGGCAGTCGCCGTCTCCCTCGCTTACGAACGAGGATAGTAGTGGACGAAGCACTCGCTCCGCTCTTCGAGCCGTTTGCGTTGCGCAAGCTCCGGCTCTGCAACCGCATCGTCATGGCGCCGATGACGCGCGGCTTCTCGCCGAACGGCATCCCCGGTGATGACGTAGCCGGCTACTACCGCCGCCGCGCCGAAGGCGGCGCGGGAATGATCATCACCGAAGGCGTCGGTGTCGATCATCCGGCGGCGCTGGGCGGCAGCGGCGTCGACGGCGACAATGCGCCGCACATGTATGGCAAGGCGGCACTGGCCGGCTGGAAGCGGGTCGTCGACGACGTACATACCGCAGGCGGCGTGATCATCCCGCAGCTCTGGCATCAGGGCGTGATGCGCGAGCAGGGCACCGGCCCGCACCCGCAAACGCCCTCGGCCCGTCCCTCCGGCATCTGGGGCCCGCTCGACAAGCAGAACACGGTGAACGACGCCTATCTCGGATCGGTCGCCGCTCGCGCCGGTGAGCCGATGAGCGAAACGGACATTGCCGACGTCATCGCGGGCTTCGCCCGCAGCGCCAGGGCGGCAATGGAGGTCGGCTTCGACGGCATCGCGATCCACGGCGCCCATGGCTACATGATCGATACCTTCCTCTGGGAGGGGACCAACCTTCGCCAGGACAGGTGGGGCGGCGACCGCAAACGACGCACGACGTTCGCCGTGGAGATGATCCGGGCGATCCGCCGGGAGATCGGCGACGAACCGGTGATCGACTTCCGCTTCTCACAGTGGAAGCAGCAGGACGTGCGGGCGCTGTTGGCGACGACGCCACAGGAGCTGGAGGAGGTGCTCGGCCCGATGGCCGACGCCGGCGTCGACATCTTCGATGCAAGCCAGCGCTATTTCGATCGCGCGGAGTTCGCGGGGTCGCCGCTCAACCTTGCGGGCTGGGCCAAGAAACTGACCGGGAAACATGCTCAGACGGTCGGCGGCGTCGGCCTTTCCTCTGGCATGTATGACTCGCAGAAGGACGGGCGTTCGGCCGTCGCGCTGATCAACGTGCACAAGGTCGCCGAGAGACTCGCGCGCGGCGAGTTCGATCTCGTCGGTGTCGGACGTGCGATCATGCACGATCCGGTCTGGGCACGCCGAGTTCGCAACGGAGAAGACTTGCTCGCCTATGATGAAGCGTCGCGACTCGAACTGACCTGAGCAGCGCGTACCGCCCACGAGCCGGAAGGCTCTCGCGCCGGCTGTCTTTTTCAGTATGCTGATTGAGCTGAATTCCGCAAGGAGCCTTGTCCGATGTCGATCCCCTTCCCCGATCTCTTGCTGGATCGCGCGCGCGGGATCGCCGAGACGCTGCCCGCCAGGATCGCGCGCGCCAACGAACATCGTGATCTCGATCCGGACGTGATCGCGGCAATCGAAGACGCCGATCTCTTCCGCCTGTTCCGGCCGCGCCGCTTCGGCGGATTCGAGATGGCGCCGGGACATTTCTACGACATCCAGAACGTCTTCGCGGAGCGTTGCCTGTCGACTGCCTGGGTCTACGGCGTGCTCAGCATCCAATCCTTCGTGCTCGCGCTGTTCGACGCCCGAGCGCAGGACGACGTCTGGGGCACGGACCCGACCGCCCGCGTCTCTTCCTCGTTCAAGCCCGAAGGAACGGTCGAGCCAGTCGATGGCGGCTATCGCATCACCGGACGGTGGACCTTCTCGAGCGGCAGCCGTCACGCTGGCTGGGCGCTCGTCGGCGGGCTGGTGCCGCAAGCCGGCGCGCCGCCGCAGATGCGCTTGTTCCTGGTGCCCCGCGCCGACTACGAGATCGTCGACACGTGGCACACCTTCGGGCTGCGCGGCACCGGCAGCAACGATCTGCGCATCGAAGGCGCCTTCGTGCCGACACATCGCAGCTGGCAACCGACGCCCGGCGTGACGCTCTCGACCGCTCGCGATATCGCGCCGCTTTACCGGCTGCCGTGGCTGTTCATGTTCCCGTCCTGTATCGCCAATCTCGCCATCGGCGCCGGGCGCGGCGCCGTAAAGCGGCTGGCGCAGAGCTGCGCCAATGCACCCGCAGCGGCGGCCGAGCAGGTGCGCCTCGCCATCGGCCGCGCGTCACGCCGGATCGAGGCGGCGAACCTCCTGCTGCAGGCGAACGTGGCGACGATGTACGCCAAAGCCCAGCGCGGCGAGGCGTTGGCGGCAAGCGACGCGATCCTCTATCGCAGCCAGCTCGCCGCGATGCTGCGCGAGATCGCCGCCGAGGTAGACACGCTCATGCTCCACACCGGCGGTCGCGGTATCAGCGAGACAGGCCCGCTGACGCAAACCTGGCTGGACCTCTGTGCCGCCCGCCACCACATGGGCAATATTCCCGACGGCACCACGCTCGGCCTCGCCGACGCTCTGATCGAGGTGGCTTAGCCGCCGGCTGCCGACGCGCCGGACGTCCAGTTCAGACGGACTGGCTTAGAGGAGGAAGGGCGAGCGACGGTGGTCATCCGTCTCGCCCCTCGCGGCTCACCAGCCGGCGAGATCGGCGGCGCGCAGGCGGTTGCGGGTCGGCGAGCCGAGCCAGGCCCAGTCCCACATAGCGCGCTTCATGTAGATGTGGGTGTCGTGCTCCCAGGTGAAGCCGATGCCGCCATGCGCCTCGACCGTATCGCGGGTTACCTGAAGATAGGTGTCGGTGAGGTGGGCCTTGGCTTGCGCAGCGGCGTGCGACGCCTGCTCGGGGATCGCGTCCCAGGCGTGCGCGGCATACCAGTAGAGCCCCCGCGACGGCTCCGTCGCCAGCGCCATCTTGACGAGTTGGTAGCGTAAACCCTGAAAGTGCGCGATCGTCGTGCCATATTGCTCGCGCATCTTGGCGTAATCGACGGACATGTCGACGCAATGCTCGGCGCCGCCAAAGGCATCGGCGGCGATCAGAATCGCAGCGGCATCGATGAGCTTCGGCAGCGCGTCCTTGCCGCCTTCGAGCAGCTCGGCAGTGGCGCCTTCGAAGGTGACGGTGTCGAGCGGACGGGTGCGATCCGCGCCGTCGCTGCGCTTCACCGTGTAGGCGGCGCCCTTCTCGACCAGCCCCAGCCCCTCCTTCACGCCGACGACGATCAGATCGGCTTCCGCGGCGTTGGGCACGAGCGTCTTGACGCCGCTCAGCGCGTTCGCCGCCGAGAGCGTCCACTCGTCCGGCATCCAGGCAGACTTGCCCTCGCCCAGCGCGACCGTTGCGAGCAGATCGCCCGCGGCGAGCCGGGGCAGCCACTTCGTCTTCTGTGCGTCGCTGCCGCCGAGCACGATCGCGAGCGTCGCGAGGACGTGACCGAAGAACGGCACCGGTGCCGCATATGCACCAAGCGTTTCCGCGACGATCGCGAGATCGATCATCTGCAGGCCGAGGCCGCCATGCTCCTCAGGAACGATGATTGCCGGCAAGCCGAACGCGACGAGTTGCGCCCACAGATCGGCGTCGATCACGGCATCGCCCGGCGTGTCGAACATCTTGTGGACATGCTGCGCATCGCAATTGTCGCGCAGCAGATCGGCGAGGCTGTCGACCAGCGCAAGCTGCTCTTCGGAAAGCAGGAAGTTCATGCCGCGGCCTTGCCCCCGTGGTGATCGCGCGGCAGCCCGAGGCTGCGCTCCGCGATGATGTTGCGCTGGATGTTCGAGGTGCCGCCCGCGATCGACATCGACAGCGAGATCATGAAACGCTCGATCCACTTCAGCTTTTCGCCGCCGAAATCGACGAAGTCGTTCTCGACGATGTCGCGCGCAAGCTTGGCGATGCGGCCGGCCAGCTCGGTCATGTAGATCTTGGGCATCGTCTGGAAGCGGCCGATGTCGCGATCGTGCACGTCGTGCGACGTGGCGCGGTAGGTCGAGTAGGTCAGGCTCATCAGCTCGCCCTGAATGGCGGCCAGCTCCTCGCGGATGCGCGGGTTCTGGATCGCCGGCTTGCCGTCGCGCTCGACTTCCTTGGCGAGCTTCACGAGATCGCGAAACATCGAGAGGCTCCACGTCATCGTCGCGATGCCGGAGCGTTCATGCTTGAGCGTCGAGCGGGTGACGTTCCAGCCCTTGCCGCGCTCGCCGACGAGCATGTCGGCCGGCGTCTCGGCATTGTCGAAGAACACCTCGTTGAACTCGAGCTGCCGCGTCATCTGGATCAGCGGGCGAACGGTGACCCCCGGCTGGCGGATGTCGACGAGCAGGTAGGAGATGCCCTGATGTTTCGGGGCGTCGGGCTCGGTGCGGACCAGGCAGAACATGTGGGTCGCCTTGTGGGCGTGCGTCGTCCAGATCTTCTGGCCGTTGATGATCCACTTGTCGCCGACCAGCTCGGCCTTGGTGCGCAGCGCCGCGAGGTCGGAGCCCGCGTTCGGCTCGGAAAAGCCCTGCGCCCAGAGGATATCGCCGCGCAGCGTCGGCGCGATGAAGCGTTCCTTCTGCTCCTCCGTACCCCATTCGAGCAGCGTGGGTACGACGAGGCCATTGCCGGGGATGCGGCCGGCGGGCGCCCGCGCCTTGGTGAGCTCCTCGCGGATGATCTCGGCCTTGATGATGTCGGGCTCCTGCTCCGAGCCGCCGAAACGCTTGGGGATGCTGCGATGCATGTAGCCCGCCTCGGTAGCGGCGATCACGAACGCGCGTTCGTTCTCGCGCGACTTCGGGTTGCCGTCGGCAGGCGGCCAGTGCGCCTTGATGAACGCCCGCACTTCCTCGCGGAACGAATCATATTCGGGCCCGAACCCCAGTTCCATTCCCGATCCTCTACATGATTGCACCTCTTGCCATGCAGGAGCCCGACCGTGTCCGCAACCCCAAAGCGCCCCCTTCCCGTCCGCCGCGATCGTAGATAGATTTGTCTAGAAACCCGATCGCTGAGGAGTGATGTCATGGCGCAGCAGGTTACCACCGTTCCCGATAACGTCCCGTCGGAACTCGTGGTCGATTTCGACTTCTTCGCGCTCGCGGACAAGGCCGAGGACATCCAGAGCGCATGGGCCGAGCTACACAAGGGACCGGACATCGTCTGGACCCCGCATTATGGCGGCTATTGGATCGCGACCCGCGCCGCCGACATCGACGTGATGCAGCTCGACCACGAGCATTTCAGCCACAATCATTTCGACGTTCCGATCAATCCCAATGGCGTGAAGTCGGTCCCGCTGTCTATGGATCCGCCGGAGCACACGCCCTATCGCAGGCTGCTGATGACGGCGTTCACGCCGCAGAAGGTGCGCGCCTATTCGGATGTGGCGCGCAATACCGCGCACCAGCTCGTCCAGACGCTGAAGCCGCGTGGCGAATGCGAGTTCATCGACGAATTCGCCAAGGTGCTGCCGATCAACGTCTTCCTGTCGATGATGGGCCTGCCCCTCACCGATCGCGATTGGCTGTTGCCGCGCGCCGAGATCGCCGTGCGCAGCGCCGACGTTGTGCTCAAAACTAAGAACCAGCAGGAGCTGATCGGCTACCTGATGGGCCACATCAAGGCGCGCGAAGAGACACCGAGCGAGGACCTGCTCAGCACGATTGTCCATGGCGAGATCGAGGGCCGGGCGATGACTCCCCCGGAGATCATGGCGATGTCTCTGCTCGTGCTGGTCGGCGGGCTCGATACGGTCGCGTCGCAACTCGGCTTCGTCGCGCAATTCCTGGCGCGCAATGCCGAGCATCGCCGCGAACTCGTCGACAACCCAAAGCTGATCCCCGTCGCCTGCGAGGAGTTCCTGCGCCGCTTCGGCCTGCCGAACACCGCGCGCGAGCTGACGATGGACTACGAGTATAAAGGCTTGCAGTTCAAGAAAGGCGACATGATCCAGATGCCGAAGTGCCTTTACGGCCTCGACGACCGGATCAATGACAATCCGTTCGAAGTCGATTTCCACCGCAAGCCGTCGCAGATCAAGCATGCCGCTTTCGGAGCAGGGCCGCATATCTGCCCCGGCAATGTGCTGGCACGGCGCGAGCTGATCGTCTTTCTCGAGGAGTGGTTGCCGGAGATTCCGGACTTCGAGATCGATCCCGAACGGCCGACGGTGTTCGCCGCCGGAAGCGTCAACGGAGTCGAGAAGCTCTACCTGCGCTGGAACGTCTGAGATCGTCCGCAGGCGCAAGTGCCATCGGCACATGAAGGTGGCGGAGCGATCCGTCAGCTTGCGCTTGACTGCATCGGCGAATTGCCATCAGTCGCGCGGCGTCCGATCGTGACGCGTGCTCGCGCGGTCGGCCGGCGCTCCGCGCAACGGACCTGACGCGCGGCCGCGCGCGGGTGTTCGACGTCGCAAGAAAGAGGTTCATACCGAGGATGCACGGATGAGCGAGACGGCAAGCCTGCTGGCCGACGCGGCGACGCGGCTTTTCGAGGAGCATCTCGACGAAGACGCGATCCGGCGGGCGGCGAAGGGGGCGTGGCTGGTCGACGCCTGGACCGCGATCGAAGCGATGGGCCTGCCGCTGGCGCTGCTTTCGGAGGATCGTGGCGGCTTCGGCGTGGATCCAAGCGAAGCGCTGGCGCTGCTGCGCGTGGCCGGCTTCTACGGCTGTCCGCTGCCGGTTGGCGAGACGATGCTCGCCAATCGCGTGCTCGCCAACGCAGGGCTTCCGCTGAGCGACGGCGCCGCCGCGATCGTCCCCGCAGGCGCCGGTGCCGCGCTGAGCCGCGAGGGCAATCGTTGGCGCCTTGCCGGCACCGCTGCACGCGTGCCGTGGAGCGAGACGATCGGAACGCTGCTCGTGGAAACAGCGGGCCCCGAAGGCCGGCATGTCGTGCGTTTGGCGAAAGGCCAATGGCGGACTACCGAGACGGCCGCGAACGTCGCCGGGCATCGTCGCGATACGATCGCGTTCGATGGCGTCGTCGACGCCGTTTCGCCGTTCAATCGCGACCTGCTGCTGGGCTCCGCCGCGCTCGGCACGATTCTCATCGCGGGCGCGCTCGATCGCGTGCTGGAATTGACCGTCGACCATGTCAACGAACGCGTCCAGTTCGGCCGCGCGCTCGCGAAGTTTCAAGCGGTGCAGCACGAATGCGCCGAGATCGCCGGCGAAGTTGCCGCCGCTGGCGCCGCTGCCGACATCGCCGCCGACGGCCTCGGACGTCCAGCCGACGCGGCGCGGCTCGCGATCGCCTCGGCCAAGCTTCGCGCCGGGGAGGCGGTCGGTCGCGCCGTCGGCTTCGCGCACCAGCTCCACGGCGCGATCGGGTTCACCGCCGAGCATCGCCTCCACCTGTTCACCACCGCGCTCTGGGCATGGCGGGAGGAGCATCGCGGCCATGGCTATTGGGCGAAGCTGATCGGTGACGCCGCACTCGCGGCCGGACCCGACGGTTTCTGGCCGCTGGTGACGGAGGCCTGAGATGGAGCGCTTCACTTTCCCGAGCCCGCCGCCATCGCCGGCCGCCGAGGCGCTCCGTGCCGAAGTGCGCGCTTTCCTCGCCGGGGCGCTGGCGAACCGAACGCCGCTCGAGCGCTCCGAAAGCTGGAACGGCTTCGATCGCGATTTCTCGCGCAAGATGGGCGCGCGCGGCTGGCTCGGCATGACCTGGCCGAAGCGCTACGGCGGCCATGAACGCTCCGCCTTCGAACGCTATGTCATCGTGGAGGAGACGCTCGCCGCCGGCGCACCCGTCCTCGCGCACTGGATCGGCGATCGCCAGTCGGGTCCGACGCTGCTCAAGTTCGGCACCGAGGAGCAGAAACAGACCGTGCTGCCGCGTATCGCCGCCGGCGAAGCGGTGTTCTGCATCGGCATGAGCGAACCCGATTCCGGGTCCGATCTCGCCGCGACGCGCACCAAGGCGGCGCGCGTCGATGAAGGTTGGCGGATCACCGGGACCAAGATCTGGACGACCAACGCCCACCGCTCCAATTACATGATCCTGTTCTGCCGGACGAGCGGCACCCCCGCCGACCGCCACGCCGGCACCAGCCAGCTGCTGATCGATCTCGAGAACACGCCCGGCATGACGGTCCGCCCGATCATCGATCTCGCCGGGCAGCACCATTTCAACGAGGTGCATTTCGAGGATGCGCTCGTCCCGGCCGGCGCCCTCATCGGCACCGAGGGCGAAGGCTGGCATCAGGTGATGAGCGAACTAGCGTTCGAACGTTCGGGGCCGGAGCGCTTTCTCTCTTCGATCCAGCTCATCGTCGAGCTCATCCGCGCGTTGCAAGAAAGCGAGAGCGACGCCGCGCGGCTGGCGATCGGCCGGCTCACCGCGCATTTGATCGTGCTGCGCCGGCTGTCGCGCGGCGTCGCGGCGATGCTGGAGGCGGGCGCGAACCCGTCCTTGCACGCTGCGATCGTCAAGGACGTCGGGTCGATCTTCGAGCAGTCGGTGCCGGAGATCGCGCGAACGCTTGTCGAAGCGGAGCCCGACAAGGCCTCGACCAGCGACTTCAACGCAGTTCTCGCCAACATCCTGCTGAACGCGCCGAGCTGGTCGTTGCGCGGCGGGACGCGGGAGATCCTGCGCGGCATCATCGCGCGTGGGCTCGGCCTGCGCTAGGCGGATAGGAAGGAAAAAACACATGTACGAGACGATCGACTACAAGGTCGAAGACCGCATCCTGACGATCACGCTGAACCGCCCCGACCGGCTCAACGCGTTCAACAATGCGATGTGCGAGGAGCTGATCGCGGCGTTCGATCGCGCCGATGCCGACGACGGTGTCGCCGCGATCGTCATGACCGGAGCCGGCCGCGCCTTCTGCGCCGGCGCCGACCTCGAGGCTGGCGCCGCGACCTTCGACTATGACAATCGCGCCGACCGTCCGAACGACCTCGGCTCGCCGGTGCGCGCCGACGGCAGCGTCGACTATGCGCATCCCAGCGTGCGCGACAATGGCGGCCGCACCTCGATGCGCATCTTCGAGAGCCTGAAACCGGTGATCGGCGTGATCAACGGCCCCGCAGTCGGCATCGGCGTCACGATGACGCTGCCGATGGACGTGCGCATCGCCGCGGATACGGCGCGGTTCGGCTTCGTCTTCACCCGCCGCGGCATCGTGCCGGAGGCGGCGTCCTCCTGGTTCCTGCCGCGTGTCGTCGGGATCAGCCAGGCGCTCGAGTGGACGATGACCGGCCGGCTCTTCCCCGCCACGGAAGCATTGGCGGGCGGGCTCGTCCGCTCGATCCATCCTGCCGACACGCTGCTTGAGGCGGGCTATGCGTTGGCGCGCGAGATCGTCGACAACGCCTCGCCGGTTTCGGTCTCGCTGACGCGGCAGATGATGTGGCGCGGCCTTACCCAGGCGCATCCGATGGAAGCGCATCGGCTCGACAGCAAGCTCGTCTATGCGCGTGGCCGCTCGAGCGATGCCAAGGAGGGCGTGATGAGCTTCCTCGAGAAGCGATCGCCACAATATGCGGGCAAGGTCAGCCAGGACATGCCGGAGATCTTTCCCTGGTGGGCGGAGCTGCCGTTCGGCGGATGACGGACTGCCGGATGCCCGCGCAGACTTGGTCATCGCCCCTTACCCGGAGGCGCAATCGACCGCCCGCGATGATTGGAATGGATGGATGATGACCGAGATCAGGCGGCTTCCCGACGCGCTTCGCGTTCGTGCACAGCATCAGCGGGACGAGATCGCGCATGATGATGGCCGTCGCGCGCTCAGCTTCGCGGCGTGGAACGACGCGGCGGACGCGCTCGGTGGCGGCCTCGCCGCGCGCGGATTGCGCCCCGGCGACCGCGTGCTTCTGCCGATCAGCAATGCCTATGCCGTCGAGATGCTGATCGCGGTGCAGGGCGTGCTGCGCGCCGGCGGCATCGCATGCCCGGTCAACCCGCGGCTCATGCCGGACGAGATGGCCGCCTATGCCCGCCTGATCGAACCGGCGATGACGATCACCGACATTCCCGATCGGATGGCCGATGCGGGCGCCGGCACGGTTTTCGCGGTCGACGCCATGCCGAGCGATCCCGCCGCGCTTCCCGATCAGGCGGCGCTCGACATGACGGCCGATGCGATCATCCTGCAGACCTCCGGCACCACCGGCGGCAAGCTCAAGGGCGTCGTCATCGCCCATCCCGACCTGCTCGGCAGCACCGACGGCATCAGCCGCCAGGCCTCGCGATCGATGGCGCATGCGCTGCCGCTGACCGGATCGGGCGGCGCGATGGCGGCCGGGCTGCAGCCGATCCGCTCGGGCGCCACGGTCTACACGATGCGCAAGTTCGATCCCGAGGGCTTCCTCCAGCTCGTCGCCGAGAAGAAGCCCGACACGATCTTCCTCGTGCCCGCGATGCTGCGGCTGATCCTCGATCTGCCCAACGTCGCCGACTACAATCTCACCGGCACGAAGTGGCTGATCACCGGCTCCGCGCCGTTGCCGCACGACACGGTCGTGCGCGCGCTCGCGTTGTGGCCGCACATGCGCATGCGCAACAGCTACGCCATGTCCGAAGGCGGCGCCGCGCTCTCGACGACGACGCGCGAGCAGCTCGTCAAGCCGGGCTGTGTCGGCAAGATGGCGGACACGCTCGAACTGCGCGACGAGGAAGGCAAGCCGGTGTCGCAAGGCCAGACCGGCGAGATTTACGGGCGGCAGGGCAAGCCGCGGCGCTACTGGCGCGACGAAGAGGCGACGCAGGCCTCGTTCGTCGGCGAATGGACCCGCTCCGGCGACCTCGGCTATGTCGACGCGGACGGCGATCTCATCCTCTGTGGCCGCTCGAAGGAGCTGATCATTCGCGGCGGCTACAACATCACGCCGCTGGAGATCGAGACGGTGCTGCACGATCATCCGGCGGTGAAGGACGCGGCGGTGGTCGGCATCGGCCACGAGGTTCTCGGCGAGGACGTGGCGGCAGCGGTTGCGCTAGCGACCGGCGCGCAGGCGAGTCCGGAGGAGCTCGAGGCCTGGTGCCGCGCACGCTTGGCCGACAACAAGGTGCCGCGCACCATCCTCATCCTCGACGAACTGCCGCTCAACCCCAACGGCAAATTCCTCAAGCGCGAGCTTAAGCCGCTGCTCGAGGAGGCCGCCGCCGCGCGCAAGGTAGCGGCAACGGCGCGCTGAAGGTCCGGGCCGCCGATCGCGAGTAGTAACCTACTCGCCGGTGAAGACGGGGCGGTCCTTGCTCGCGAACAGCTTCACCGCCGCGAGATTGTCCTTGGTGCGTGCGGTGCGCATCACCGCGACGGCTTCCGCCTCGAAGATCGTGTTGAGGTCGGATCGAAGCCCGTCGTTGATCAGTGCCTTGATCTCGCCCAGCGCGAGCGTCGCGCCGTTGGCGTAGCTCAGCGCCACCTCCTTCGCGCGCTCGGCGAAGCAGTCGTCGGCCACCACCTCGGAGATCAGCCCCCAGTCGAGCGCCGTCTTGGCGTCGACCTTCTCGGCGCCCAGCAGCATGCGGCGCGCCCGTGTCGTCCCGATCGCGCGCGGCAGGAGCCAGGTGAGCCCGGAATCCGGCGCGGAGGCGAGGTTGCGGAACGGCGCCTGAAACCAGGCGCTTTCGGCGGCGACGATGTAGTCGCCGGTCATCGCCACGCCTAGGCCGATGCCGAGCGCGAGGCCGTTCACCGCCGAGATCACGGGGATCGGGAGAGTGTGAAGCCGGCGCAGCATGGGATGGTAATGGGTTTCGAGCCCGTTCACGACCTCGAGCGTGCGCTTGCCCTCGCGCGCCGCCTCGCGCCGCGACATGAGGTTGACGCCCGCCGAGAAGGCCCTGCCTTCGCCGGTGAGCATCAGCCCGCGGCAACGCCGGCGCGGCTTCACCACCTCGTTGAGCGCAAGAAGCATGTCCGTCGCCATCGCCTCGCCGATCGCGTTCAGCGACTGCGGCGCGTTCAGCTTCAATATGCCGAGCGGGCCTTCAAACGTCAGGCGGACATTGTCGTAGTCGATCGTCTCGTCGGTCATCATGGTCTCCTGCGCGGTCCTTTTCCGTATCCTGCGGCTCGGCACAAGACTATGACGCGCGGCCGGAGGATGCCGCGATGACGGGCCGACATTTCGACGAATGGCAGATCGGCGACCGTATCGAGCATCCGATCCGCCGCACCGTCACTGAAACCGACAATCTTCTCTTCACCACGATGACGCACAATCCGCAGCCGCTTCACCTCGATATCGAGGCGGCGAAGGCAAGCGAGTTCGGCCAGCTCCTCGTCAACGGCACCTTCACTTTCGCGCTGATGATCGGGCTGACGGTGGCGGAGACGACGCTCGGCACGCTGATCGCCAACCTTGGCTATGATCAACTGATGATGCCGAAGCCGGTCTTCATCGGGGACACGATGCGCGCGCTCTCGGAGGTGGTCGCGCTCAAGGAAAGCCGCTCGCGTCCGACAGCAGGCATCGTCACTTTCAGGCATGAACTTGTCAACCAGCGCGACGAGGTCGTCTGCCGCTGCACGCGCACGGCCTTGCTCAAGAAAACGGAACGATAGCGGCAACGCCACGGATTGGCTTGCCGCAAACCGCCAAGGCGCCGGCGCCAGCTCAGCGAATAAGCGTCTCGAGCAGACGGGTCGCGGCGTTGGTGCCGCCCTGCCCCTGCGCGACGGTCTTCCCCTCACCGCGCGCGAGCGCGCTCGCGCGCTCGACGATCATCGCGAAACGGTAGCCGGCGAAGACGATGTGCCAATCCATCGCCTGCGCCTTGCGGCCGGCGGCGCTCTCCCACGCCGCAATCGTCGCGGGGCCATCGCCGATACCCTCCAACCGAGGCACGCCCGCCGCTTCCGTGATCAAGCGATCGTAGAAGATCCACCAGCCGAGATCGGTCTCGGCGCCGCCAAGCGACGCCGTCTCCCAATCGAGCATTCCGACGCACCGCCCGCCGTCCATCAGGATATTGCCCAGCCGCGCATCGCCCCAGGCGACGCCGTGCGTTGCTGCCGCCGGGCGATGGTCGTCCAACCAGCGGCGCGCGCGCGTCAGCACCGGGTCGGCGGGCACATGCGCCCAGCCGCGGTAGCTGTCCCACCGCGCCAGCTCCTGCGTGAGGCCGTCATGATCGGCTGCCGGCGGATAAGCGAGAAAGCCGAACAGCGCGGGGTCGAGCGCGTTGAGCCGGGCGAGCAGCCCGACGCTGTCGTACCACAGCCGTTCGCGCTCCGCCGGCGAGGCCGCGAACAGCACGCCTTCCGAGTGGTAGGCATCAGGCGGTGTTTCGCCCGCAGCGCGCTCCATCACGAAGAAGGGTGCGCCGATCCACGCCTCGTCAACCTCGAACCGGATAGGCCGCGGCACCGGCAGAGCGGAATGCGCGGAGATCGTCTCGGCCATCCGGAACTGCCGTTCGACCGATGGGTCTTCATAGACTTGGTGATCGCGGGGCTCGACCCGCAGCACCCAGCTGGCAGTGTCTCCCGCATCGCCGATCAGCAGCTCGAGAAGATAGGTCTCGCTCGATTGTCCGCCCTTCGGCACCGCGACGTCACGGATCACGATCGGCGCGCGCTCGGGCATCGCCCGGCTCGCCCAATCCTGCATCCTCCTTGCCAAGCTCGCGAGATCGCGCGCGTGTCTGGTCATATTGTCTTCGCGGTGAACGCTTATAGAAGCTTAGTGTACAGGGATAAGCATGGGAGGATGGCGGCGTGCAAATCTTTTCCGAGCAGGATGATTGCCCGCATCGGCCCGATGACGATCCACTGTGGCAGGAGAGCAGCCTCTATTGCTGGCATGATCGCAAGGCCGGCCTAGGCGGCTTCTGGCGACTGGGGCAGGAGCCGGTCGTGGGCGCGGTCAATTCCTGCTTCGGTGTCTTTACCGACGAAGGGCTGCGCTTCCGCTCGAACGTGACTGGGGTCGCGCTCGATCCCGCCGACCGCGGCGAGCGTCACATGGGCTGGGGCCCGCATCTGCGCGTTGAATTCGACGGCCACGCGGACATCACCGCCGATTTCCCCGACTGCGAGGCCAAGCTGCGCTTCGACGATTTCCACCCGCGCTTCGACTATCATGCCATCGCGATGCCGGCCGGGCAGCAGCTTGGCGGCGCCGCCCACCATTTCGAGGTGTCCGGCCGGATGACCGGGCGCGTGCGCATTGGGGACTGCGAGATCGAGATCGACGCACTCGGCTATCGTGATCGCTCGTGGGCGCATCGGGATTGGACGCGCATCCGCGGCACGCGCTGGTGGCCGTGCGTGTTCGGCCCGGACCTGACGACGCACGTCATCCACCTCGCCGATCCGACCCTCGGGCGCATCTTCAAGGTCGGTTATGTCTGGCGAGACGGCAAGACGACGGCGATCGTCGACAGCGACGTGATCGTCGGGCTCGAGTCCGATGCGCTCACCCCGCGCTACGGCGAAGGCGTACTCCATCTTGAAACGGGCGAGGAGCTCCGCCTTCGCTGCGACCGCACCGATGGCATCGTCATGCACGTCCGTGGCTACAGCGCCGTGGAAACGATCGGCACCGCCTATCTCGACGGTCGCGAAGGCTTTTCGAACCTTGAGGTCTGCACCAACGCGACGGGCGGCAGCGCCCCGCCGGGGCTGGCGGTCGGCTCGAACAACGTCGAGGGGTTCTCCCACCGCTGACCGGGATTTGACGAACGAGATGAGCTGAACTGCACGTTCGATGAGCTGCACGATCGCGTCATAGCCATGGCCGGCCCGAACGGCTTGGCGACATGGGTTACCGCGAAGCCTATCGCGGCCTGCCTCGAAGCGCTGGCGACGTGCGGAATGCCGGGATCGAGCGCAACAACGTCCAGGTCAGGCCAGCGCGCGGCATTCCTCGAAGAAGGCGAGCGCGCGCAGATGATAGGCCCTGGCAACATGGTGCAGGCTGATATTGTGGCCGCTTCCGGCCTGGATCGCGGTACGGACGTGCCTCGACGTGGGAAGCAGCGACCGGATCTCGTCGAGCATGGGCTGTCCGCCGATCGACGAGCGTTCCTGATCCGCGATCGTCCACTGCACGGGCGCCGCGATACGCGCCATGATCGGCGGCAGCGCGGTCGGCGCGTCGAACGCGTCCTGAAGCTCCTCGGCCGGCGTCGGATGGTCGCCCGTGCCACGCACGAGATCGGGATCGAAACTGCCGTCGGCACCATAGAAGAGCGCGCGGCGACCGGCTTCGCGCTGCTCCAGCGGAGGTGGCGCGGGCGGCGCGGGCGCATGCAGCCGCTCGATCGTCGCGGCGACCCCGGCCTGCACCTCGGGCACGAAGCGCAGCGGCACACCCGAGACGTCGACGCCAGCCAGCCGCCGGCGCGATCGTCGCCGGCCATGACGAGGCTGAGGATGCCGCCCATGGAGTGGCCGATCAGGAAAATGCCCCTGCCGTCCGCGATCCGATCGATCAGCGCGAAGACGAGATCCGCCTGCTCCGCGAGCGACAGTCCGGCGGCACTCTCCGTCGCCGAACCGCGATAACCGGGACGGTCGATCGCGACGGTGTCGAAGCCGAGCGCGGTGCCGAGCGACAGCAGCGAACCGGTATGCGCGTCCGACGCATGCCAGTAGTTCGCATCATAGCCGCCGCCATGCAGCGCGACGATCAGGCCCCGCGCGCCGCCCTCGCCCGAACGGAGGCCGCGCAGCGCCTGACCGCCGATCTCGCATGCGAAAGGAGACATGCCGCTCCCGGGACGACGACGGCTCAGCCCTTGGTATAGCCGGCGTCGACCAGCAGCTCGACGCCGGTGATATAGCTCGCCGCGTCGCTCGCCAGGAACAGCACGGCACGGGCCATCTCGATCGGCTCCGCGACCCGCCCCATCAGGTTGCGCCCAGGGAGCATCGCCGGGCCGGCGATCACGGGGCCGCCCGCGTTCTCGGCGGCCTTCATCGTTTTGGGGCCGGGCGTGTTCATCCCGCCGGGCAGCACCGAGTTGACGCGGATCTTGTCCGGCGCGAACTCCACGCAGGCAAGGCGGGTAATGGCGTCGACGCCGGCCTTGGCTGAGTCATAGTGCATGTTCGGGAAGATCATCGGATGGTGCGAGCAGGCCGACGAGATGTTGACGATCGAGCCGCCGCCGCGCCCGCGCATCTGCTTCACCGCCTCGCGCAGACAGAGAAAGGTACCACGGCCGATCACCGCATGCATGATGTCCCACTCGGACACGGGCATGTCCATGGTGTTGGCCTTCTTGCGGTAGGCGGCGTTGTTGACGAGCACGTCCACACCGCCGAACTTCTCCGCGGCAGCGGCGAAACCGACCTGCACCGCCTTCTCGTCGGCCACGTCCATCGCGACGCCGAGCGTCGGTCCTTTCGCCGAAAGCTCCTGCGCGGTGGCCTTGGCCGCCTCGCCATCGAGATCCGCGATCACGACCGACGCGCCGACTTCGAGGAACAGCTCCGCCGTGGTCCGGCCCAGACCCTGCGCGGCCCCGGTGATCAGCGCGACCTTGCCCGGCAGCGTGAAGGGCGCGAGCGCATTCGTGTAGTCAGCCATGTCCATTCCTCTCCCTCACCGATCGCATCGGCGACTCAGCGTTGAAATCGAGCGCGCTATAGCTCCGCGCGGCAGCGTAACCGGCAGAGCCTCAGTCCCAGCGCAGATAGAGCGTGTCGTAGCCGGGCACCGAGCCGCAATGCTCCGTCGACTTGCGGTCGCGATCGACGCGGAATTCCGGCATCCGCGTCACGAATTCCTCGAGGAACACCTGCACCTCGACCCGCGCGAGCGGCGCGCCGACGCACTTGTGCGGACCGTTGCCGAAGGTGTTGTAGTGAGGCGCATTCCGGTCGAAGTCGACGGCCATGGGATCGTCGTAAAGGCGATCGTCGACTCCCGACAGATTGTTCGGGACCATGATCATCTCGTCCTTCTTGAACTGGACGCCCTTATATTCAAAGTCCTGCGTGATGATCCGGCCGGTATTCGAAAGGCCGAAGCGGCGGATGAATTCCTCGCTCGCTTTCTGGGCGATACCCGGATCCTCGCGCAAGCGACGCTGCAGCTCGGGATGTTCGGCGAGATGATGCACCGTGTAGGAGAGCAGCGACGCCACCGTGTCGAGGCCGCCGACGAACAGCAGGCTCGCCATCGACATGGTCTCGCCGTCGTTCTGAAAGCGCGCATTGCTGCGCCAGCCGGCAACGCGGGTGAGCAGATCCTCGCCCGGCCCGCCCTCGCGCTCGTCGAGCACCTGCTTGAGGTAGGCATGGACGCGATTCATGGCCTCGGTCCGGCCACTGACGTCGTAGGAGCCCATGATCGCGAGACCCCACTCGACGAACTCCTCGCGCCGGTCGAGCGGCAGGTCGACGATCTTGAGGAACATCGTGACGGGCATGATGCGCGCGAACTCGGAGAGGAACTCGCACCGGCCGTTCGGCCGCATCTTCTCGGTCAGCTCGATCGTCAGCTCGCGCGCCTTTTCACGCATCGCCTCGACCCGCTTCGGCGTGAAGCCGGGATTGATCACAGCACGATACTTGGTGTGGTTGGGCGGATCGACTGCGAGCGGCACCGGCTTGTAGACCTGCAGTTCGCGCGGGATCATGAAGATCTCGTGGCTGAAGATCTGGTAGTTCTCCTGGACGAAGCGGATGTCGTCGCCGCGGGTCACCAGCCAATGCCCGCCATAGCGCGGCGTCCAGATGATGTCGGGACCATCGTGCAGGCGCTTCATCGCGCGATAGACGCCGACCTCCTCCAAGCCGTCCGGATGCACATAATCGAAATCGACGACGAGCTCGTCGGGCACATGGGCCGGCTTCGCCGCCAGACCGGTCGCGGTTGCGTTCACGTCTGCCTCTCCTGGCGCGACTTTGCGGCGCCGGGCGCCAATGTCGCGCAGCCCATCCATCATGTCCAATGCATAAAAAACCGCATTTTGATAAGCAGCGTGCATGATTCTCAATTTCAAGCGGCTGCAGCATCTCGTCGCCATCGCCGAGGAAGCCAATTTCTCACGCGCCGCCGAGAAGCTCGGCATCACGCAACCCGCCCTCAGTCGCAGCATTGCGCAGATGGAGGAAGCCTGCGGACTGCGGCTGTTCGACCGCAGCCGTTCCGGCGTCGCGTTGACATCGGCGGGCACGGACCTCCTCGGCGATGCGCGTCAATTGCTCGGCCAAGTCGGCGCGATCGAGCAGAACCTCTTGCTGCAGAGTCGGGGCGAGGCCGGCCGGATCGATTTCGGCATCGGCCCGCTCGCCGCGAACTACCTCATGACCGATCTGCTCGCCGAAAGCCTGGCGGAGCATCCCTCCCTGCTGATCAACGCAACCGTGGGGTCGACCGGCGATCTTATCGCGGGCGTACTCGACGGAGGCTTCGATTTCGTGATCGTGTCTGCGAGCACGATCAGCCCGCACGCATCGCTTGCCGTCCGCCCGCTCGGCCAGTTTCGCACCGGCTATTTCGTGCGGAGCGAACACCCGCTGGCGAGACGCGAACAGCCCATCCGGTTAGCCGATCTCGCGTCGTATCCACGCGCCACCGGAAAAGCGCCGCCGCCCAATCCGAGTTCGCGCGAACAGTCGCTGTTCCGCCCGCTCGGCGCGACGGTGGCGTGTGACGACTTCGAGGTGCTGCGTCGTCTCACGCTGCGCTCGGACACCATCTGGCTCACCAGCGATCGGCTGCTGGCGCGCGAACTCGCGAGCGGCACGATGTGCGAGATCCATCCCGAAGATGCCGCGCCGATGCCTACGGCCGACATCGTGATGGTGACGGTGCCTGGCCGCACGCAGAGTCCCGCGGTACGGCACGTCGTAGAGACCGCGATCCGTCTCATGCGCGCCTAGCGCGACGGGTCGACCTATGCCGCAAGGCGTTGCCGCAGCGCCTCCTGCACGAATTCGGCGGCGCGCTCTCCGATCATGATCGTCGGCGCGTTGGTGTTGCCCGAGATGATATTCGGCATCACGGACGCGTCGGCGATCCGCAAACCGTCGATCCCGCGTACCGCGAGCGTCGCGTCGACGACGCTGTTCGGCCCCTCACCCATTCGACACGAGCTGGTCGGATGGTAGCCGATGCCCGCGGTCGCGCGAACATGCGCTTCCCATTCCTCTTGCGTGGCGGGTATCGGCGACGGCATGTTCTCCCCGACGACGTGCGCCTTCATCGCGGGCGCCTCGAAGATCCGCGCCGCCAGCTTGCCGAGTTCGACCAGCCGCCGCAGATCGTCGGGATCGCCGAACAGGCGATGGTCGATCACCGGCTTGTCGAGCGCGCTCGCAGTCCGCAGCAGGATGCGGCCGCGGCTGCGCGGACGCGCCAGGTTGCCGGCGATGTTGATCCCGGGCTGCGGATGCATACCAGGCTTGCCGCCGGCGAAGCTGATCGCCAACGGCATCAGGCTGATCACCAGATCGGCTTCGGCAAGATCGGGGCTGGAGCGGGCATAGGCCATCGCCTGGACGGCCGCAGAGGTCATCGGCCCTTTGCGGAACAGCAGATAGTTCAACAGGTTGCGCGCGACGACGAGCGGCCCGAACGGACTATTGTAGGTCGGCATGTCGACGAGCTTGCTGACGGACGTCGAGCAATGCTCCTGAAGGTTGCGGCCGACTGCATCGAGCGCGTGCACCATCGCGACGCCGTGCGGACGGATGGCGTCCTCGGGACCGATGCCGGAACGCATCAGGATGGCGGGCGAACCGATCGTACCGGCGCTCACCACCACCTGCGCGGCGGCGCGATAGTCGCGCGTTTCGCCGCCGCGGATCACGCGCACGCCGACGGCGCGGCGGTTCTCGACGAGCACCTTGTCGACCGTGCAATCGGTCAGCACCGTCAGATTGGGTCGGCTGCGCGCCGGCTCCAGAAACGCCTTGGCCACGCTCGATCGCTGGCCGCGGCCGGTCGTGCTGTAGACCGCGAAGGCGCCGTCGGGCGTGCCGTTGCAATAATCCGCGTTGGGCGGCAGGCCGACCTCGCCACATGCTTCGAGGAACACGTCGACGATCGGATGCCGCGTGCGGCCGGGCGAGACGGAGAGCTGACCGAACCGTCCGTGCGACTGTGACGGCTCGCCCTCGAATCGCTCGGACTTCAGGAAGTAGGGCAGCACCTCGTCGAACGACCAGCCGCGCGCACCCGCCGCCACCCACTGGTCATAATCGCCCCGCTGCCCGCGGATGTAGACCATCCCGTTTATCGCGCTCGACCCGCCGAGCATACGTCCGCCGGACCATTGCAGCGTGCGGTCGCCGATGGTCGGATCGGGCTCGGTCCGGTAGGACCAGTCCGATTTGGGGTCGCCCATCAGCCTGAACGTACCGGCGGGCATGGTGACGAGGAAGCCGCCCCCCTTCGATCCTGCCTCGATCAGCAGCACCTTGAGCGACGGGTCCTCGGAGAGGCGTGCCGCCAGCACGCAACCGGCGCTGCCCGCGCCGACGATGATCACGTCGGCATCGAAGCCGGAGGGGTGCGACGCCGTGCTCATGCGATCGCCCGCGCGATGCCGTGCCCTTCCCAGATGGCGTGGAGCAGGCTGCGCGGCTGGCGGGCATCGCCGACGAGATTGATGTTGGCCACCTTGTCCTTCAGCTCCTCGTAAAGCTCGCGAAGCGGCTGGTTCGGCGTGATCAGCACAACGGTGTCCGCCGGAATCGCAGTGAGCTGCTGCTGAGCGCCGAGATGCGGACGGATGAGCACCTGATCCTTCTTGACCTCGACCAGATGGTGGCGCGCCTTCACGTCGAACTCGCCGAGCTGGAGGAAGCGCTCATAGGCCGGCCAATGGCGCTCGCTCTTCTCCGCCAGAGCCGTGGCCGGCGTGACGTAGGTGACCTTCACCCCCTTGGTGAGCAGCTCTTCCATCACTGCCAGGCCTTCATAGTCACCCACGGTGTCGAGCACGACGGCGGTCTTCCCCCATTTGCGCGGCTCCATCATCACGTCGATCGACGAGACGACGTGCGGCTGCTCGACGCCGTTCACCTGCTGGGTGGGGTAGGTATATTGCTGCCCATCCATCCGCGGCATCGATCCGGTGGCGATGATGACGTGGTCGGCACCCTCCGCCTCGATATCGGCGGCGTCGACATAGGTGTTGAGCCGGACCTCGACGCCGAGGCGGTAGATCTCCTGCTCCAGCCAGACGACGATGTCGCCGATATTTGCGCTCTGCGGCGCGCGGCGCGCGACGTTGATCATCCCGCCCAGCGCCGGGCTCGCCTCGCACAGCACGACCTTGTGCCCCTTGTTCGCCGCCGTGCGCGCGGCCTCCATGCCGGCCGGCCCGCCGCCGACGACCAGAACTTTCTTGGGCGCCGTCGTCTTGACGATGAAGTCCTCCGACAACCGGTCCTCCGCACCCGCCGCCGGGTTGACCGCGCAGCCGAAGCGGCCGCCGCGATGCTGCTGGTTGCAGCCGATGCAGGGCCGCACCTCGAGCCCGCGTCCCTCACGGGTCTTGTTGACGAGATCGGGGTCGGCGATGTGCGCGCGGACCATCGAGACGAGATCCGCTTCGCCGTCGCGGATCAGCTGCTCGGCATCGTCGAGCGTACGGAAGCGGCCGGCGAGCAGCCGCGGGACGTTGGCGACCGAGGCGATGACGCCGGAGGTCGGCACCTCGTAACCGGTGGGGTTCTGCATCGCGCCCACCATCGTGTCCATCCGGTAATAATCACCACGGGACACGTTGACCATGTCGATCAGCCCTTCCTGCTGGACGGAGCGGAGCACTTGCTGGTTTTGCTCGACATCGAGCCCGCCCGGCATATCGCTCGAGGCAAGCCGCATGCTGATCGCGAGTTCCCCGCCGATCGCCTTGCGCACGCCCCGCAGCACCTCCTTGAGAAAGCGGATGCGGTTCTCGAACGAGCCGCCCCACTGGTCGGTGCGGTCGTTGAGATAGGGCGAGAGGAACTGCTGCGGCAAATAACCGTGGGCGGCGTGGATCTCGACGCCGTGCAGCCCGCCGTCGCGGGCCCTGATCGCGCACTGGACATAGGCGTCGATGAGTTCGCGGATCATCTCCTCGGTCATGCGCAGCGGCACGTTGCCCATCATCCCCGGAATGTCCGACACGCCCCAGCTCGGGCCGCCATCATAGGCATTGTAGAGGTTCCCGCCGTGCCAGAGCTGCGCGAACACCTTCATCGGGTGCGGACGCACCTTCGCCATCAGCCGCTGATAGTCGGCAACGACATTGTCGCGGAACAGCCCATATTCGTAGAGCCGGCTTGAGGGATGGACGCTGCACGCGCCGAGAATGGTCAGCCCGCAGCCGCCTTTGGCGCGGGCGGCATGGTAGGCGATGTAGTCGTCGCCCATGATCTGCTGAAACGCCTCGATGCCGCCGTGCGCGGTCCGCACCACACGGTTCGGCAACTCCACCGGGCCGACCTGCAGAGGCTCGAAAATCTTCGTCAGCGGCACCGCATCCTCCCGAGATCAGCATCCTGAATTCAGATTGCGTTTAGCATCAGCCTTGGCGATCTCAACGTCTGCATCGCGCGCTGCAACGATCCATACGCTAACCGGCTATGATCGGCCGGCCGCAATGATCGCGCGCATCGGTTTCAAGCCGAGCGCGAAGATGGCCGACGCGATCGGCGCGAACAGCATGAAGCAGAGCAGCAGCGCGAGCCACAGCTTGTGCGCGTCGCGCAGGATCGTATCGCTCGTGAACGCGATGACAGCTGGTCCCAGCCCGAAGCCGAGGATGTTGTAGACCGCCAGGAAGATCGCCGACACCTTGCCGCGGGTTCGCGGTGGCGAGGTGATCTGCAGAGCGGCGGCGGCCACCGCGATGAACGGCATGATCAGCGTGATCACCAGCAGCGCCGGAACGAGAACCCACATCGTCGATGTCGAGACGGCAATGCTGCCGGCGGCGCCCAAGACCAGCGTTGCCCAGGCGTAGATGCGCAGATGCGCGTCGAGGACGCCGCGCCGGTAGAGATGGTCTGCGAGCTGTCCGCTGCCGATCATCCCGATCATGCCGCCCGTGATCGAGACCGCGCCGAGCGTGAAGCCGGCGCGGCTCACGCTCCAGCCAAGCGTGCGGATCAGATAGGATGGCGCCCAGGCGTTCCAGCCCGCCGACAGCAGGTTGAGCAGGCCAAAGCCGAAGAAATGGCAGAGATAGAAGCCGCGATGGCGCCAGATCATCGCCAGCGTCTCGGCGAGACCGCTAACGTCACCATGGCCCGCCTCGCGCCGTCGCGGTGGCTCCGCGATCAGCGCCGCGAGCAGGCCGAACAGCAGGCCCGGCAGCGCCATCAGGATGATGACGATCTGCCATGGCTGCAAGCCATGCGTGAAGGGGATGCAGCCGTCGCAGGCGGAGACGCGATCGACGACATAGGCGCTGCCGGCGAACGACACGCCGGCGCCGACGATCGCGCCGGTCGAGAAGATGGCGAGGATGCCCGCCAAGCTCTCCGCCGGCACCGCGTCCGCGAGCAGCGAATAGACCGCGGGGGCGAGCGCCGCCTCCGCCGCCCCGACGCCGACCCGCGCCAGCAAAAGCTCGCCATAGCTCTCGGAGAGCCCCGCCAGCCCGGCGCAAGCCGACCAGGCGACCGCGCTGAACAGGATGATGTTGCGCCTGGAGTAGCGGTCCACGGCGGCACCGAACGGCACCGCGCAGAGCGTGAAGGCGATCACGAAGGCGAAGCCTTGCGCGAAGCCGATCCTGGTGTCGGAGACGTGCAGCGTCCGCTTGATCGGATCGACGAGCAGATTGAGGATCTGGCGATCCAGATAGGCGGTCGCGTAGATCAATATCAGGACCGGCAGCGCGCCGCGCCAACTCAGCTTCGCGATCATGCGCGCAACGGGCCGTGCCCAGCGGCATCCTGCAGCACCGCACAGGTGCACGTCATCGCGGTGATCGGCCGCCAGCACGCAAGTCGCCGGGAGTGCGCATCTTTCTCGTCGCTCAAACCGCCCCGCCCCCGGCGCGGCACAGCGCCACGCACTTATCTAAATGTTTCGACGTTGCACCGGTCGGGCTGGCCGTGCAAGGAGCCGGCAGCGCTAGCCGCCAGGAGGATTTCGATGACGGGTGTGGGCACGTTTGCGGTCGAGGATGGCATCGGAATCGTCACCATCGACTCGCCGCCGGTGAACGCGCTCGGCATCAACGTCCGCAAGGCGCTCGACGAAGGCTTTCGCAAGTTCGACGCCGATAGCGCCGTCAAGGCCATCGTGCTGATCTGCGGCGGGCGCACCTTCTTCGCCGGCGCCGACATCTCCGAATTCGGCAAGCCGCCGCAGGCGCCCGGACTGAACGAGGTGTTCGACATCATCGAGGCATCGAGCAAGCCTGTCGTCGCCGCGATCCACGGCACCGCGCTCGGCGGCGGCTACGAGCTCGCCCTGGTCTGTCATTACCGCATCGCCGTGCCCTCGGCGAAGGTCGGGTTGCCGGAAGTGAATCTCGGCCTGCTGCCCGGCGCTGGCGGCACGCAGCGCCTGCCGCGCGTCGTCGGTGCGGCGACCGCGCTCGACATCATCGTCGGCGGCGCACCGGTTCCAGCCAAGAAGGCGCTGGAGCTCGGCATGATCGACGCGCTCGCCGAGGAGGGCAAGCTGCGCGAGGATGCGGTCGCTTTCGCCAAGAAGCTGCTCGCCGAGGGCAAGCCGCTGCAGCGCGTTCGGGACCGTCAAGACAAGGTCGATCTCGATAGAGGCAACACTGCGCTGTTCGACGAAGCCCGGGCGAAGGCGGCCAAGGCCTCGCGCGGCTTCAAGGCGCCCGGCAACATCATCAGCGCGATCCAGGCTGCGGTCGATCTTCCGTTCGACGAGGGCATCCAGCGCGAACGAGAGCTGTTCCACGAGCTCCACGATTCGACCGAATCGGCGGCGCAGCGCTATTTCTTCTTCGCCGAGCGCGAGACTGCGAAGATCCCCGATGTTCCCGCCTCGACCGAGACCATCCCCGTGAAGACGGTGGGCGTGATCGGCGCCGGCACGATGGGCGGCGGCATCACGATGAACTTCCTCAACGCCGGCATCCCGGTCACGCTCGTCGAGATGAACCAGGCTGCGCTCGATCGCGGCATCAGCGTCATCCGCAAGAACTACGAGAACACGGCCAAGAAGGGCCGCATGACCGACGCGCAGGTCGAGGAGCGGATGGCGCTGATCAAGCCCGCGCTCGGCCTCGAGGCCCTCTCGGACGTCGATCTCGTGATCGAGGCGGTGTTCGAGGAAATGGCGGTCAAGAAGGACATCTTCGGCAAGCTCGACACGATCTGCAAGCAGGGCGCGATCCTCGCCTCGAACACCAGCTTCCTTGATCTCAACGAGATCGCCGATGCCACGAGCCGGCCGGACTGGGTCGTCGGCCTCCACTTCTTCTCGCCCGCCAACGTGATGCGGCTGCTCGAGGTGGTGCGCGGCGCCAAGACCTCCAAGGCGGTGATCGCCACCGCGATGAAGCTCGCCAAGCAGATCGGCAAGGTGCCGGTGCTGGCCGGCGTCTGCCACGGCTTCATCGCCAATCGCGTGATGTCGGTGCGCGGCAAACAGGGCGACGCGATCATCCTCGAAGGCCCGACGCCGAAAGAGGTCGACGACGCAATCTTCGATTACGGCTTCGCGATGGGGCCGTTCCGGATGATCGATCTCGTCGGGCTCGACGTCATCGGTCGCGAGGAGACCGAGCGCAGCGTGCGCGGTGATCTCGTCAAGATGGAGCGGCTCGGACAGAAGAAGAATGGCGGCTTCTACGACTATGACGAGAAGCGCAACGCCACGCCCTCGCCGATCGCTGCCGAACTGATCGCCGACTTCGCCAAATCCAAAGGCATCGAGAACAAGGGCGCGCAATCGCCCGAGGATATCGTCGCCCGCCTGCTCTACCCGGTTGTCAACGAAGGCGCCAAGGTGCTCGAGGAAGGCATCGCGATCCGCGCATCGGATGTCGATGTCGCCTGCATCCTCGGCTACAACTGGCCGGTCTATACCGGCGGTCCGATGTTCTGGGCGGACACGGTCGGGCTGCCGAAGATCGTCGCCAAGCTCGAGGAGCTCGAGAAGCAGCACGGCGAGTTCTTCACGCCATCCAAGCTGCTCAAGGAGAAGGCGGCATCCGGCGGGAGCTTCACGCGCGGATGACCGAGACCCACCGCGAACCGCCCGTGCCGCGACCGGCCGCCACCCTGCTGCTGGTGCGCGACGATCCGTTCGAGGTGCTGATGGTGCGGCGGGCCAATCGCGGCCAATTCGCCTCTGCGCTCGTCTTTCCCGGCGGCGTCGTCGAGGACGGCGATCGATCGAAGGAGTGGCTCCCGCATCTCGACGGTGCCGATGAGCTCGACCCGGACGAGCGGGCTTTGCGCATCGCCGCGATCCGCGAGACGTTCGAGGAAACCGCGATCCTAGTCGCGGAGAATGAGGAGGGCATCTGCCCGCCGATCGCCGACGCGACCGGCCGCGGCTTCCTCGATCTGGTCCGCGAACATGGCCTGCGGCTGCGGCTCGACGCCATTGTGCCTTTCGCGCACTGGATCACGCCCGACATTGCGCCCAAGCGCTTCGACACGCATTTCTACGTGGCGAAGGCACCGCACCATGGCGAGGCGGTGTGCGATGGCGCCGAGACGGTCGCGCTCGAATGGGCGAACCCGCACGAAGTGATCGAACGTGCGCGCGCCGGCGAGCGCTCGATCCTGTTTCCGACCCGGCTCAATCTCGTCCGATTGGCGGAAAGCCACGATGCCGCCTCGGCGCTCGCGGCGGCGGCCGCGCGCCCGCACTTCGTGGTGCATCCCTGGCCGGAGAAGCGCGAGGGCGGCATGGCGGTCGTGATCCCCGCCGAAGCCGGCTATGCCGAGACCGAGAATTTTCACCCGAGCGGCACCGGTCTCTGACAGCCGCGCAGCGCATCCCCATATCAACACGCAGAGGCAACGGCGCGATCGCGCCAGGGAGATCGAACGACATGGCAGACGCCTACATCATCGACGCGGTGCGCACGCCGCGCGGCATCGGCAAGGTCGGCAAGGGCAAACTCGCCCACATGCATCCGCAGCACCTCGCCGCCACCGTGCTCAAGGCGCTGAAGGACCGTAATCACATCAAGACGGACGAGGTCGACGACATCATCTGGTCGACTTCCACCCAGAAAGGGACGCAAGGCCAGGATCTCGGCCGCATGGCGGCGCTCGACGCGGGCTACGACGTCAAGGCATCCGGCGTCACGCTCGATCGCTTCTGCGGCGGCGGCATAACCTCGGTGAACTTCGCCGCCGCACAGATCATGTCCGGCATGGAGGAATGCGTCATCGCCGGCGGCACCGAGATGATGTCGCTGACTTCGACGATGGCGCAGGCGGAGGCCGCCGCCGGCTGGGCGCCGATCGGCGTCGCCGGCAGCTCCGGCAATGCCCGCCTCCAGGCGCTTCACCCGCAGAGCAACCAGGGCGTCTGCGGCGATGCCATCGCCAGCATGGAAGGCATATCGCGCGAGCAGCTCGACCGCGCCGGCTTCATCAGCCAGCAGCGCGCCGCCAAGGCGATCGAGGAAGGTCGCTTCGACAAGTCGATCGTGCCGGTGCTCGACGACGACGGCGAAGTGATCCTCGCCAAGGACGAATATCCGCGCCCCGGAACGACGCTGGAAGGGCTCGCGGCGCTCAAGCCCGCTTTCGAGGGCGTTGCCGATGTCGCGATCGACGAGAGCGGCCAGACCTTTCGGCAGGCGATCAACGCCAAATATCCCGATGTCGAGATCAAGGCGGTCCATCATGCCGGCAATTCGTCCGGCGTCGTCGACGGCGCAGCGGCGTTGCTGCTCGCCTCGAAGGACTACGCCGAGAAGATGGGCTGGAAGCCGCGCGCGCGCATCGTCGCGATGGCGAATGTCGGCGACGATCCGACGCTGATGCTCAACGCGCCCGTCCCAGCGGCCAAGAAGGCGCTCGAAAAGGCCGGTCTCAGCAAGGACGACATCGACCTCTGGGAGATCAACGAGGCGTTCGCCGTCGTGTCCGAGAAGTTCATCCGCGACCTGGAGCTCGACCGCGACAAGGTGAATGTCAATGGCGGTTCGATCGCGCTCGGCCATCCGATCGGGGCGACCGGTTCCATCCTCATCGGGACGCTGATGGACGAACTCGAGCGTACGGGCAAGAAGCGCGGGCTGGCTACCATGTGCGCCGCCGGCGGCATGGCGCCCGCGATCATCATCGAGCGCATCGAGAGCTAGGCACGGGAGGGGGCCGTTCCCTCTCTCAGCCAATCCAGCATCGCCGCCCGCGTTTCCGCCGGTCGCTCCAGAGCGGGGATGTGGCCGCAGCGCGGCAGCAGCACGAGGCGAGCAGAGGGGATCGCGTCCGCCAGCTCGACCGAGCGCGCGGGCGGGATGATCTGATCGTCCTCACCCGCGAGCACCAGCGTGGGCACGCCGATCGCCGCAAGAGCTGAACGGGCATCGGGCCGGGCGGCGGCGGCGCGCTGCTGGCGTATGAAAGTGGCCGATCCGGCCCGCCGCAACATGGCGGTGAGACCGTCCGCAAGCGCCGGCAACGCCTCGGGATGGACCATGCCGGGAAGCATCGCGCCGATCAGGCGTTCGTAATCACGCTCCGCGGCCGCGATCATCTTGGCGCGGAGCTGTTTCTGCGTCTCGCTGTCGGGCATAGCCGAGGTGCTGATCAGCGCCAGGCGCGTAACCCGCTCCGGCGCGCGGCGCATGATCGCCAGCGCGACATATCCGCCGAGCGACGATCCCGCGAGCGCGAAGCGATCGGGAGCGCGGATCAGGATATCGTCCGCCATAGCGTCCACGCTAGCGGCGGCGGACGTCAGCACCTGTCCGCCCGGCATATCGCCCCAGGCGCTGCCGTCGCCGCCGATCCCGGGCAGAAGCAGCAACGGCGCGCCGTTCACACCAGCGCCTCATAGTCGCCGAGTGCCCCGCTCAGCGACTGCGCGACCCGATCGGCATCGGGCACACGCGTTGGATCGGCCATGATGCCGACATCGAGCCGCTCGGCGTTGCGGCGCGAGGTGATGTTGAGGAAGCGGCCCGATCCGATGATCGGCACGGGATAGTTGGCGACGAGCGGGAAGCCGGCGTAGCGCAACTGTTCGGCGGGTCCCGGCACGTTCGAAACGGAGATGTTGCCCGGCAGGATCGTCTCGCCCGCTTGGCCCCCAAAGCGCGCGCGGCGATCGCGCGCGCCATAGGGCCTTTCGGGCTGATCGAGCACCGCCTCGTCGAGCGTCGAGCGCGCCAGCTCGCGTCGCATCTCGGCCTGGATCGCGCGCAGCCGCGCGATCGGATCGGCGATGTCGGTGGCGATGTGCGGGTGAAGCGCGACGATCCGGTTGCCGTACGCGCCGTGCTCGGGCTTGCGGTAGCTGCGGGCTGAGTTGACGACGATCGGCGCGGCCGGAAGGTCGTCGAGATCGAGCAGCAGCCGACGCACCGCAGCCGAGCACAGCGCGAGGAAGAGATCGTTGATCGTTCCTCCGAGCGCGGCCGCGACGCGCTTCACGCGCGCGAAATCCAGCTGAACGGTCGCGTAGGCACGTTCCGGCCCGATCGCTCCCCCCATCCGCAGTGCAGGCGTGCGCGGGCGGCGCGTCGCCGGATCGTCACGCAACGCCTTGAGCGCAGCCAGAGCGGCCTCGCGGTCGTTCCTGTGGCGCTCGCGGAGTGCCGCTTCGCGCGCGAAGCGCTCGTCCGCCAGACGGCGCCACTCCTCTTCCGGCGGCGGCACCGCATCCATCGCTCGAGGCGGCACGGCGAGCGCGGCGTCGGAAAGCAGGCGCAGGATCGTCTGCACGCCGATGCCGTCGGCGAGCGCGTGGTGGATCTGCACGAACAGTGCCGCCCCGCCGCCCGCGATCTCCTCATAGACATGGATACGATAGGGCGCCGATGCGAGATCGAGCCGCGCCATGGCGCGGAGCGCGACATCCGCGCGCAATCGGGCCGCGATCCACGGTTCCGCCGACGGCACGGACAGGACGTGCCGATCGGAAGCGGCAACATCCACCCAGACATCCGAATCATAGCCGTCCGGCGCCTCGACGAGCCGGCATTGCAGCGGCGTTGCCGGCAACCGCTCCGCGAGATGCCGCCGGATATCGCCCGGAAAGCGCCCACGCGCCTCTTCCGGCACATCCAAAACCAACAGCGCGCCGATGTGAAGCGGCGACGCATCGGTCTCTGCGAGCACCATAAAGTGATCGTCCGGGCGGAGCCGAGACACGCCCGGCGTCAGCACGTCTTCGCTCAGGGGTCCGGTCACCGGCGCGCAACCCGTGGCAACGGTCAGTCGACGCGTTCCTCGTTGCGGCCGACGCCGGCCAGATCCTCGGCATAGCCCTTCTTGCGCTCGACCTCCATCTGACGGAGGATTTGGATCCGCTGCGCCTGCGGGCTCCCCGCGCCGTGAAGCGATTCAGTAAGATAGCCGACGGCATTGCGGCCGAGCGTCATGTTCTCGATCAACCGCAGCATGCGCTGGCGATGCTCGACCGGCACGTTCGATCGGCCTTGCAGATATTTCTTGAGGATCGGCCCCGTCACCTCGTGCTCGAAATCCTGCTCGCTCGGCAGCGTCACCATCAACCCGCCCGCAAGATCCTGCGCCAACCGGCTGATCTCGTAGGGAAAGCGCGTGACATTGTGCTTGCAGACATTGGCCAGCATGCCGTCGTTCATATAGATGCCCGACGGCAATTCCTTGGCTTCATGGCTGGAGGCGATTGCCGAGGAGAAGATCGTCTCGTTGAGGTGGGTCATCTCGACGAGTTTGTCCTTTACATGGCTCGCCTGATCGGCACCGTTATACTCCGCAATCGCCGCCGCCGCTCCGACCATGACGTCACCGAGGCCCGTCTTGCAGACATAGGAGGCGCGGTGATAGCTCGTGAAGCGCGCCACCATCTCCTGCGCGAACTCATATTCGCCGTCCATGAAGACATGCTCCCAGGGGATGAACACGTCGTCGAACACGACGAGCGTCTCCTGGCCGCCGAACTTCGCGTTGCCCTTGTCGATCTCGCCCTTTTCCATCGCCCGCGTGTCGCAGGACTGGCGACCGTAGATATAGGTAAGCCCCTCGGCGTCACCCGGCACCATGCCGACGACGGCGTAGTCCTTGTCCTTTTCGCCCAGGTTCATGGTGGGCATCACGCAGATCCAGTGCGAATTGAGCCCACCGGTCATGTGCGCCTTGGCGCCGCGCACGTAGAGGCCTTTCTCCGTGCGCCGCGTCACGTGCATGAACAGATCGGGATCCACTTGCTCGCTCGGCCGCTTCGAGCGATCACCCTTCGGATCGGTCATGCCGGCGCCGACGATGATGTTGTTGCGCTGCGCGTTCTTCATGAACTCCAGATAGCGCTGATGATAGCTGGTGCCGTGCTTCCGATCGATGTCGTAGGTGATCGAGTGAAGCACCGAAATGGTGTCCAGCCCCGCGCAGCGCTGGAAGCAGGTTCCGGTCCGCTGGCCCATCCGCCGTTGCATCCGGTTCTTCATCACGAGATCGTTGGGGCTGCCGACGATGTGCAGGAAGCGGTTCACCGGCGCATCGATCAGCTTGCTATGCGCGGTCGCCAGCTCCGGATCCTCGACGGCGAGATCGTAGGTCTCGGCAAGCGCGTTGATCGAGGGGCGGATGATCGGATGATCGACCGGCTCGTCGATCTTCTCGCCGAACAGATACACGGTGACGTCGCGCCCCCGCAGCGATTCGACGTAGCTCTTGCCGTCGACGACGGGATGGAAGCGCGCCCAGCGCTCCTCGGCGCCTTCCTCACGACGGTTAGGGCCGGTCTCGATCCGATCGACGGCGCGAACGGTGGTGGACATTGGCGAAGCTCCTGGATGACGGGTCCGCCGTCGGCCGGGCCGGCCGGCGAACCTGCTGTGCTTGAGGGCTATTGTCGCGCATCTCGGGAGCGGCGATAAGGACATTATCGGCGAGAAAAGCTCACCATATCGCGCAGAATTCGAATGGCGACGATCGACCGCTACTATTTTCACGTCTGCACCGACGGTGCGCGCAGGCAAGGCGTCGACGTTGACGCGCTGATGCGGTCAGCGGGGGTCGAGCCAGCCGATCTTCACGATCCGCTCTGGCGCGGCGACATTGATGCCATGGCGCGGCTGGTGCGGGGGATCTGGTCGGCGCTCGGTGACGAGTTCATGGGCTATACGCAGCATCCTATGCCGATCGGCGCCTTCGCCTTCGCTTGCGAGATGGCGCGAGACGCGGGCTCGGTGGGCGAAGGGATGCGGCGCGCCGTCCGGTTCTACAATCTCGCCACGCGCGACATCGCAACGCGCCTCACCTTGCGCGGCGACATCGCGTCGATTGCGGTTCGCTTCGCCGAACCCGCGCGTGACCCCACCCATTATTTCAGTGAGTTTTGGCTAATCATCTGGCATCGGCTTGCCTGCTGGCTGGCCGGTGAAACGGTGCCGATGCTCGATGCCCGCTTCGACTATCCTCGTCCAGACGCCTATTTCGCCGAATTCAAGCACCTCTTCCCCTGCCCTCATCATTTCGATGCCGGCGAGCGGATGATCCGCCTCGATGGCCGTGCGCTGGCGGGTCCGATCCGCCGAACGCGCGAGGAACTTGCGGTGATGCTCGAGCGTGCGCCGCTCGACATGATGACCATCCCGGCCAGCGATCATGGCCTCGCGCCGCACGTCCGCCGGATTTTGACCGCGACGCCCGGTCTGACGCTCGCGGAACTCGCAGCGGGGTTGTCGATATCCCCCGACACGGTGCGCCGGACCTTGCGGGGCGAAGGCACCGGCTGGGTGGCGATCCGCGAGGATGTGCGCCGCGCGGCGGCGATACGCGCGCTCGCCGACAGCGGCCGATCGGTCGAGGCGATCGCGGCGGACCTCGGTTACGCCGAGCCGCGATCCTTCACCCGCGCCTTCCGCTCCTGGACCGGCAAGAGTCCTTCCGCCTATCGGCGCGGATCATTCCGCGCGCCCGCGTCGCCGCAACCATGATAGCAGAAGCAAACCGCGCACTTTTTCGTTTCTCAAGCGCGGGGGCGCTGCCTACAGGCAAGCCTACCGAAGCGGAGACGGGCTGATGAGCGGACACCTCTTTGATCTGAGCGGCAAGACCATCGTCGTCACCGGCGGCGGGCGCGGCATCGGCCGCGGCATCGTGCGCGCGCTGGCACGCGCGAACGCGAACATCGTGATTTCCGGACGCGGTCAGGGTCCGCTGGCGGAGACCGCCGAGGAGGTCGCGGCGATCGGCGCACCGGCGATCGTGGTTCCGGCGGACATCACCAGCATGGCCGATCTCGAGCGCCTCGCGGCGACAGCGCTCGAGCGCTTCGGCGCGATCGACGGCTGGGTCAACAACGCCGGCAGCGCCAGCCCCAGCGACGTCGGGCCGCTGATCGGCATCGACGAGCGGCAATGGGACGCCGTCGTCGACCTCAATTTCAAATGGACCTTCTTCGCCTGCCAGATCGCTGCCAAAGCGATGACGCGCGGCGGATCGATCGTGAACGTCACCTCGCGCAGCGCGTCCCAGCCCAATCCGAACACCGGCCAATATGGCGCCGCCAAGGCCGGCGTCGAGAACCTCACCGCCACCATGGCGGTCGAGTGGGGCCATATGGGCATCCGCGTGAACGCGATCGCGCCCGGCGTCGTGCTCACCGAGCAGAGCACCACCCAAGGCTCGATGAAATCGGAAAGCCGCCGTCAGCGCCAGATCGACACGGTGCCGCTGCGCCGTCTCGGCGTGGTCGATGATGTCGGCCCGCTCGCCGTCTATCTGGTCAGCGACGAGGCGTCGTGGATCAGCGGCGCGATCATCCCGGTCAACGGCGGCAGCCGCGTTCCGGTCGGCTATCTGAGCTACCTCCATCACGTGAATGAACGGATGCGGGCGCAGGAGAACGGCTGAGCGGGGCGGACGCTCAAGCCCCCGATCGTCCTCGCCCGCGCTGCGGGAAGGCCGCGTTGATCGGGCGAAGGCGCTCGTAGGCGTTGCGCTTTTCGCCTGCGTTGAGCGCGCCCGCTGTCGCTGCTAGGGGCGAAGTCCATGGCTCGCCCTCCCCGTTCCGCCACGCCGCCCGATCCCGCGCGCGCCGCCGAGCGGAGCCTGGGCAATCTGCGCCTCGTCCTGCGCTTCGCCTTCGCCTATCCCGGGCAGATCGCGGGCGCGATGGTCGCGCTCATCCTGGCCGCGGCCGCGACGCTCGCCATCCCGAGCGGCTTCAAGCGCGTGATCGACAAGGGCTTCGTCGCCCATGGTGGGCAGGTCGGCCCCTATTTCCGCTATCTGCTGCTGATCGTCGTCGTCTTGGCTCTGGCCTCGGCCTGCCGCTATTTCTTCATCTCGTGGCTGGGCGAGCGGGTCGTGGCCGACATGCGCATCGCAGTGCATGGCAACTTGCTCCGGCTGGCGCCGCGTTTCTTCGAGGAAAATCGCCCGTCGGAGATCGCGTCGCGCCTCACCGCCGACACCACGATCATCGAGCAGGTGATCACCAGCGCCTTTTCGGTCGCGTTGCGCAACGCGGTCACGGCGATCGGCGGCCTTGCCTATCTGCTGGTGATCTCGCCGAAGCTCACCGGTGAGCTGATCCTGCTGATCCCCATGGCGATCTTTCCGATCATGATCCTCGGGCGGCGTGTGCGCGGCTACTCGCGGCAGGGTCAGGATCGCATCGCCGACGTCGGCGCGATGGCGGTCGAGACGCTCGGCGCGATGAAGATCGTCCAGGCATTCGGGCAGGAAGAGCGCGAGCGCGGCCGCTTCCATGACGCCGCCACGCGCGCCTTCGCCACCGCGCGGACGCGCATCGCGTGGCGCGCGGTGATGACCGCGATCGTGATCGCGCTCATCTTCGGATCGATCACGCTGGTGATGTGGCAGAGCGCGCTCGACTTCACCGCCGGCCGGCTCTCGGGCGGCGACATTGCCGCGTTCGTCTTCACCGGCGTGTTGGTCGCCGGCTCGTTCGGCGCGCTGACCGATGTCTATGGCGATCTGCTCCGCGGCGCGGCGGCCGCAAGCCGGCTTGGCCAGCTGCTGAACGAGGTCGCCGACATCAAGGCGCCCGCCGCGCCGCGCGCGTTGCCGATGCCCGCGCGGGGTGCGTTGCGCTTCGATGCCGTCACCTTCCGCTACCCGGCGCGTCCCGAGCATGCCGCGCTGGAGGATTTTCGCCTTTCGGTGGCGCCCGGCGAGCGGATTGCCGTCGTCGGCCCGTCGGGAGCTGGCAAATCGACGCTGTTCCAGCTTGCCTTGCGCTTCTACGATCCGACCAGCGGCACGGTCAGCCTCGATGGCGTGGCGCTTCCCGAAGCTGATCCAGCGGCGATCCGCGCGCGCGTCGCGGTGGTGCCGCAGGAGACGGTGATCTTCGGCGCGTCCGCGCGCGACAATCTTCGCTACGGCCGCTGGGACGCCGATGACGACGCGCTGTGGTCCGCCGCCGAGGCCGCCAACGCCGCCGATTTCCTGCGCGCGCTGCCGCAGGGGCTCGACACCTTCCTCGGCGAAGGCGGTGCGCGGCTCTCGGGCGGCCAGCGCCAGCGCATCGCGATCGCCCGTGCGCTGCTGCGCGACGCACCGCTGCTGCTGCTCGACGAGGCAACCTCGGCGCTCGACGCCGAAAGCGAGCGGCTCGTCCAGACGGCGCTCGAGCGGCTGATGGAGGACCGCACCAGCATCGTCATCGCGCACCGCCTCGCGACGATCCGTGCGGTGGACCGCATCGTGGTGATGGACGAGGGGCGGATCGTCGAGGAAGGCAGCCATGAGGCGCTCACCGCGCGCGGCGGCCTCTATGCACGACTCGCCAGCCTCCAGTTCGAGACGAGCGCGGCTTAGGCCGACTGCCCGTCCAAACCCGTTCGTGCCGAGCGAAATCGAAGCAGGTGCGAGACGCCGTTGCGTTCTTGGCACATCCTTCGCGTTCGCTCAGGATGAGCGGATCGCTTGCTGAGACGTTGACATCAAATAAGGAACACGTCGCCGGCGCTCACGCAGACGATTTCCCCGCCCGGCATCCGCAGCCTGAGCGCACCTTGATCGTCGAGCCCATCGAACAGTCCGTCCAGCACCTCGCCGCCCGGCATGGCGACACGAAGCGCGGTGCCGACGGCGTGCGCCCGCTCGCGCCAGCGGGCTATCACCGGCGTCGGGCCGGCATTCCGCCAGCGTGCGAGCCAGCGCGCGAAAGCCTCCGCAAGATCGCCAAGGAACAGATCGGGCGGCGGAGGCGCGATGCCTGCGGCAGCCAGCGTCGTTGCCGGTCGATCGATGTCCGCTGGGGCATGCGCGAGGTTGACGCCGAAGCCGGCCACCACCGCATTGCTTTCGCGCTCGAGCAGGATGCCCGCGAGCTTGACACCGCCCAGCAGCAGATCGTTGGGCCACTTCAGCGCCAACGGCGCCTCGCCTGACCAGCCCCGCGCCGCCTCCTCGAGCGCGACGGCGGCGACGAGCGCAAGCCCTGGCGCGGGCGGATCATCCTTGCGCAGCCGCACCAGCGTGCTCGCCGAGAGATTGCCTGGCGGCGCGATCCAGGCGCGCCCCTGCCGTCCGCGTCCGGCGCGCTGCACCTCGGCGCGCAGCCACAGCCCTTCGCCGGCGCCCTCGCGTGCAAGCGCCATGACGTCATCGTTGGTCGAGCCGGTCTCGGCGACGGTGCGGATATCGGGCACCAGGCTTGCGGCTCAGTCCAGGTTCGGCCGCAGCCAGCGCTCGGCGGTCTTAAGGTCCGCGCCGCGCCGCACGGCATAGTCCTCGAGCTGATCGCGACCGATGCGCGCGACACCGAAATATTGGCTGTCGGGATGGCCGAAGTAGAAGCCTGAAACCGCCGCCGTCGGCAGCATCGCGAAGCTCTCCGTGAGCGTCAGCCCGATCTTGCCCGCATCCAGCATATCGAACAGGATCGGCTTGAGGCTGTGATCTGGACAGGCCGGGTAGCCGGGTGCGGGGCGGATGCCGCGATATTGCTCGCGGATCAGCGCCTCGTTGTCGAGCTGCTCGCCGGCGGCATAGCCCCAGAGCTCGCGGCGGACATGGGCATGCAGGCGTTCGGCAAACGCTTCCGCCAGGCGATCCGCGAGCGCCTTGAGCAGGATGTCAGAATAATCGTCATGATTGGCCTTGAAGCGCGCGATGTGCGGCTCGATGCCGTGGATGCCGACCGCGAAGCCGCCCAGCCAATCGCCATCCGGCGAGATCCAGTCGGCGAGGCACATGTTCGGCCGCCCCTCGCGCTTCTTCATCTGCTGACGGAGGAAGGAGAGGCGAACCTCCTCCTCCCCTTCAGGTGAGGAGATCGGGAGGTGGGGCTGCTCCACCCCAACCCCTCCCCTGAAGGGGAGCGGCTTCACGAGGACATCGTCCCCGTCCCGCCGGCACGGCCACAGCGCCGCGACGCCACGGGCCGTGAGCCATTTCTCTTCAACGATTTGCGCGAGCATCTTCTTTGCGTCGGCAAAGAGACTGCGCGCGCTCTCGCCGACGATCGCATCGTCGAGGATTGCCGGATAGGTGCCGGCCAGCTCCCAGGCGCGAAAGAAGGGCGTCCAGTCGATATAAGGCTGCAGATCCGCGAGCGGCCAATCGTCGAAGCAATGACGGCCCGGCTGCAGCGGCGCCGGCGGTACTAGCGAGGCATCGAACGGCGCCCGGTTGGCGCGCGCCTCCGCGATCGTGGCGAGCTCGTTCTGCCCCTTGCCTTCGCGCGCGACACGCACCGCTTCGTAGTCGGCGGCGGTGCGCGCGACGAAGCCGTCGCGCTGCGTGTCGCTCATCAGCGTCGAGGCGACGCCAACCGCGCGGCTGGCGTCGAGCACATGCACGACCGGCCCCTCATAGGCCGGGGCGATGCGGAGCGCGGTGTGAACTTTCGACGTCGTCGCGCCGCCGATCAGCAGCGGGATCGCGAGCTCCGCGCGCGTCATCTCCTCCGCGACGGTCACCATCTCGTCGAGCGATGGCGTGATGAGGCCGGAAAGCCCGATCATGTCGGCATCGTTGGCGGCAGCGCTTTCCAGGATCGTCGACCACGGCACCATCACGCCGAGATCGATCACCTCAAAGCCGTTGCACTGGAGCACGACGCCGACGATGTTCTTGCCGATATCGTGCACGTCGCCCTTCACCGTGGCCATGATGATGCGGCCCTTGGCCTTCTGCCCGGCGCTCTTCTCGGCCTCGATGAACGGCAGCAGGTGCGCAACCGCCTTCTTCATGACACGTGCGCTCTTAACGACTTGCGGCAGGAACATCTTGCCCGATCCGAAGAGATCGCCGACCACGTTCATGCCGTCCATCAGCGGCCCTTCGATCACCTCGATCGGCCGTGCGAAATTCTGCCGCGCCTCCTCGGTATCCGCGACGACATAGGCGTCGAGGCCTTTCACCAGCGCATGCTCGAGCCGCTTGACGACGTCCCAGCCGCGCCATTCCTCGGCGGCCTTTTCCGCGGCAGCATCCTTGCCCTTGAAGCGCTCGGCGATCGCGATCAGCCGCTCGGTCGGGCTTTCGAACCCCGACTCCGGGCGATTGGGCCGGTTGAGGATGACGTCCTCGGCGGCCTCGCGCAGCCCGGGATCGATCGTGTCGTAGACGTCGAGCTGACCGGCGTTGACGATGGCCATGTCCATCCCCGCGGGGATGGCGTGGTAGAGAAAGATCGAGTGCATCGCGCGCCTGACCGGCTCGTTGCCGCGGAACGAGAAGCTCAGGTTGGAAAGCCCGCCCGAAATGTGGGCATGCGGGCAGCGTGCGCGAATTTCCTTAGTCGCTTCAATGAAGTCGACGGCATAGTTGTTATGCTCTTCGATGCCGGTCGCGATTGCGAAGATGTTGGGATCGAAGATGATGTCCTCGGGAGGGAAGCCGTCCTCCACGAGAAGCGTGTAGGCGCGCTCGCAGATCTCGATCTTGCGCGCCTTGGTGTCCGCCTGGCCAACCTCGTCAAACGCCATCACCACGACGGCGGCGCCATAAGCGCGCACCTTGCGGGCATGCGCGAGGAACGCCTCCTCACCCTCCTTCATGCTGATCGAGTTGACGATCGGCTTGCCCGAGACGCATTTCAGCCCGGCCTCGATCACCGACCATTTCGAGCTGTCCACCATCACCGGCACGCGCGCGATGTCGGGCTCGGCGGCGATCAGCTTGAGGAAGGTGGTCATCGCGTGCTCGGCGTCGAGCAGGCCTTCGTCCATGTTGACGTCGATCACCTGTGCGCCGTTCTCGACCTGCGCGCGCGCGACATCGACCGCCTTGGCGTAATCGCCGGCCATGATCAGCTTCTTGAACGCCGCCGATCCGGTGACGTTGGTACGCTCGCCGATGTTGACGAAATTGGAGGAGGAGGCGGGGGTGTCGGTCATTGCATACTCGTTCCCCTCCCGCTCGCGGGAGAGGCTAGGGGTGGGCGCCCGGTTTCAATCGGGCGATGAGACCGGAGGCGAGCGCGAGCCCACCCCCGCCCCTCCCGCAGGCGGGAGGGGAGAATTCATCAGGCCGCCATCGTGAAGGTCTCTAGGCCCGCGAGCAGCGTCCGCACCGGCGGCGTCGGGATTGCGCGCGGCGGCTTGCCGCGCACCGCCCGCGCCATCGCTGCGATATGCCCCGGCGTCGTCCCGCAGCAACCGCCGACGATGTTGATCAGACCGTTGTCCGCCCATTCGCCAATGAAGCCGCCGGTGGTCGTCGGCTCCTCGTCATATTGGCCGAGCTCGTTGGGCAGGCCCGCGTTGGGATAGACCATCACCAGCGTGTCGGCGACGGGGCTCAGCGCGAGCACATGCGGCCGGAGCTGCGGCGCGCCGAACGAACAGTTCATTCCGATCGTAAGCGGCCGGGCATGGCGCACGCTCGCCCAGAAGCTCTCGATCGAATGGCCGGAGAGATTGCGACCGGACATGTCGGTGACGGTGAAGCTGAGCTGGATCGGTACCTCCTGCCCACGCGCCTCGCCCGCTTCGAGCACGGCCATGATCCCGGCCTTGGCGTTGAGCGTGTCGAACACCGTCTCGATCAGGATGAAGTCCGCGCCACCATCGAGCAGCCCGTCGATCTGCTCGCGATAGACATCCTTCAATTCATCATACTCGATAGCACGATAGCCCGGATCATTGACATCAGGCGAGAGCGACAATGTCTTATTGGTCGGCCCGATCGCGCCGGCAACGAAGCGTGGGCGGCCATCCGCCGCCTCAGCCGCCATCGCCGCATCGCGCGCGATCTCGGCGGCCGCGAGGTTGAGATCGCGGACGAGATGCTCGGCGCCGTAATCGGCCTGGCTGATCCGGTTGGCGTTGAACGTGTTGGTCGAGACGATGTCCGATCCCGCCGCGATATAGGCTTCGGTAATCTCGGCGATGACGTGTGGACGCGTAATCACGAGCAGATCGTTATTGCCCTTTTGATCGAGCGTGAGATCGAGCTGACCGCGGTAGTCCGCCTCGGTGAGGCGATAGGACTGGATCATCGTCCCGAACGCACCGTCGGTAAGCAGGATGCGCTTGGCGGCTTCCGCGCGAAGGCGGGCGGCGGCTTCGGACTGCTTCATCTGACCTCTCCGTTCGTGCCGAGCCCTTCGACTGCCTGCCAAGGCAGGCGCTCAGGATAAACTTCGATGCTTCGGATCGAAGTCGAGGCATGTGCCCCGAACGCATCGCTTGCCGCACGTCCCTCGACTCCGCTCGGGGCGGACGGACCGAGATTCCTGGAACTCATGCCGCTTGCTCCGCCAACGACTTGACCGGCCGCTTTCCCAACAAATGGCAGATCGCGTAGCTCAGCTCTGCGCGATTGAGCGTGTAGAAATGGAAGGCGCGGACGCCCCCGGCATAGAGCCGCCGGCACATCTCCGCCGCGACCGCCATCGCAACGAGTTGACGCGCGGCGGGCAGCGCATCGAGCCCCTCGAACAGCCGCGCCATCCATTGCGGCACATCCGTTCCGCACAACGCCGCCATGCGCTGCGTGCTCGCGAAGTTGGAAACCGGCATGATGCCGGGCACGATCTCGACGTCGATGCCTGCCGCGGCCGCCCTGTCGCGATAGCGGAAGAAGGTCTCGGGCGCGAAGAAGAACTGCGTGATCGCGCGATTGGCGCCCGCGTCGATCTTGGCGCGAAGGTTGTCGAGATCGGCGCTGTCGTCTGCCGAATCCGGATGGCATTCCGGGTAGCCGGCGACCGAAATCTCGAAGGGCGCGATCCGCTTCAGCCCCGCGACGAGGTCGGCGGCGTTGCGATAGCCGTCCGGCCGCGGCTGGAACTTCTCGCCCGCGCGTGGCGGATCACCGCGCAGCGCGACGATGTGGCGAATGCCGGCCGCCCAATATTCTCGGGCAATATCGTCCACTTCGGAGCGGCTCGCGTCCACGCATGTGAGATGCGCCGCAGCCGGGATCGCGGTCTCGCGGACGATCCTCGCCACCGTCGCATGCGTCCGCTCGCGGGTCGATCCGCCGGCGCCGTAGGTCACCGAAACGAAGCGCGGATCGAGCGGGGCCAGCGTCTCGACCGACTGCCACAGCGTCTCCTCCATCTTCTCCGTCTTCGGCGGAAAGAATTCGAACGAGACCGCGGCATCGCCCGCGACGTCCGCGAACAGCGGCGCCTCCAACGCGCGACGCGCCTCCTCGAGATCGGAGAAACTGAAACTCATCACGCAACCTTCCGTGCCGCCAGCGCCGGCCGCAGCCCGCGCCAGATCTTCACCGTGAGCTCGCCGCCCTCGAGCGCCGCGCACGCCTCGGCCTGCAATCCGGCCGCATCGAGCCATCCGAGCATCTGCCGGTCCGAGAAGCCCAGGCGGACGTGCGCGTCGCGCGCGCGCAGTTCCTCGAGTTCATGCGCGGCGAAGTCGACGATCAGCAACCGCCCGCCGGGCGCGAGCAACCGCGCCGCCTCGGCGATCGCCGCCGCCGGCTGCTGCGCGTAATGCAGCACCTGATGGACGAGCACGAGATCGGCCGCGCCCGCCGCCAGTGGCAGCGCATAGATGTCGCCCTGGCGAAGCTCGGCACGCGCGAGGCCCGCCTCCGCGAGCTTGGCGCGGGCCAGCCGGAGCATCTCGGAACTGCGGTCGACGCCGATCGCGCTGGTGGCGCGGCCCGCGAACAGCGTGAGCATCCGCCCGGTGCCGGTCCCGATATCGACGAGATGCCCCAACGGCCCCTCGCCTACCGCCCGTGCGAGTGCCGCCTCGACCTCGCTTTCGGCGACGTGCAGCGAGCGGACCGCATCCCAGTTCGCCGCCTGCGCCTCGAAATAACGCTCAGCGGCAGCCGCGCGCTCGGCCTGGATCGCGCTCAGCCGGGCGAGATCCGACGCGCCGTCGCCGCTCGCCTGCCAGGCGTCGATCGCCGCGAACAGCGGCTCGAGCCGCGCCGGGTCGCCGAGCGTGAGGAACACCCAGCTGCCTTCCTTACGGCGCTGCGCGAGACCGGCATCGGCAAGGATCTTGACGTGGCGCGAAACGCGCGGCTGACTCTGACCGAGCACCTGTGCGAGCTCGCCCACCGACAACTCCATCGCGCGCAGCAGCATGAGGATGCGCAGCCGCGTCGGATCGGCGAGGGCGCGGAACATGGCAAGCGCAGCTTTCATCCTGATATAAGGACATAAGGATATCTTTATATCCGGTCAAGCCGCTTGTGCCCCCGCCTTCGCTATGGCACGCGGCCGACAGGGGCGCCTCCTCCCAGTCACAGGATTCTTTCCGCCTATGCGTCGTGCCGCCCCGCTGGTCTCCGCGACCGCTGCCCTCGCCCTGCTCGGCGGCTGCGCCCATGGCGGAACGCCGCATCCGAAGACCCCCGGCGATCCGTTCGAGAATATCAACCGGGTGATGTGGGACTTCGATCGCGGCGCCGATCGGATCGTCATGAGGCCGGCGACCCATGTCTATCGCGCGGTCGTTCCGAAGCCGGGACGCGACGGCATCGCCAATGCGCTCGGCAACGTCGAGGAGCCCTTTTCCGCGATAAACGGCTTCCTGCAGGGCAACCCCAAACGCGGGCTGCGTTCGGTGGGCCGCTTCCTGATCAACTCGACCTTCGGCATCGGCGGCCTGTTCGATGTCGCCACGCATTGGGGCGTCAAGAAGGCGCCCGAGGATCTCGGCCAGACCTTCGCGGTATGGGGCGTACGCAAGAGCGCCTATCTCGTGCTGCCGCTGTTCGGCCCCTCGACGGTGCGCGACGGCATCGGCACGCTCGCTGCGCAATGGGCGGACCCCTATCGGCTCTGCCTCGATCGCTGCAGCTTCGTGAGCGACGGCGTGGAGTGGGGTATCACCGTCCTCCAGTTCCTGAGCGATCGTTCGCAGCTGATGGATAGCGGCGCCGATACGCTGCTCGACACCAGTGCCGACAGCTACGCGGTGGCGCGCTCGGCCTATCTTCAGCGCCGCGAGGCCGAGATCAACAATGACGACGACGGCGCCGCCGCGGCCGCTGCCGCGGGTGGCGCCAATGTCGGTGGAACCGGTGACGACGCTGCGCTCGACGCCGCGCTCAAGGATATCGACACCAGCAACGGCACGGCGCCCTCCGGAGGGGGCGAGGCCAAGAAGCCGGCAGCGACAGCGACACCGCAGACCATGCCGGCATCGCCCGATGCCACCGCTCCCGATGCCGGCACCGGCACACCGACGGCGCCGTCGTCGCCGCCGTCCGGACCCGGAACGGGACAATAAGTTTGTGGATAACCGCGCAACAACCTTGGGGATAAGGGGTTGCGCCCAATGGCTAGCAGCCTAGTCGGCATTGCGTTGCGGCGCGCGCTCGGTTAGGTGACTGCCCCGCGGCTAAGGGGGGATATGCGTTCGCGCGGACCCAGAGGCCGTGCGCCGCATTGGTTTATCCGGACGGATCAGGAAGGTACGCATATGAAGAAGATCATCGCCCTGCCGCTCATCGCGGCCGTTGCGCTCGGCCTCGCCGCGTGCAGCAAGTCCTCGGACAACAGCAGCAACACCGCCGACAACGGCGCCGCCGCGACCGATCTCAATTCGGCCGCTTCGGACGCGATCGCTAACGTCAACGCCTCGGCCGCCGACGCGACCGCGAACGCGGGCGATGCGATGAACGCCGCCGGCAATGGCTCGGACGCCGCCGGCGCCGCCGCCAACACCGGCAACGCGATGTAATTCGCTTCCGCGACCGGCAATGGTCCGCGGGCAAGAAGGCCGCGCGCCCCGAGCGGGGAGCGCGGCCTTTCTTTTTGGCTCGTCCAGCTCCACCTGATCAAGGCGCGGGGCCGGCAAAGCATCCCCGTCTTGTTCGTGCACTCTTCCGGTTCGGACCAATGCCAACGCCGTCCGTACAGGGCGGCCCTCGACGCTGGCGTTATTCGTGCCATACTCGTCGCCAGGGGAAGATGAACCGGGGCACCACAATGCGGGAGAAGATCGCGTCGCGCTGGCGATTGGCCAGCACGGCTGGGATGATCGCCATCTTCGGCTCCATGGCGATGACGGCTGAAGCTGCGCCGATCGAAGCCTATGGAAGGCTTCCGAGTGTCGACGACGTGACGATCTCGCCGGGCGGCACGCGGATCGCGTTCCTGGTGGGCGATGCCAGCACGCGGCAAATACAGGTCCGCAAGACGGAAGATCTCACGCAGATCGGAGTCATCAACCTCCGAGAAGCCAAGATCATCGGCCTGGATTGGGCCGACGAAAGCAATCTGCTGCTGGTGTCGGCCAAGGCCGCAACGGTGATGGGCTTGGAGGGGCCGAGCCGTGAGTGGTGGCTCGCCTATGACTACGATCTCGGTGCCGGCAAGCTGCACGCGTTACTGACCGACACGGATATTCCGATGAACGTGATCCAAGGCTGGCCGCAGGCGCGCAAGATCGGGAACCACACCACGCTCTTCCTGACTGGCGTGTCCTTCCTGAACAATCAGAGCGTGCTGACAATGTATCGGCAAGTCCTCCCCGGCTCCGCCGAACAGGTCTTCCAAGGCGAAGAGAAGACATCCGATCTGTTGATCGACACGAACGGGAAAACGGCTGCCCGCGTCGACTATGACGAGCAGAGCGGCCAATGGTCGCTCCTCAGCCACGCGAACGGCAACTGGCATGTGATCGATCGTGAGACGGCGCCGATCGATACGCCCACCTTGGAGGGGTTCGGGCGGACAGAGGACACGCTCATCGTTCAGGAAGATGGTGACGACGGCACGCGCTATCGCGAGATACCCATCGCCGGCGGCACGCTGTCGCCGCCGATCGCGGCGCTCGACGGCGCCACGCTGATCAAGGATCCGGTCAAGCGCACGGTAATCGGCGGCGCCGTGACCGACGAGATGGCCGAGCGGTACAGCTTCTTCGATCCCAAGGATCAGATTCTGTGGGAGAAAGTCAACCGTGCCTTTCCTGGCGAGACCGTTCGCTTGGCGTCGTGGAGCGACGATCGCACGAAGATCATCCTTCAAGTGGAAGGATCCAAGAACGGAGCCGCATATTTCCGCCTCGATGCCAGGACCGGTCGCGCCGACTGGATCGCCGATGAATATGCCGGCATTGGACCGGAGGACCTCGGAGAGGTTCGGGTCATCCACTACAATGCCGCGGACGGGCGCGAGCTCCCTGCCTATCTGACCCTGCCCCGCGGCGCCGTGGCCAAGAACCTCCCGCTCGTCGTCCTTCCTCACGGCGGGCCGGCAGCCCGCGACGATCCCGGGTTCGATTGGTGGGCGCAGGCGATCGCATCGCTCGGCTATGCAGTCCTGCAGCCCCAGTTCCGTGGATCGAGCGGGTTCGAGCACGGGCTGCTGGCCGCCGGATATGGCGAATGGGGCCGCAAGATGCAGACAGACCTGTCGGACGGCGTCCACTATCTTGCGAGCGGGGGCATCGTTGACCCGAGCCGTGTCTGTATCGTCGGCGCAAGCTATGGCGGCTACGCGGCGATGGCGGGCGTGACGCTTCAGAGCGGCGTCTACAAATGCGCCGTCGCGGTCGCGGGCGTGTCAGACCTTCGTCAATTTCTTTCCTCGCGGATCGACTCCACCGGAGGTGCGCACAACTCCACGCTCCGCTTCTGGCAGCGCTTCATGGGCACCAAGAGCAGCAGCGATCCCGCGCTCGATGCTCTCTCACCCGCACGCCATGCCGACAAATTGTCCGCTCCACTGCTGCTCATCCACGGCACGGTCGATACGATCGTCCCGTTCGAGCAGAGCAGGATCATGTTCAATGCCGCGAAACGCGCGAGCAAGCCGGTGCAGCTCGTCACGCTTTCGGACGAGGATCACAATCTTTCGCGAAGCGCCACGAGGCTGCAGATGCTGCAGGCAATGGCCGCTTTCCTCCGAACCAACCTGCCGACGATCCATCAGGCAGCGCAAACCGCCGATGCAAGCGGTTCCAAGCCAAAGGCGGCCGCCAACTAGCGTGGTTTTGGCGGAAGCCTTCTGGAAGAAAAAGGGCCGGAGGATCGCTCCCCCAGCCCTTCTTCTTCTATCCGGGCTTCGGCCGGCGCGGGAACAAGTCCCGCATCGGAGGACGGGATCAACGGCCTGGCCGCCGACCCACCGGCCGTTCCAACTTCGTCTCCGGCGCAGCAAGGCTGCGCCGGTGCGAAATCAGAAGTCCATGCCGCCCATGCCGCCCATGCCGCCAGCGCCGCCCATCGGCATCGCGGGCTTGTCGTCGGGCAGCTCGGCCACGGTCGCCTCGGTGGTGATGAGGAGACCGGCGACCGACGCCGCATCCTGCAGCGCGGTGCGGACGACCTTGGTCGGATCGATCACGCCGGCGGCGACGAGGTTCTCATACTGGTCAGTCTGCGCGTTGAAGCCGTATTGCGGATCCGAGCTCTCGAGCAGCTTGCCCGAAATCACGGCGCCGTCATGGCCGGCATTCTGCGCGATCTGGCGGACCGGCGCGTAGAGCGCCTTGCGGACGATGTCGACGCCGCGCGTCTGGTCGTCGTTGACGCCCTTGAGACCCTCGATCGCCTTCGTCGCGTAGAGCAGCGCGGTGCCGCCACCGGGCACGATGCCCTCTTCCACGGCTGCGCGCGTCGCGTGCAGCGCGTCGTCGACGCGGTCCTTGCGCTCCTTCACCTCGACCTCGGTCGAGCCGCCGACCTTGATCACGGCAACGCCGCCGGCGAGCTTGGCGAGGCGCTCCTGGAGCTTCTCGCGATCATAGTCGCTGGTGGTGTTCTCGATCTGGCGGCGGATCGCCTCGGTGCGCCCCTTGATCGACTCGGAGTCACCGGCACCGTCGACGATGGTGGTGTTGTCCTTGTCGATCGTGACGCGCTTGGCGGTGCCGAGCATGCCCACGGTGACGTTCTCGAGCTTGATGCCGAGATCCTCGGAGATCATCTCGCCCTTGGTCAGGATCGCGATGTCCTCGAGCATCGCCTTGCGACGATCGCCGAAGCCCGGGGCCTTGACGGCCGCGACCTTGAGGCCGCCGCGCAGCTTGTTGACGACGAGCGTGGCGAGCGCCTCGCCCTCGATGTCCTCGGCGATGATCAGCAGCGGACGACCCGACTGCACGACCGCGTCGAGGATCGGCAGCATCGACTGCAGGTTCGAGAGCTTCTTCTCGTGGATGAGGATGTACGGGTCGGCGAGCTCGACCGTCATCTTCTCCGGGTTGGTGATGAAGTAGGGCGAGAGATAGCCGCGATCGAACTGCATACCCTCGACGACGTCGAGCTCGAACTCGAGACCTTTCGCCTCTTCGACGGTGATCACGCCTTCCTTGCCGACCTTCTCCATCGCCTCGGCGATCTTCTCGCCGACCTCGGTGTCACCGTTGGCGGAGATGATACCGACCTGCGCGACTTCCTTGGAGCCCGACACCGGATTCGAGCGCGACTTGAGGTCCTCGACGACCTTCGTGACGGCGAGATCGATGCCGCGCTTCAGGTCCATCGGGTTCATGCCGGCGGCGACCGACTTCATGCCCTCGCGCACGATCGCCTGGGCGAGCACGGTCGCGGTGGTGGTGCCGTCGCCGGCAACGTCGTTGGTCTTCGAGGCGACCTCGCGCAGCATCTGCGCGCCCATGTTCTCGAACTTGTCCTTGAGTTCGATTTCCTTGGCGACGGTAACGCCGTCCTTGGTGATACGCGGCGCGCCGAAGCTCTTGTCGATCACGACGTTGCGGCCCTTGGGGCCGAGGGTCACCTTCACCGCGTCGGCGAGGATGTCGACGCCGCGCAGGATGCGCTCACGGGCGTCGCGCGAAAACTTGACGTCTTTCGCTGCCATGTTCTGTGTTCCTTCCTAGATTTCCAAAACCGTTCGGGCTGAGCCTGTCGAAGCCCTGCCCCTCTCTTTCACCCGCGCTCAGAAGAAGAGCAGCCCTTCGACAAGCTCAGGGCGAACGGGTGGGGCCTGATTGATCAGCCGACGATCCCCAGGATGTCGCTCTCCTTCATGATGAGGAGATCCTGGCCGTCGATCTTGACCTCGGTGCCCGACCACTTGCCGAACAGGATGCGATCGCCGGCCTTGACGTCGAGCGGGCTGATCTTGCCCTGCTCGTCCTTGGCGCCGGCACCGGCGGCGACGACCTCGCCCTCCTGGGGCTTTTCCTTGGCGGTGTCCGGGATGATGATCCCGCCGGCCGTCTTCTCTTCGGCCTCGATGCGCTTCACGAGCACACGGTCGTGCAGGGGACGGAAATTCATAGGTTCTGCCTTTCCTTGACAGTCGATCCTGGGTTCGGGCACCCGAACCCGCGGCGCGGGAACCGGATACCGTCTCAAGCGATTCTGCTGTTAGCACTCCCTGAGCGCGAGTGCCAGCGGCGCCGATATGGGCGATACGGCATCCCGGTCAAGCGCCCCTCCACGATTTTTTCAACGCCTCCGTTACGACCCGTGGGAGCCATGCGGCCAGCCGTCGATTTAAAAGCGGCGACACTGCTCGTGGTGGGACAGGTTTCGCTTGCTTATCCTCCCGTTCGCCCCGAGCTTGTCGATGGACTGCTTTCCTGCTTCGACCGAACAGAAGAACAGTGCTTCGATAGGCTCGGCACGAACGACGGCTTTGCGCCGTCGGGCTTAGCGCGCGATCCAAGACGATAGGGTGACGGCATGCGGTTGGTGCGGGCGATCTGGCGCTTTCTGATGGGCGTGAAGGACGCGCTGGCGCTCGTGCTGCTGCTGCTCTTCTTCGGCGCGATCTTCCTCGTTCTCACCGCCTCGCCCAACCCCAAGATCGCGAACGGCGGTGCGCTCTACCTCAAATTCTCGGGCGGCATCGTCGAGCAGCCGGCCGAGGCGCAGCCGGTCGATTTTCTCTCCGGCGCGGGCCCACCGGCGGTAGGGCAGACCCGCCTGCGTGACCTGATTCGCGCGCTCGAGGCCGCCGCCGACGACGACCGGGTCAAGGCGGTGGCGATGGATCTCGACGGCTTCACCGGCGGCGGCCAGGCGGCGATGGCCGATGTTGGCGCCGCGCTCGACGACGTGCGCGCGGCACACAAGCGCGTGCTCGCCTATGCCGGCAGCTACGGCGACGACGCTTATCAGCTCGCGGCGCATGCCGACGAGGTCTGGCTCGATCCGCTCGGCACCGTGCTGCCGATCGGTCCCGGCGGCAGCCAGCTTTATTATAAGGGGCTGATGGACAAGCTTGGCATCGAGGCCAAGGTCTACCGGGTCGGCGCGTTCAAGTCGGCGGTCGAGCCCTTCACGCGCGATGATCAGTCACCCGAGGCGCGCGCCGCCAACCAGCAGCTCGCCGACGCGCTGTGGCGCGATTGGCAGGCCGACGTCGCCAAGGCGCGGCCGAAGGCGCAGATCGCCGCGTATGTGAACGATCTCGCTGGCGGCAAGCCGCCCGCCGACTTCGCTCGGGCCGCGGTGGCGAGCGGCCTCGTCGACCATATCGGCGATCGCGTCGCCTTCGGGCAGCGGGTGGCCGCGATCGTCGGCCCCGGCGACAAGCGCACCGCCGGCGATTTCAAGCGCATCGATCTTGATGCCTGGACCGACGCCAACGAGCCGCCGAAGCGTGGTCCGGCAATCGGCGTCGTCACCATTGCCGGCGACATCGTCGATGGCCGCTCCCCGCCGGGCACGGCGGGCGGCGACACCATTTCCGAACTGCTCCTGAAAGCGCTCGCCGAGAAGAACCTCAAGGCGCTCGTCGTCCGCATCGATTCTCCCGGCGGATCGGTCAGCGGCTCGGATCGCATCCGCGACGCGATCCTCGAGGCCAGGCGGCGCGGGCTCCCGATCGTCGCCTCGATGGGTTCGGTCGCGGCATCAGGCGGCTACTGGGTCTCGACCGCGAGCGACTATGTTCTCGCCGAACCTTCGACGATCACCGGGTCGATCGGCGTGTTCGGCCTCCTGCCCACGTTCAAGGGCTCGCTCGCGAAGCTCGGCATGGGCGCCGACGGCGTGCGCGCAACGCCGCTTTCGGGCGAGCCGGACCCGCTTCAGGGCACCACGCCGCAGGTCGACGCACTGATGCAGGCGGGCGTCGACCAGATCTATGCGCGCTTCACCGGCCTCGTCGCGCAGGCGCGACACCTGCCCGTCGCCCGAGTCGACGAGATCGCCCAAGGCCATGTCTGGGAAGGTTCGACCGCGAAGACGCTCGGGCTCATCGACGGCTTCGGTGATCTCGACGACGCGATCGCCGAGGCCGCCAAGCGCGCCCACCTCGATCCCGAGAGCGTGCACCCGGTCTATATCGAGCGCGAGCCTTCCTGGGCACTGCGCTTCCTGCGCGACGCGATGGACCAGCGCAGCGACAGCAGCGGGGACAGCAGCGCGTGGTCGGCGCTGGTGACGCGTCCGGATGCGCTGCTCGCGCGCGCCCTCGCGGATGCCCGCACGGTCCTCTCCGGCCCGGTGATGCAGGTGCGCTGCCTCTCCTGCCCGCCTTCCGCGCCGCCGGCGCCGGCGCGCACGAGCATGACACGATTGGCGGAAGCACTGCTGCCGTGAGCGTCACGATCCGGTCGGTCTCGCGCGACGATGCCGCGCCGATCGCCGCGATCTATGCGCATTATGTCACGAACACCGCGGTCACCTTCGAGGAGGTGCCGCCTGACGCCGCCGAGATGCGCGCGCGCATCGAAACCGTGTCGGCCACGCATCCCTGGCTGATCGCCGCGACGGCGGACGGCGACCTTCTCGGCTATGCCTATGGCCGGCCCTATCATGGCCGCGCGGCCTATCGTTGGACATGCGAGACGGCGATCTACCTCGCGCACGATCGGCGCGGACGCGGCACCGGCCGCGCGCTCTACGCGCCGCTGCTCGATACGCTCACCGATCAGGGCTTCGTCGCGGCGATCGCCTCGATCACCGTGCCGAATGCGGAGAGCAGCCGCTTCCACGAGGCGCTCGGCTTCACATTCGTCGGCCGGATGACGGCGATCGGCTACAAGCTCGGCCGCTGGCACGATGTCGGTTATTGGCAGCGCGATCTCGGCCCCCGCAGTTCACCGCCAAAGGGACTCGCTTCAACAGGATTGTTGCAGAGATGACACAAGCCGTTCATTTCCGTCACGCAGGGCAATCTCCGCTAACCATAGCAGGAGACGCACCATGAAGATCGTCAAGAAGACCGCCATCGCGCTCGCCGCCGCCAGCAGCATGTTCGTCGCGCTCGCGCCGGCCCATGCCGATTGGCACCACCATCGCATGTGCCACATGGAGCGGCACCATCATCACATGGTGCGCGTCTGCCGCTGAGCGAACCAGGCGACCTAACGGGAGCGGCGTACGCGCCGCTCCCCAATGACCGGCGCTGGACGCTCGTCGTCCATGGCGGCGCCGGCACAATGGCGCGCGGCCGCACCTCGGACGATGAGGACAAGGCCGCGCGCGCGGGTCTCGCCGCCGCGCTTCGCGTCGGCGGCGGGATACTGCAAGCGGGCGGCGCCGCGCTCGACGCGGTGGAAGCGGCGGTGCGCGTGCTCGAAGACGATCCCGCCTTCAACGCCGGCCGCGGCGCAGTCTTCACCACAGCGGGCACGCACGAGCTCGACGCCGCGATCATGGACGGCGCGACACGCTGCGCCGGTGCCGTCGCCGGCGTGACGCGCACGCGCAATCCCGTCAGCCTCGCGCGCGCGGTGATGCGCGGCAGCAAGCACGTCATGCTCGTCGGGTCCGGTGCCGACGATTTCGCGCGGCAACAAGGCGTCGAGCAGGTCGATCCCAGCTACTTCTCCACCGAGCAACGTCGCGCCCAGCTCGAGAGGATGCACGGTCGCTTCGACAGCGGCGTCAAGTTCGGCACCGTAGGCGCGGTCGCGCGCGACATCACCGGCCGGCTCGCTGCGGCGACATCCACGGGAGGGTTGACCGGCAAGCGGCCGGGCCGTGTCGGAGATACGCCGGTGATCGGCGCCGGCACCTATGCCGACGATCGCGCCTGCGCGGTATCGGCTACCGGCTCCGGCGAATATTATCTCCGCGTCGGTGTCGCGCACGAAATCTGCGCGCGCGTGCGGCTCCTCGGCGAGACCGTGCAGGCGGCGGCCGACGCCGTGCAGGCGGAGACGCATGCGCTCGGCGGCGACGGCGGCGTCATCGTCGTGGCGCCCGACGGCACGCCGGCCTGGTCGTTCACCACACCGGGCATGTACCGGGGCCTGCTGCGCGACTGCAATGCACCGGTCGTCGCGATCTACGGCGACGAATAGCGCCTGAGCACAAATTGATCGGTCTGAACTCGCTTCATCCGTTCGGGCTGAGCGCAGTCGAAGCCCATGCTCCCTCGCCGTTGTAACGTATCGTCACCGCTTCGCACTGACGAAGAGCCGCGCCTGCGACTGCCCTGCGACTTCGCGCAGGGTCGAACGGAGGATGGCGTATCGCTCAGCCCGAAGTCTGGGTCAGAGCGCGGACTTGGGTGGCGGATAGGCCGCGATGCAGAGCTTGATCAGATCGCCGGGCGGGCCACGCCGCGTCATGTCAGCGAGCGCCTCGTCGCGCGGATCCTTTTGGGCGGCGATGTCGGTCTGCCCCTTGGCGGCAAAGCGGCCGGCGAGCTTGGGATCGAGCGCGCGGCGCAGCTCTCCGAGCTGGGAAAGCTGCTCGCCATAGGACGCATCCTGCGATTGCAGCGCCGTGCGGAGGAAGTCGGCGAGCACGTAGCAGCCGAGCTGCGACTGCGCCGCCGTGGTCGGCAGCTTGGGCGGGCTGGTCGGCGCAGTGGCCGGATAGGCTTGCGCGCATGGCTGCTCGAGCGTCTGCCACTTGCCCGCGGTCACCTTGTCGGCGAGCGTCGCCATTCGCTTCGCGACGGCGGAGGCCTTGTCGCGCGCGAACCCCGTCCCCTTTTCGCCGGCGCCGGCAAGCAGCGAGTAATGGATCACGCCGAGCTCGGCATCGAACGGCAGATCGCCGCGCAGGCTGTTCATTCCCGCTCGCGCCTTCGCCGCCGCGACGATGCCGCAGGTCGCGGCGCGATCGATAGGATCGTCGGGCAGCGCGAGCGCCTTCGGCCCGCATGCGGCGAGGATCAGCGCGGTGGCGGCAAGCGCGGCAGGGGCTCTCATGAACGCTCCGGATCGTTGTCGATCCGTGACAAGCGTGCGAGGCCGGGACGGGTTCCGCAGCAGAGCGCGCTTACGCTTCGCCTCTCGCCCTGCGAACGCGACGGCTCGGAGCCTGGAACCGCGCTCCAGGCTCCCGCTGACACTGGAGAACCGCACGAAGCGGGCGCCCTCGCCTCAGATGTGGATCGGCTTGCCCTGCACCGCCATCGCGGCTTCCTTGATCGCCTCCGAATGCGTCGGATGGGCATGGCAGGTGTAGGCGATATCCTCGCTGGTCGCGCCGAACTCCATCGCCTGCGCGGCCTGGGCGATCATCGTGCCCGCGACCGAGGCGATGATCCATACGCCGAGGACGCGATCCGACTTGGCGTCGGCGATCACCTTCACGAAGCCGTCGGGCTCGTGGTTGGTCTTGGCGCGGCTGTTCGCGAGCATCGGAAATTTGCCGACCTTGATCTCGCCGCCGCTCTTCGAGAGACGCTCCTTCGCCTGCTCCTCGGTGAGGCCGACGCCGGCGATCTCGGGGCTGGTGTAGACGACGCTCGGGATGACGTCGTGGTTCACGATGCCGGTGAGGTCGGCGATGTTCTCGGCCACCGCGATGCCTTCGTCCTCGGCCTTGTGCGCGAGCATCGGGCCGGGGACCACGTCGCCGATCGCCCAGATGCCTGGCACCGAAGTCGCGAATTCATGATCGATCTCGATCTGGCCACGCGGGTTCGTCGTCAGCCCCGCCTTGTCGAGCGCGAGACCGTCGGTGTTGGCGCGCCGGCCGATGCAGACGAGCACGACGTCGGCCTCGATCGTCTCGGCCGCGCCTCCTGCCGCCGGCTCGACGGTGAGCGTCGCCTTCCCGCCCTCAACCTTGGCGCCCGTCACCTTGGTCGAAAGCCTGAACTCGAGGCCCTGCTTCTTGAAGATCTTGGCGGCTTCCTTGCGGACCTCGCCGTCAAAACCGGGCAGCAACTGGTCGAGGAACTCGACGACCGTCACCTGTGCGCCCAGCCGCTTCCACACCGAGCCGAGCTCGAGCCCGATCACGCCGCCGCCGACGACGACCATATGGCCGGGCACCTTCAGCAGCTCCAGCGCGCCGGTCGAGTCGACGATCACCTTCTGGTCGACGGCGATGCCGGGAAGCGGCGTCACCGACGAACCGGTCGCGATCACGATGTTCTTCGCGCGGACGGTGCGGTCGCCGACCTTCACGCTGTCCTTGCCGGTGAACGCGGCCTGGCCCTTCAGCCACTCGATCTTGTTCTTCTTGAACAGATATTCGATGCCGCCGGTGAGCTGCTTGACCGCATCCAGCCGCTGGCCGTGCATCGCCTCGAGGTCGAGCTCAACGCCGCTCGCCTTGATCCCGAGCTTGGCGAGCTTGCCGCCGGCCGCTTCCTCGAACAGCTCGGAGGCGTGGAGCAGCGCCTTCGATGGGATGCAGCCGACGTTGAGGCAGGTGCCGCCGAGCGTCGCGCGGCTCTCCGCGCACGCGGTCTTCAGCCCCAGCTGCGCCGCGCGGATCGCCGCGACATAGCCCCCCGGCCCCGCGCCGATCACCAGAACGTCGAAATCAAAGTCTGCCATTTCCAACTCCGCTGTGCTCCTGCGGAAGCAGGAGCGCTCACCTCACCCGATGCGCTTCCTTCGCAGAGCTCCTGCTTTCGCAGGAGCACGGGACCGGATCACAGGAGCGTTTCGTACAAGTCATTCCACTGCGGATTGTCGCGCTCGATCAACTCGATCTTCCAGTCCCTCTTCCATTTCTTCATCTGCAGCTCGCGCCGCCTCGCTTCGTGAAGATCGTCATAGGCTTCGAACCAGACAAGGGCGGCGCAGCCTTTCTCCTTCGAGTAGCTTTCCGTGACGCCGTTGCGGTGCTGCCAGATGCGCTTCGGCAGATCACCGGTCACACCAAGATAGGTTTGCCTCGTACGAAGATTGGCCATGAGGTAGACCCAACCGGCTTTCGTCTTCGCCTCCATCTTCGTGCTCCTGCGAAAGCAGGAGCGGCAGCAAGCGCAGCGCGCACGGCAAAGAGCTCCTGCTTTCGCAGGAGCACAGCGAGATTTTACAAGTCGATGAGCAGCCGGGTCGGATCCTCGATGGCGTTCTTGATCGCGACGAGGAATGTGACCGCCTCGCGGCCGTCGATCAGGCGGTGGTCGTAGCTCAGCGCGAGGTACATCATCGGGCGCACGACGACCTCCCCGTTCACCACCACCGGCCGATCCTCGATACGGTGCAAGCCGAGCACGGCGGACTGCGGCGGGTTGATGATCGGCGTCGACATCAGCGAGCCGAACACGCCGCCGTTGGAGATTGTGAAGGTGCCGCCCTTCATCTCCTCGAGCTTGAGCGTGCCGTCCTTGGCGCGCCGCCCGAAGTCGCCGATCGTCTTCTCGATATCCGCGACCGAGAGCGCCTGCGCGTCGCGGATCACGGGAACGACGAGGCCATTGGGCGCGGAGACCGCGACCGAGATGTCGGCATAATCGCGATAGACGATCTCGTCGTCTTCGATCGAGCCGTTGACCGCCGGCACGTCGCGCAGCGCCATGCATGCCGCCTTCACGAAGAAGCCCATGAAGCCGAGCCGGACGTCGTGCTTCTTCTCGAATAGATCCTTGTACTTGGAGCGCGCCGCGATCACCGCGCTCATGTCGACGTCGTTGAACGTCGTCAGCATCGCCGCGGTGTTCTGCGCTTCCTTCAGGCGCTTGGCGACGGTCTGGCGCAGCCGCGTCATCCGCACCCGTTCCTCACGGCGCTCGCCCGAGGACGCAGGGCGCGGCGCGGGCGCCGATGCAGGTGACGCCGCCGCGGCGGCGACGTCGGCGGCAGCGGCGGGAACCGGCGTCGGTGACGGCGGCGTCGCGGCGGGGACGCTCGCCTTCGAAGCGGTCTTGCTGGCGGTCAGCACGTCATCCTTGGTGAGACGGCCATCCTTGCCCGTGCCGCGGATCTGCGAAGGATCGAGGCCATGCTCGAGCACGAGCCGGCGCACGGATGGCGACAGCGTCAGCGAACTGGAATCCTGATCGTTGGCGGCATCGTCGGCGATGCCGCCCGCCGGCGACTGCTCGCCCGCCGTCGCGGCGATGCGCGGTTGTTCCGCCACCTTCTCCGGCGCCTGCGGCACGGCCGCGCCACCGGCCGATCCGGACGCTTCGATCGTCGCGATCACCGCGCCGACCTGAACGGTATCGCCCTCCCTCACCGCGAGCGCACCGATCACGCCGTCCGCCGGCGCATTGACCTCGACCGCGACCTTGTCGGTCTCCAGGCTGGCGATCGGCTCGTCCGCCTTCACGGCATCGCCGGGCGCCTTCAGCCATTGGCCTAACGTCGCCTCTGTGATCGACTCGCCCAGCGTGGGCACCTTCACTTCGGTGGTCATGTCGGCTCCTGCCGGTATTCGAGAAGGATCAGCTGGCGCGCTTCAGCGCTGCGGGCTCGGCGATGTGACCAAGCGCGTCGGCGACGAGCGCCGCCTGCTCGGCCTGGTGACGCTTGGCAAGCCCCGTCGCGGTCGCAGCACCCGCCGCGCGGCCGGCATAGCGCGGCCGCTGCGGATGGCCGGAGCGCACCAGAGCGTCCTCGAGCAGCGGCTCGACGAAGGTCCAGGCGCCGTTGTTGCGCGGCTCCTCCTGCGCCCAGACCAAGGTCTCGAGATTGGTCATGCGCTGGAGCCGCAGGATCAGCGGATCGGACGGGAACGGATAGAGCTGCTCGATGCGGACGATCGCGGTGTTCTTATCGCCGGCAGCGTCGCGCGCCTCGGCGAGATCGTAGAAGACCTTGCCAGAGCACAGCACCAGCCGCCTCACGTCCTCGTCCGCCGGCGCGTTGGGATCGGAAAGGATGCGCATGAAGTGGCTGTCGCCGAGGAATTGCTCGGTCGTCGATACCGCCGCCTTGTGACGCAGCAGCGACTTCGGCGTCATCACGATCAGCGGCTTGCGGAAGTTGCGGTGCATCTGGCGGCGCAGCAGGTGGAAATAGTTCGCCGGAGTCGTGCAGTTGGCGACCTGCATGTTGTCCTCGGCGCAGAGCTGGAGATAGCGCTCCAGTCGCGCCGAGCTATGCTCCGGCCCCTGCCCCTCATAGCCGTGCGGCAGCAGCATCACGAGGCCGTTGGCGCGCAGCCACTTGGCCTCGCCGGCGGCGATGAACTGATCGATGATCACCTGCGCGCCGTTGGCGAAATCGCCGAACTGCGCCTCCCACATCACCAGCGTCTTCGGCGCGGCCGACGCGTAGCCATATTCGAAGCCGAGCACGCCGAATTCGGAGAGCGGGCTGTCGAGCACCTGGAACGAGCGGTCTATCGAGGAGAGCGGAATGTAGCGGTGCCCATCCTGCTGATCGATCCACATGGCGTGGCGCTGGCTAAACGTGCCGCGCCCGGAATCCTGACCCGAGAGGCGCACGCCATAGCCTTCGGTGAGCAAAGACCCGAACGCGAGCGCTTCCGCGGTCGCCCAATCGAACCCCCCGCCGTTCGCGAACATCGCCTTCTTGGCGTCGAGCACGCGCTGCAGCGTCTTGTGGATGTGGAGGTCCGCGGGCGGCTCCGTCAGCACCTTCGCAAGCTGATCGAGCACCGCGCGATCGATGCCGGTAGCAGCGTTGCGGCGATCCGCGATCGGGGTCGCCGGCGTCGAGAGGCCATACCAGTCGCCGCCGAACCAGTCCGCGTTATTCGGCTTGTAGCTCTTGGCCGCCTCGAACTCGTCCTCGAGCTGCGCCGTGAAGCTGTCGACCTGATCCTTGATCCAGGCATCGTCGATGATGCCTTCCTGCTTCAGCCGGTCGGCGTAGATCGCCGAGACCGGCGGATGCTTGCGGATCTCATCGTACATCAGCGGCTGGGTGAAGCTCGGCTCGTCGCCTTCGTTGTGGCCGAAGCGGCGATAGCACCACATGTCGATCACGACGTCCCGCTTGAAGGTCATGCGGAAGTCGGTCGCCATCTTGCAGGCGAAGGTGACCGCCTCGGGATCGTCGCCGTTCACGTGCAGCACGGGCGCCTGCACCATCTTGGCGATGTCGGTCGGGTAGGGCGACGAACGCGCGAATTGCGGGCTGGTGGTGAAGCCGACCTGGTTGTTCACGACATAATGGATCGTGCCGCCCGTCGAATAGCCGCGCAGGCCCGAAAAGGCGAAGCACTCCATGATGATGCCCTGGCCCGCGAAGGCGGCGTCGCCGTGCAGCAGCAGCGGCAGCACGGTCTCGCGCGCAAGATCGTCGACCTTGGTCTGCTTGGCGCGGGTCTTGCCCAGCACCACGGGATCGACCGCTTCGAGATGGCTCGGGTTGGCGTTGAGCGTGAGATGCACGCGCGTGCCGTCGAACTCGCGATCGGACGAGGTGCCGAGATGATATTTGACGTCGCCCGAACCGCCGACGTCGTCGGGGTTGGCCGAGCCGCCAGCGAACTCGCTGAACACCGCCCGATAGGGCTTGCCCATAACATTGGTGAGGACGTTGAGGCGGCCGCGATGCGGCATGCCGAGCACGACCTCGCGCACCCCTGCGGCGCCGCCATATTTGATCACGGCCTCCAGAGCCGGGATCATCGACTCGCCGCCGTCGAGCCCGAAACGCTTGGTGCCGACATATTTGCGGCCAAGGAAGCGCTCATACTGCTCGGCTTGGACGACCTTGGCGAGGATCGCCATCTTGCCTTCCGGCGTGAAGCTGATGCCCTTGTCGTGGCCTTCCATCCGCTCCTGGATGAAGCGTCGCTCTTCGACATCGCCGATGTGCATATACTCGACGCCGATATGGCCGCAGTAGTTGCGCTGCAGGATCTCGACGATTTCGCGGACCGTCGCGTGTTGCAGACCCAGGAAGCCGCCGAGAAAGATCGGTCGATCGAGGTCGCCCTCGCCGAAGCCGTGATAGGCGGGTTCGCAATCGGCCGACAGATCACGCTTGATGAGCCCGAGCGGATCAAGGTCTGCGGCAAGATGGCCGCGCACCCGATAGGAGCGGATCAGCATCACGGCGCGGATCGAATCGCGCGCGGCGCTGGCAATGGCGTCGGCCGACGGCGCCGGGCGCTCGGCGATGCTCGACTTCACGGGCGTGCCGGGGCCGGCGATCGGCGCGACCGGCGGCGCCGGCTTCGCCTTGACGGCAGGCGCCATCTGGGTCGGATCGAGCGCAGCGGTCAGCGCATCGGTCTCCTTCGGCGGCCAGGCGGGGTTCGCCCAGCTCGGCCCGGAAACCGTACGCTCGAGCCCGCCGAACCAGCGCTGCCAGCCTGGCTCTACCGAGGCGGGGTCGGCGGCATATTTGCGATAGAGGCCTTCGACGAACGCCGGGCTTACGCCCTCAAGCTCCTTGGCGAAATCGCCGAACTCGGAACCCTCGAAACCCATCGCACCCGTCCTCGCGCATCTGCCCCGCTATGGCACAGCGGCGCATCCAATATAAGCGCGCGAGGCCTAGCAGTTCCGCCTGAATCAGCCGTGAAGCAGCTGCTTCAGCGTGCTCCCGAGCTCAGATGGGCTCGGGCTGACCTTAATGCCAGCCTCTTCCATCGCCGCGATCTTGTCCTCGGCGCCACCCTTGCCGCCGGAGACGATCGCGCCGGCGTGGCCCATGCGACGGCCGGGCGGGGCGGTGCGGCCGGCGATAAAGCCGACCATCGGCTTCTTGCGGCCGCGCTTGGCCTCGTCCTTCAGGAACTGCGCGGCATCTTCCTCGGCGGAGCCGCCGATCTCGCCGATCATGATGATCGACTTGGTGTCGTCGTCGGCGAGGAACAGCTCGAGCACGTCGATGAAGTTGGTGCCGTTGACGGGATCGCCGCCGATGCCGACCGCCGTGGTCTGGCCGAGGCCGGCGTTGCTGGTCTGAAACACCGCCTCGTAGGTGAGCGTGCCCGAGCGGGAGACGACACCCACCGAGCCCTGCGAGAAGATCGAGCCCGGCATGATGCCGATCTTGCACTGGTTCGGCGTCAGCACGCCCGGGCAGTTCGGCCCGATCAGCCGCGACTTGGAGCCCTGCAGCGCGCGCTTGACGCGCACCATGTCGAGCACCGGAATGCCCTCGGTGATGCAGATGATCAGCGGCACCTGCGCGTCGATCGCCTCGAGGATCGAGTCCGCCGCGAAGGGCGGTGGCACGTAGACCGCCGAGGCGGTCGCGCCCGTCTTGGCGACCGCTTCGTGAACGGTGTTGAAGACCGGCAGGCCGATATGCTCGGAGCCGCCCTTGCCCGGCGTCACGCCGCCGACCATCTGCGTGCCGTAATCAAGCGCCGCCTTGGTGTGGAAGGTTCCGGTCTCACCCGTCATGCCCTGGGTGATGACCTTGGTGTTCTTATCGACGAGGATCGACATTCTGCTTCCTGACCCTTTCGTTCCCCGGCGAAAGCCGGGGTCCAGTCTTACGCGAGCCCCTCGAAGAGATCGGCCCAATCAGAATTGAGCGCTAGGATCGCCTCGATCTTCCAGGCTCTGCGCCATTCCTTCATCTGCAACTCTCTCGTCCGCGCGGCCTCGATCGTGTCGAAGGTCTGGTACCAGACGAGCATCTTGCAACCGTATCGTTTCGTGAACCCCGGTATCAAACCTTCGCGATGCTCATAAACTCGCTTGGGCAGATCACTCGTTACACCGATGTAGAGCGTGCCATTCGGCCTGCTCGCCATAATGTAGACATATCCGGCCTTCTCCATCCTCCTCGCCTTCACGTTCCTCGGCGGAAGCCGAGGTCCATGTGCAACCGTCGGAAATGGGCCCCGGCTTTCGCCGGGGCACGGAAATTCACCCCAGCGAGCCGTCGATCGCCTTGCAGGCGACGAGGAGTTCCTTGACGGCCTCGACCGAGACCTGGAGGTTGCCCTTGGCCTCCTCGTCGAGGTCGATCTCGATGACCTGCTCGACACCGCCCGCGCCGATCACAACCGGCACGCCGACATAGAGCCCGTCGATGCCGTACTGGCCGTTCACATGGGCCGCGCAGGGCAGGATGCGCTTCTGATCGCGCAGATAGGCTTCCGCCATCGCGATGCCGCTCGTCGCCGGCGCGTAGAAGGCTGAACCCGTCTTGAGCAGCGCGACGATCTCGCCGCCGCCGCCGCGCGTGCGCTTCACGATCGCGTCGATCCGCTCCTGCGTCGAGCGGCCCATCTTGACGAGGTCAGGGATCGGAATGCCGTTGATCGTCGAATATTGCGGCACCGGCACCATCGTGTCGCCATGGCCGCCGAGCACGAAGCTGTTCACGTCCTTTACCGAGACCTGGAATTCGTCCGCGAGGAAGTGGCTGAACCGCGCCGAATCCAGCACGCCGGCCATGCCGACAACCTTCTCGTGCGGCAGTCCGGAGAATTCGCGCAGCGCCCAGACCATCGCGTCGAGCGGATTGGTGATGCAGATCACGAACGCGTCGGGGGCGTTGTCGCGGATGCCCTCGCCGACCGCCTTCATGACCTTCAGATTGATGCCGAGCAGATCGTCGCGGCTCATGCCGGGCTTGCGCGCGACACCGGCGGTGACGATGCAGACGTCGGCACCGGCGATATCGGCATAGTCGTTGGTGCCGGTGATCTTGGCGTCGAAGCCCTCGATCGGACCACATTGCGAAAGGTCGAGCGCCTTGCCCTGCGGCACGCCTTCGACGACGTCGAACAGCACGACGTCACCCAACTCCTTCTGCGCGGCGAGATGGGCGAGCGTGCCGCCGATATTGCCAGCGCCGATGAGCGCGATCTTCTTGCGAGCCACGACGAGCCCCTTTCTGCCAAGCTGTGACGCTGCGAGGCGAGAACCGCCCCCGGCCGGAAACGCGGTTCGCTTAGACGCACCGGCAGCGCGGTTCAACCGCTTTGGCCAAGCTTTCTCGCATCTGCAGCGCGATGGCGATCAGTCCGCCTCGACATAGCGGCGCGCACCCGTCGCGGCATGATAATAAACGGCGACGAGGTGCCCGGTCTCGGGATCGACGAAGCGTTCCCCGGTCGCCGCCCATCCCGCTTCCGCTGGCGGTGCGGCGGCGGCGCGCGCATAGCGCCAGCGCTCGAACAGACAGCCCGCCGCCAGCATCGTAGCCCCGATCAGCAGCGGCCATTCCAGCGGCTGCCACACCGTAAGAGCCAGCGCGACGGCCAGAAACAGCGCCGCAACCGCGTTGACGGCAGCGCGGAGCATCAGGCGTCCGGCTCGATCCAGGCGGCGGTGCCGTAGGCGACGACCTCGTTCATCGTCTCGCCGATCGATCCCGAGTCGAAGCGCATCATGAGGACGGCATTTCCGCCCATCGCGCGTGCGTTCTCGACCAGCCGGTCGACCGCATGGCGCCGCGCCTCCTCGACCATCTGCGTATATTCCTTGATCTCGCCGCCGACGATCGAGCGCAACCCCGCCGCGATGTTGCCGCCTAGCCCGCGCGAACGGACGACCACGCCGAAGCATTGCCCGAACACGTCGCGCACGCGGTAACCGGGGATATTTTCGGTAGTGACGACGATCATAGGGCTTCCCCTTCCAAGATAGCAGCCGTTCGCATTGCGCGAAATCGAGTGCGTGCCGAGAACGGACGCCTGCCGCACGTCCTTCGACTTCGCTCAGGACGAACCGGTCTTATTCCGGGGCGGGGGCTAGGCCTCGCCGTGCCCGAGCGCCAGATAGTCGGCGGATTGCATCTCCATCAGCCGCGAGACAGTGCGCTCGAATTCGAACGCGCCGTCACCGCCAGGATAGAGATCGATCGCCTCGGCATCGGCGGAAGCGATGAGCTTGACCTTATGCTCGTAGAGCGCGTCGATGAGCGTCTTGAAGCGCGAAGCTTCGTTGCGCTTCTCCGGCCCCATCACGGGAATGCCGACGATGATCGCGGTATGGAACGCGCGCGCGATCGCAAGATAGTCGGCGGCACCGCGCGCCTCCGCGCACAGCCGCTTGAACGAGAACACCGCGACGCCCTTCAGCGTCTTCGGCACGTGGAGCGTCCGTCCGCCGGGCACCGAGATGTCGCAGGAAGGCACGTGCGCGCGATCCTCGGGCGGATAGTCGGTAAGCCGGAAGAAGGCACGGCTCACCGCCTCGGTCGCAGCCGGGCCGTTGGGCACATACCAGGTCGGGAAGCCGCCGAGCCGCTCGAGCCGATAGTCGGTCGGCCCGTTCAGCGGCAGCACGTCGAGCCGCTTCTCGATCAGCGCGATGAAGGGCAGGAAATGTTCGCGGTTGAGACCATCCTTGTAGAGGTCGCGCGGCGGCCGGTTGGAGGTGGTGACGACCACGGTGTCGGCATCGATCATCGCCGTGAACAGGCGCGAGAGGATCATCGCATCGGCCGAATTGTTGACCACCATCTCGTCGAAGCAGAGCAGCGGCGCCTCGGCGGCGATCGCATGCGCGACGGGTATGACGGGGTCGCCGCTCTCCTTGGCGCGCTCGATCCGCAGCCGCTCGTGGACCTCGAGCATGAATTCGTGGAAATGGACGCGGCGCTTGGGCGTGAAGTCGAGCGTCTCGAAGAACAGGTCCATCAGCATCGATTTGCCGCGTCCGACGCCGCCCCACATGTAGAGCCCGCGGGGCGTCTCGGCTTTTCGGCCCAGCAGCCGGCCGAACAGCCCTGGACCGTTTCTTCGCCATGCGGCGAGCGCCTGCGCCAGCGTATCGAGCCGGGCGACGGTGGCGCGCTGATCGTCGTCGGCCCGCAGCTCGCCTTTGGCGAGCAGCGCCTCATAGGCCGCGACGAGGTCGCTCATTTCGGCGGCGAGGGCTTGCGGATCGTTGCCGAAAAAGCCGCGACGGTCGTGTCGTCCTGCACGAGCAGCCCGCGCAGGAAGAGCATTCGGCCGGTCTCGCGAAGCAGCTCGACCTCCGCGTCGAGCGGCGTGCCGGGTCGGCCCGGACCAACGAACTGAACGTTGCAGTCGATCGTCTGCGCGGTTCCGACTGTTAGCACACCGCAACCATGCGCGCCGGCGAACAGCGCGCAATCGATGAACGCCATCAGCGCACCGCCATGAAGGGCGTCGACAAGGTTGGTGTGCTCGCGGCGCGGGGCGAGCATCCGCACGCGAGCACGCCGCTCGCCTTCGGAGCGAATGATGATGCGGCCGAGCAGATCGTTGAAGCGACCCCGCTCCTTCAGATCCCAGCTGTACCAGCCGGGATTGTCCGGATCGGGGCCGTCGAAGAAAGCCGGTCGGGTTGCGGCAGCCCCGCTCAGACCGCACGCTCCACGAGCATCTTCTTGGTCTCCGCGATCGCCTTCGCGGGCGAAAGCCCCTTGGGGCAGACGTTCGCGCAGTTCATGATCGTGTGGCAGCGATAGAGCCGGAACGGGTCCTCGAGCTCATCGAGTCGCTCGCCCGTCATCTCGTCACGGCTGTCGGCGAGCCAGCGATAGGCCTGGAGCAGGATGGCCGGGCCGAGGAAGCGATCCGAGTTCCACCAATAGCTCGGGCACGAGGTCGAGCAACAGGCGCACAGGATGCACTCGTAGAGCCCGTCCAGCTTCGCGCGATCCTCCGGCGACTGCAGCCGCTCCTTGCCCGAGGGCTCCGGCGTCACGGTCTGCAGCCACGGTTTGATCGAGGCATATTGCGCGTAGAAATGGGTGAAGTCCGGAACGAGATCCTTGATCACGTCCATGTGCGGCAGCGGCGTGATCTGTACCTCGCCGCCCTTCAGATCCTCGATCGCCGTGGTGCAGGCCAGACCGTTGCGACCGTTCATGTTCATCGAGCAGGAGCCGCAAATGCCCTCGCGGCAGGACCGGCGGAACGTGACGGTCGAGTCCACCTCATTCTTGATCTTGATCAGCGCGTCGAGCACCATCGGCCCGCACTGGTCGAGGTCGACCTCGAAGCGATCGTAGCGCGGATTCTCGCCGCTGTCGGGATCGTAGCGATAGATCTTGAAGGTGCGCACATCCTTCGCGTCCGGCGCGGCCTTGTGGCTCTTGCCGTTCTTCTTGATCACGGAATTCTTCGGAAGCGCGAATTCGGCCATCGGTTCTTCCCCTTGGACGCCTGCGGCGATAGCGAAGAAAAGCGGGGGTTGGAAGCGTCGGGAGCAGGCTTGGGCGAGACGCTTGGCAATGAAGGCGCGAGCCCGCAAGGGCGCGTGATGATCTTCGTCCACGATCTGCGCGCAAGCGGCGTGGTCCGCAACACGCTCGCGATCGCCGCCAAAATCGCGGAACGGCACGACGTGACCCTTGTGGCGCGAAGCGACGACGGCTTTCTCGCCGATCAGGCGCGCGCCGATCCGCGTTGGCGGCTGGTGACGCTTTATGGAGATGGCAGGCGGGGATCGCAGCTCGGCGCGATCCTTCGCCTGCGCCGCCTGATCCGCCACGAGACGCCGGATGTGCTGCTCTCGACCGGCAATCGCGGCCATTGGGTCGTCCGCCCCGCGACGATCGGCATGTCCCGTCCGCTCAGGCTCTACCGCATCAGCAACAGCATCGATCGTAGCGGCCGCGGCCGCGCCGGGTTGCGCGGGCTCGGCGCACGGCTGCTTGCGGCAGATGCCGACACGCTGCTGCTCGTGGGCCGTACGACCGCCGACGCGCCGCAGTTCGCCGCCGCGGTCGCCAAAGGCCGCGCCGAGATTCTCACCAACGGCGTCGATCGCGAGCGCGCGAGGAAGCTGGCGCAAGCACCCTCCCCTTGCGCGTGGCTAGCGGGCGACATGCCCGTCATCCTTTCAGTCGGCCGGCTCGCACCCCAGAAAGACTTTCCGACGCTGGTGCGTGCGGTCGCGAAAGCGTCCAGGGTCCACCCGCTCAAGCTCGCGATCGTCGGCAAGGGCGATCCCGACGCCGCCGCGTCGCTGCGCGCGCTTGCCACGGCCGAAGGTTTGGATGAGCGGTTCCTGCTCCCAGGCGAGACCGACAATGTCTTCGCGTGGCTCGCGCGCGCCACCGCCTTCGTGCTGCCGTCGCGCTGGGAGGGCTCGTCGATGGCGCTGCTCGAGGCGCTGGCGCTCGACGTTCCGATCGTCGCAACGCGAGAAGCCGGTGACGCCGCCCACATCCTCGACGATGGCCGCTACGGCGTAATCGTTCAGGCGGGCGACAGCGACGGCATGGCCCAAGCCATACTGCGACAAATATCCGAGGCAACGGTGAGGGCCGGCGATCGCGCCGACGTCTTCAATCTTGAGGCAACTATCGCGCGCTATGCACAGCTAGTCGACCGCGCAGTGACGCGCGCAGGAGCGGAGATGGATCGTTGACAGCCCATTGCGTTTCCGACAACCGGAGCCCGCCGGGGGGCAAGAGAGTTAATCAGGCATGACGACCGGCCCAAGGGTCACGGTTCTGGTGCCCGTTTACAATCGCGCGCGCTTTATCGGCCGCGCGATCGAGAGCGTGCTCGGCCAGAGCTTTGGCGATTTCGAGCTGCTGCTCGTGGACGACGGTTCGATCGACGACAGCGTCGCGGTGATCCGGCGTTACTCGGACCCGCGCATCCGGCTGATCGAGAACGGCCTCAATCGCGGCATCCCGTTAACGCGCAGCATCGGCATCGCCGAAGCGCGCGGCCGCTATATCGCGATGCTCGACAGTGACGACGAAGCGCCCGCGTTCCGGCTCGAACGCCAGGTCGCCGTGCTCGATCGTCATGCCGACATCGCCGTCGTCGGCGGATGGGCGCGGGAGATCGATGCGCAAGGGCAACGCCGCGGCGGCGTGAAGATGCTGCCGCTCGCGCCGAACGAGCTCGAGGCGCGACTACTCTTCCGAACCTGCCATCATCACAGCTCGACGATGGCGCGCGCCGCGGTGCTGCGCGAACATGGCTATCGCGGCGCCTTCCCGGTCTGCGAGGATTATGATCTGTTCAGCCGCATCGCCGAACGCCACCGGCTCGCGAACCTGCCGCGCGTGCTGCTTCATCGCCGCATCCACCCCGGCCGCATCACCTGCGATCGCGCCGCACAGGTGCGCGCAAACAACGTCGCGATCGCGCGGCGGCGGGTTGCGGCGCTCGGCTTACCGGACGACGACGCCACGATAGCTCACCATGTTCTGCTGGCGCGCCTGAAGAAGGAGCGCGTCACGCCCGATCGCGACTTCCTTGAATCGGCGTCCGCCTGGCTGGAACGAGTCGCCGCGGCAAACGACAAAGCGGAGATCTATTGCCCACGAGGACTTGCCGCGACACTCGGCCAGCTCTGGGCCATTGCTTGCCTGCAGGCGCGGCCGGCAATCGGCGCCGCGGCCTTCGCGCGCTTCCGTTCCTCTCCGCTGCGTGATGCGGTGCCCGCCAGCCTGCGCGCCAATATCGCCTTCGCGCTCGGCAAGCGTGGCCCGTCGTCACGCTACGAGGCGCCGCTCGCGGCGCCGCTGCTAACGGCCGAAGCGATCGCGCCGATGCCGAGCCCCGTCACCTAGTAGGCGGAATCAGGTTCGGCGGCGCTCGATGCGCAACAGCCTCCGGAAGCGGCGATCGACCGCATCGCCCGCTTCGCGGATGCGGCGCCAGCCATCGTGGAGGCGCTGCCCCGCCCCTTCACCCCGCACCACCGCCATGCGCAGCGTCGCATACCGTTTCGGCAGGAGCCGGCGATAGGCCCGACCGCCGGGGACGTTGTAGATCATGGCGAGCTCGGTCTCGTTGGCGATCAGCCGGTGCGGGTGGCGATCGAGGATCGGCAGGATTGCGAGCGTGTAGGCGATCGGCCCCGTCGTGCGGACGACGCCGAGCTTGCCGGTGCCGTCGCGCCACGGCCGATAGCGGTCGATATTGGCAAGCACCGTATCGATCACCGCCTTGAGATAGGGATGGCCGGGGGCCGCGATCACGTGCCAGTTCTGGAACTCGCCGCCCGGGACATGGGCGAGCTCGCGGTGATGGAGGCTGTAGCCTTCGTGCGGTTCGCCGGGGCCGTTGCGCCAGCGGCTGAGCAGGAAACGGTCATCCGACCGCAGCACATTGTCGATCGGCGCCGTGAAGCTGCTCTTGATGTCGAGATAGACTCCGCCCTCGCGATAGATCAGCAGGTAGCGGAACAGGTCCGCCCGCGCCGCGCCGTACCGGCGATCGATCCGGCGGTAACGCGCGAGGATGTCTGCGCCATAGGCTTCCCCGATATACCGCTCGATATCGGCATCGTCGTAGAGACGATGCGTCCATCCGGGATTACGCGCCTTGAGGTCGTCGACGATCGCGCAGAACGTCTCGGGCAGCTCTCGCGTCGGGAACGTCTGATGGATGACGCGCGGGATCACCTCACCGGCGGGGACGAACGGCACGAGATCGGGTGGGGGCTGGCGGTTGAGCAACGGATCTCGATCGGTCGAACGGTCGGGCGCCGCTCCTAGCACGCACCCTCAGCCAGCCGCATTTCACGGCGGCAACAATGCGGGACTTGCGCTGTGGCGGCCGAGCGCGAAAGCCTCAGCTCTCGCTCCCGACGATCAATACACCCGCGCCTTCGGCTTGATATAGCTGGCGTCGTCGGTCAGCGTGTATTCGTGGACCGGGCGGTAGTCGATGCGGACGGCGCCCTTGTCCAACCAGCTAATCGTGTGCTTCATCCAGTTCGCGTCGTCGCGGGTCGGGAAATCTTCCTGCATGTGCGCGCCGCGGCTTTCCTTGCGGTTGGCGGCGGAATGCATCGTCACCACCGCCTGCGGCAGCATGTTGTCGAGTTCCAGCGTCTCGACGAGATCGGTGTTCCAGATCAGCGAGCGATCGGAAATGCCGACATCCTGCAGGCGCGCATAGACCTGATCGATCTTGCCCATGCCCTCGCGCAGGGTCTCGGTGGTGCGGAACACCGCGCAGTCCGACTGCATGGTGCGCTGCATCTCGTCGCGGATCGCCGCAGTCGGCGAGTTGCCCTTGGCGTTGCGGTAATGGTCGAGCCGCGCGACCGCCCTGTCGTCGGCTTCCTTGCTGGCGTTGTGGTGCTTGGTGTTGGGCTTGAGGATGTCCGAGATGCGGTGCCCGGTCGCGCGCCCGAAGACAACGAGGTCGATCAGCGAGTTGGAGCCGAGCCGATTGGCGCCGTGCACCGACACGCAGGCCGCCTCGCCGACCGCGAACAGGCCGGGCACCACCGCGTCGGGATCGCCGTCCTTCAGCGTGACGACCTCGCCATGGTAGTTGGTCGGGATGCCGCCCATATTGTAGTGGACGGTCGGCACCACCGGCAGCGGCTGGCGGGTGAGATCGACGTTGGCGAAGATCTTGCCGGTTTCGGTGATGCCGGGCAGCCGCTCCGCCAGCACCTTCGGATCGATATGATCGAGGTGCAGGAAGATGTGGTCCTTGTTCTTGCCGACGCCGCGCCCCTCGCGGATCTCCATCGCCATCGAGCGGCTGACGACATCGCGCGAGGCGAGATCCTTCGCGGAAGGCGCATAGCGCTCCATGAAGCGCTCGCCCTCGGAGTTGGTCAGATATCCGCCCTCGCCGCGCGCGCCCTCGGTGATCAGCACCCCGGCGCCGTAGATGCCGGTCGGGTGGAACTGGACGAACTCCATGTCCTGGAGCGGGAGCCCGGCGCGGAGCACCATGCCGTTACCATCGCCCGTGCAGGTGTGGGCGGAGGTCGCCGAGAAGTAGCAGCGGCCGTAGCCGCCGGTCGCGAGCACGACCGCGTGGCTGCGAAAGCGGTGGATGGTGCCGTCTTCCATGCACAGCGCGATGACGCCGCGACATTCGCCGTTCTCGAAGATCAGATCCAGCGCGAAATATTCGACGAAGAAGTCGGCATCGTACTTCAGGCTCTGCTGGTAGAGCGAGTGCAGCATGGCGTGGCCGGTGCGATCGGCGGCGGCGCAGGTGCGCTGCACGGGCGGGCCCTCGCCCATATTCTGCATGTGGCCGCCGAACGGGCGCTGGTAGATGGTGCCGTTGTCGTTGCGGCTGAACGGCACGCCGGCATGCTCGAGCTCGATCACCGCGGCGGGCGCCTCGCGCACCATATACTCGATCGCGTCCTGGTCGCCGAGCCAGTCCGACCCCTTGACGGTGTCGTACATGTGCCAGGTCCAGTGATCGGGCGAGTTGTTACCGAGGCTCGCGGCGATGCCGCCCTGAGCGGCGACGGTATGGCTGCGCGTCGGGAAAACCTTGGTGATGCAGGCGGTCTTCAGCCCGCTCTCGGCAATGCCCATCGTCGCGCGCAGGCCCGACCCGCCGGCACCGACGACGACCGCATCGTAGACATGGTCGATGATCTGATAGGCTTGCGTCATCAGCCGGCCACTCCCAGGGGCGCGAAGGCGATCCGAAGGATCGAGAAGATGGCGAGCGCGGCGCCGGCGATCACGTAGAAGTTGAGCGCGATGAGCGCGGCGACCTTCGAGCCTTCCTCATGGACATAGTCCTCGATGAAGACCTGCAGCCCGAGGCGGAAGTGCCAGAAGGTCGAAACCACGAGGAGCAGCATCGGCACGCTCGCGAGCGGCGAGTGCAGCCAGGCGAACACCAGCTTGTACCCGAGGTTCGGCAGCCGCAGCAGCGACACCAGGAACCACAGCACCAGCAGCAGATTGCCGACCGCGGTGACGCGCTGCAGCCACCAATGATGGACGCCGCTCTTGGCGGAGCCCAAGCCGCGGACGCGGCCGATACCCGTTCCCGAACCCATATGCCGTCAGCCCCGCGCGAGGATCACCGCCCAGAACAGGACGGTGAGGATCAGCGAGCCCAGGATCGTCGCGATCGCAGCGCTCTTGTTGGTCTTGAGCTCGTAGCCGGCGCCGATGTCCATGACGAAGTGGCGCAAGCCGGAAAGCATGTGCTGGAAGAAGCTCCAGCTCAGCCCGACCAGGACGAGCGCGGGCAGCCAGTTGAGCCGCGCCGGTCCCATCGGCATGCCGTCCGGGCCGATCGGCGGATTGTGCGTCATCAGGTCGATGAAGCGCGCATAGCTGTCCGGCCCGCTCGCGAGCGCGACCAGCCACCAGATCAGGATAACGCCGCCGCCGATCGCCATCGCCGTGCCGGTGGCACGGTGCAGGATCGAAACCAGCATATGCGGTCCCCATCGCCAGATCGTCAGATGCGGCGAGAGCGGGCGAGCCCGGTTGCGCGACATTTCGCCTCCCCTGTTGGCCAAGCGCCTCTGTCCCTTAGGGTCTGAACCGCATCCCTGCAATGGCCGCGACGGCAAGGAATGCAGCCCATGGCGGCACGGCTGCGGCGCGCTGCGCCCACGCCGACGCCTCTCAAGGTCAACAGCCTGTTTACCATTGTCTGTCAAACAGCCGTTGCAAGAGGGCCGGTAGCAGGGGCGGACGAAGCATGACCGACGAGCACATGTTCAGCGAGGCGATGGCGTCCGCGCGGCTCGGCGAGACGGCGGTTGCCGCACGGCTTGCCGCTTACAATCCCGATGGCCAGCTCGAGCGCGATCTGCGCACCGTCTGGGCGCGTGCCGAACACAGCATCATGGCACATGCGCGCAAGCATTGGCAGGCGATGCTGCGCGCCGTTCCGCGCGTGCCCGGTCGCCACTTCGACGCGGATTTCCTGCTCACCCACACGCTGGAGAGCATGCGCGATACCTTCGTCGAACCGGTCGATCGAAACTGGGTGCTGGCGATCGCGAACCGCGGCACCGAATTCTATCAGATGCGATTGCTCCAGCAGACGCTCGTCGTCACGACATGTGCCGTCTTTTCGGACGTGATCGCCGATGTCGCTCAGGCGTATCGTGACGAGGATCCGGGGTTCGTGCTGCTCTGCATCGAAACGCTGCATCGGCTGCAACTGATCGAGACGGAGATCATGCAGACCCAGATCAGCGCGATCCGCCGCGCCGAGACTGCGGTCACGCGCGGCACGGAAGGCTCCGCCTTCCGCAACGAGATTTCGGGGATCCTCAGCAACGCCGTCGCCGACTCGGCCGGCCTGCGCAGCCAGACGAGCGAAGCCTCGGCATCGGCGCGCGGGATGCTCGGCAAGGCCAGCGAAGTCGCCGCCGCAGCCGAGCAGTCCGCAGTCGCCATGCGCGAAGCCGCGCAGACCGCCGCCGGCCTCATCCGCGCGATCGAGGACACCCGCTCGGAGGTCGAGATCGCTGCCGGCGTCGCCACCCGCGCGGCCGAACAGTCGGCGCACGCGCTCGACATCACCGAGGCGCTATCGGGCCATGCTCAGGCGATCGAATCGATTCTCGGGCTGATCCGCGACATCGCCGGCCAGACCAACCTGCTCGCCTTGAACGCGACGATCGAGGCGGCGCGCGCGGGCGACGCGGGCCGCGGCTTCGCGGTCGTCGCGCAGGAGGTGAAGAGCCTCGCCTCTCAAACCGCGCGCGCCACCGACGACATCGCCGCCAAGATTTCGGCGATCCAGTCGGCGACACGCCAGACGCTGGACGCCAACGGCTCGATCCGCGACATCGTCGGCGAGGTGCAGAGCTCCGCACAGCGCATTCGCGAAACGATGGAAGCGCAGGCGCAGACCGTCACGATGATCACCGCCGCCGTGGACGAGACCGCGCTTGCCGCCGACTCGATGTCGGGCACGATCGCGTCGATCCGCTCGGATACGGAGAACGTCGCGTCGGACATCGACGAGCTCGGCGAAGGCTTCCGCGCCGTCGACACCCAGCTCGCCAAACTCGAGACGGTCACCAGCGAGTTCGTCGCGAAGGTCTCCCAACTCGCGGCATGAGCGAGTGTCCATTTGACCGCTCAACGCTGCGTTCGCACTGAGCGAGGCCGAAGTGCGGTCGCCGTCCCGCGTGGCCTTCGATTGCGCTCAGGCCGAACGGAGGCGGTGAAGGGCTCCCTACTCGGGCACCTTCAGCCCCGACCAGCGCGCCGCGAACGCCCACATGTCGGCATATTCCGCGATCTTCTTGTCGGTCGGCTTGCCAGAGCCGTGGCCCGCGCGGGTCTCGATCCGGATCAGGTGCGGCTTGTCGCCGATGTCGGCATGCTGGAGCGCGGCGGCATATTTGAAGCTGTGGCCGGGCACGACGCGATCGTCCGTATCCGCGGTCATCACCAGGATCGCAGGATAGGCGGCGCCCGAGCGGACGTTCTGATAGGGTGAATAGGTGCGCAGCGTGCCGTAGTCGGCCTGCTTCTCAGGGAACCCGTAGTCGTCGGTCCAGTAGCGGCCGGCGGTGAATTGGTCGAAGCGCAGCATGTCCATCACGCCGACCTCAGGGAGCGCCGCTGCGAACAGGTCGGGCCGCTGGTTCGTCACCGCGCCGATAAGCAGGCCGCCGTTCGAGCCGCCGTTGATGACCAATCCGTCCTTGGCGGCGATGCCCGCCGACTTCAGATATTCGCCCGCGGCGATGAAGTCGTCGAACACGTTCTGCTTGTGCGCGAGCCGGCCGGCGTCGTGCCACGCCTTGCCATATTCGCCGCCGCCCCGGATGTTGGCGACCGCATAGGCGCCGCCCATCTCGACCCAACCGAGCACCGCAGGGCTGAAGCCGGGCGTCAGCGAGATGTTGAAGCCGCCATAGCCGTAGAGGATCGTCGGCACCGGACCCTTCGCATCCTTGCGGCGCACGACGAACATCGGCACGCGCGTGCCGTCCTTCGACGTGTAGAAGACCTGATCGACCTTGTAGTCCTCGGGATCGAACGCGACCTTGGGCTTGGCGAACACGATCGCGCGGTTGTGCGCGCTGTCGTAGCGTAGGATCCAGGTCGGATAATTGTAGCTGGTGAAGGAGAAGAAGGTCTCCGGATCGCCAGCCTGCCCGTCGAAACCATCGACGCTGCCGATCGCGGGGATCGGCACCGTACCGACGGGCTTGCCGTCGAGCGCGAACAGCTTCGCCTCGCTCTTCGCGTCGACGAGATAGGAGGCGATCAGCCGCGCGCCGACTAGGCTCGCGCTGTCGAGCTTGGATGGGCCCTCCGGCACGATCTCGCGCGGCGTCGCGGTGGCGGCCGCGGCGTCCATCGCGACGATCTTCTGGCGCGGCGCATCCTTGTCGGTGACGAGATAGAAGGTCGCGCCATCGTTGCCGGCAAGCGACCAGTTGTTGTCGAACCCCTTGATGATCGTGCGCGGCTTCCAGTCCGGCGCGGCGAGATCGACGACCGTCACCTGATAGCGATCGTCGGTGCCCTCGGAGGATTTGATGAACAGCCAGCGGCCGTCACGCGTGGTCGTGGCGTCATGGTTGAGCTTCGGCTGATCCGGCGTCGAGAACACCAGGCGGTCGGCGGACTGCGGCGTGCCGAGCGCGTGATAGAAGACCTGATGATCGAGGTTGAGCGTCTGATATTCGGCCGCCGCCTTGGGCTCGGGAAAGCGCGAGTAGAAGAAGCCCCTGCCCGCCGCGTCCCAGCCGAGATTGCTGAACTTCGCCCAATGCACCTCGTCGGGCAGGACATTGCCGGTGGCGACGTCGAGCACGCGCAGCGTTCGCCAGTCGGTGCCGCCGTCCTGTACCGCATAGACGAGGTGCGTGCCATCGCGGCTCGGCTCCCACTCGGCGAGCGCGGTGGCGCCGTCCGTCGCCCAGGCGTTGGGATCGATCAACAACCGGTCGGGCCCGGTCAGGCTGTCGCGGACATAGAGCACGGACTGGTTCTGGAGGCCGCTGTTCTTGAGGAAGAAGTAGCGGCCGCCGCGCTTGAGCGGCACGCCGACGCGCTCATAGTTCCAGAGCGCCTTGAGCCGCGCCGCGATCGCTGCGCGGCCTGGCAGCGCATCGAGAAAGCTCCGGGTGAGCCCGTTCTCCGCCTCGACCCACGCCTTGACCTTGGGATCGGCACGGACGTCGTTCTCGAGCCAGCGATACGGATCGGCGACCGCCTCGCCGAAATGCTGCTCAACAACCGGTCCGCGTTCGGTCGGCGGATAGGCGATCGGGGCGGCGGTGGCGGCGGCTGACATGGCGAGAGCACTCACGAAACGAACGAACGAGCGGGGCATCGAACCCTCCGAAGCGATTGGATCGAGCCTAACCAAGCGTGAGAAATAGAAAAGGGCCGCCCCGTCGGGCAGCCCCCTTCTTCGCAATCCCGTGTCCAGCGAAAGCAGGAACACGAGCCGCACACGCAGCGCTGATGGCTTCGTGCTCCTGCTTTCGCAGGAGCACATGGCGGCATCAGGCCGCCTCGAACGCCTCTTCGTCCTCGTTCATAATCGGACCCGAATCCTGGCCCTTGGCCGATGTGTCGCGGTCGACGAGCTCGATGATCGCGATCTGCGAAGCGTCGGAGGCGCGGATGCCGGCCTTGATGATGCGGGTATAGCCGCCGTTTCGCGAAGCGTAGCGCGGTGCCAGCTCCTCGAACAGCTTGGTCAGCTGCGCATCGTCGAGCAGGCGGCTGTGCGCGAGGCGGCGGTTGGCGAGGCCGCCATGCTTGGCGAGCGTGATCAGCTTCTCGACATAAGGGCGAAGCTCCTTCGCCTTGGCCAGGCCGGTCGTGATCTGCTCATGCTTGATGAGCGCCGCCGCCATGTTGCGCAGCAGCGCCTGGCGATGGCTGGAGGTGCGCTGCAGCTTCCGCTGCCCGACGCGATGACGCATGATCTCAATCCTTCATGTTCGTCCGGGCGCCGTACGAGGTACGCCCGGCCAGGCGGCTGGAAAGGAGCGCCGCCCAAGCTCCGAAAGGTGACGAAAGTAACGGAATGTCGACCCAACGCGTCGTCCGGACGTGCCGGACACGCGACGAAATCAATATTCCTGTTCGAGCTTCTTCGCCATTTCCTCGATGTTCTCGGGCGGCCAGCCCGGGATTTCCATGCCCAGCCGGAGCCCCATCGAGGCGAGCACTTCCTTGATCTCGTTCAAGGACTTGCGGCCGAAGTTCGGCGTGCGCAGCATCTCCGCCTCGGTCTTCTGCACGAGATCGCCGATGTAGATGATGTTGTCGTTCTTCAGGCAGTTGGCCGAACGCACCGACAGCTCGAGCTCGTCGACCTTCTTGAGCAGGTAACGGTTGAGCTGGTTGGTGTCGCTCTCGACCTCGGCGTGCGCGCCCGGCATCGCCGGCAGCCCGATCGGCGCCGACGGCGCGACCGGCATGCCTTCGTCGAAGTGGACGAAGAGCTGGAGCTGATCCTGCAGGATGCGCGCGGCATAGGCGAGCGCGTCCTCGGGGCTCACCGTGCCGTCGGTCTCGATCGTGATCGTGAGCTTGTCATAGTCGAGCTCCTGCCCGACGCGCGTGTTCTCGACCTTGTACGCGACCTGGCGCACCGGAGAGTAGAGCGCGTCGACCGGGATCAAGCCGATCGGCGCGTCGACCGGACGGTTGGCGGCGGCGGGCACGTAGGCGCGGCCGACATCGGCGGTGAGCTCCATGTTGAGCGTCGCGCCCTCGTCGAGATGACACACGACGAGGTTCGGGTTCATCACCTCGATGTCGCCGGTGGTGGCGATCATCCCGGCGGTGACCTCGGCAGGGCCGGTCGCGGTGAGCTGGAGGCGCTTCGGCCCCTCGCCCTGCATACGCAGCGCGATCTGCTTCACGTTGAGGACGATGTCGGTCACGTCCTCGCGCACGCCGGCGAGCGACGAGAATTCATGCAGCACGTTCTCGATCTTGATCGAGGTGACGGCAGCACCCTGCAGCGACGACAGCAGCACGCGGCGCAGCGCATTGCCCAGCGTGAGGCCGAAGCCCCGCTCCAGCGGCTCGGCGACGAAGGTCGCGCGGCGGCGCTGATCGCCGCCGGCCTTCTTCTCGAGCCCGTTGGGCTTCTTCATTTCCTGCCAGTTCTTGGCATTGACGGCCATGCTATTCCCCTCGGGGTTGGCACCGCGGCGCGTCCGCCGCGGGCTTGACTATCGTGCGGGCGACGGGCCCGCGACAAAGCAGATCAGACGCGGCGGCGCTTCGACGGGCGGACACCGTTGTGCGGGATCGGCGTCACGTCGCGGATCGAGGTGATCTGGAAACCGACCGCCTGCAGCGCGCGCAGCGCGCTCTCGCGGCCAGAACCCGGCCCCTTGACCTCGACCTCGAGCGTACGGACGCCGTGCTCGGCGGCCTTCTTGCCGGCGTCCTCGGCGGCGACCTGCGCGGCGTAGGGCGTCGACTTGCGGCTGCCCTTGAAGCCCATCATGCCGGCGGACGACCACGCGATGGCGTTGCCCTGCGCGTCGGTGATGGTGATCATCGTATTATTGAAGCTGGCGTTCACGTGCGCGACGCCGGCGGTGATGTTCTTGCGCTCGCGGCGGCGAAGGCGCTGGGGTTCACGGGACATCGAAAGATCCTGACCTGTATCTTGTAGCGGACGGCACCCGCGCTCTCGCGCGGGCTCGGAGAAGAAGTGGCGCGAACGTCCGCAGGACGTTCGCTGCTACTTCTTCTTACCTGCGATCGGCTTGGCCTTGCCCTTACGGGTGCGCGCGTTGGTGTGCGTGCGCTGGCCATGAACCGGCAGGCCCTTGCGGTGGCGCAGGCCGCGATAGCAGGCGAGGTCCATCAGGCGCTTGATGTTCATCGCCACCGTACGGCGAAGGTCGCCCTCCACCGAATAAGCCGCGTCGATCGTCTCGCGGATCTGGAGAACCTCCTGATCCGATAGCGTGTTGACGCGGCGGGCCGGTTCGATGCCGAGCTTGGCGGTGATGTCCTTGGCGGTCTTGGGACCGATGCCGTGGATGTAGGTCAGCGCGATCTCGACGCGCTTGTTGTCCGGGATGTTGACACCCGCGATACGTGCCATGAAATGCGTTCTCCTGCTCCACGGGGCGGCTGGCGGACGCCCCATCTCGTCGCTCGCCCGACCAATCCGGAAACAGATAACGCGGCAGGCGCGCGAGCGCTGCCGGAAAGTCCGGGTTGCGGGATGCGAGCGAAGTAAGCGCGACTCACCACGCTGTCAAGCGGCGCGGCCGGCGGTCGCGATGCTGCCCTGGCGCAGCGGCAGATGCAGCTGCGCGCGCAAGCCCGGCCAATTGTCGTCGAGCTCGAGCACGCCGCCGTGAAGATGCGCGATCGCTTCCACGAGCGTCAGCCCGAGCCCGGCGCCGGCGACGCTGCGCGAGGCATCGAGCCGGCCGAAGCGCCGGCGCGCGGCCTCGCGATCGGCGGGCGCGATGCCGGGACCGCGATCGGCGACGCCGAGCCGCACGGTCTCGCCATCGCGTTGCGCGAAGAGCTGCATCGCGCCGCCCGCGGCGGCGTGCTTCATGGCGTTGTCGACGAGGTTGCTGACCGCCTGGGCGAGCAGTTGCTCATGGCCGAAGAGCTGCATCGCGCCATGCCCGCTGCCGAGCACTTCGAGCGTGATCCCCGCCTCTTCGGCGAGCGGCTCGAACATTTCGCCGAGCTCGTCGACCAACGCCCTGGGATCGAGCCAGGCGAACTGCTCGCGCCCGCCCCCGGCCTCGGAACGGCCGATCTCCAGCACCGTCGCAATGATCCGCATCAGCGTGTCGGTTTCCTGCAGCACGCCGCCGAGCAGGACGTCACGCTGGCCATCGTCGGCCGTGTTCATCGCCCGTTCGATACGCGCGCGCAGCCGCCCGACCGGCGAGCGCAGATCGTGCGCGAGGCTGTCGGTGAGCAGCCGCAGCTCGTTCATCAGCCGCTCGATGCGATCCAGCATGCGGTTGATGCGCTCGGCGAGACGATCGAACGAATCGCCGGCGCCGGTGAGCGGCAGGCGACGATCGAGCGCGCCGCCGCTGACCTCCGCGACCTGATCGACGCCTTCCGCCAGCGCCGAGACGCGCTTGCCGACATCGCGCGCGATCAGCAGGCCGCAGCCGACGCCGAGCCCCAGCGAAAGCACCAGCGCGAGCAGCAGCGAACGCTCGATCGTCCGCTGCAGCGCGTACCGCTCACCGAGTTCACGTCCCGAGAGCAGCCAGCCGTCGGCGCCCAGCGAGCGCACCACATAGCCGCATTCGGACGGCGCCGGCTCGTCGGTGAGTCGCAGCCGGCTGATCTGCAGCACCGGCCCCGCCGCCATCGCCACCGGCGGCAGGAGCTGCCCGACATTGCCGGCGAGCGGGCGACCGTCGCGATCGAAGCGTTCGGCGACGAGCTGGCTGTCGCCGGTCGCAAGCGTGTCGCGCACCGCCTTGTCGAGCGCGCTGTCCGGAGCCACCGCGGCTAGCGCGCGCGCCTCCTCGAGGATGCGCTCGCGCACCGCCTGATCCTGATCGCGGGTGCGCACGTAGAGAAAGCCGACCAGCGCGAGATTGGAGGAGAGCGCCAGCAGCACCGCCAGCGCGGCGATGCGGAATGTCGTCGGGAAGCGGGTTCTCACGTGGCGCCGGCGGGGATCGCGACCCTGCGCCCCATCCGTTCGTGCCGAGCTCGTCGAAGCATCGTTCTTACTTCTTCACTGCCGCCGAAGGACGAGTACGGCAATTCGACAGGCTCAGTGCGAACGGCCCTTGCCGGTGGCGGGCCACGACGCGCAGCGCCGCGAAAAATCTCAACCGGCCGCGGCGAGACGGTAGCCGGCGCCACGGACCGTATGCAGGATCGGCTGATCGAAGCCGTCCTCGATCTTGCGCCGCAGCCGGCTGACATGGACGTCAATGACGTTGGTGCCAGGATCGAAATGATATTCCCACACCTGCTCGAGCAGCATCGTGCGGGTGACGACGCGGCCGGCGTTGCGCGCGAAATATTCGAGCAGTCGATATTCGCGCGGCTTGAGCTCGATCTGCTTGCCGGCGCGCTTGACGGTACGCGCGAGCGGCTCGATCTCGAGATCGCCGACGACGAGGCGCAGGTCCGGCGCCGCGGCCTTGCCGTCGGCGCGGCGCAGCAGCGCGTTGGCGCGCGCGAGCAGCTCGGCGAAGCTGAACGGCTTGACGAGATAGTCGTCCGATCCCGCCTCCAGTCCCTCGATGCGGTCGCCGACGGTCGCCAGTGCCGAGAGGACCAGCACCGGCGTGTCGACGCCGGCAGCACGCAGCGCGCGGAGCATCGAAAGCCCGTCCATCCCCGGCACCATGCGATCGAGGATGATGAGGTCGAAACCCATGTCAGAGGCGAGATAGAGCCCCTCGCGCGCATCCGAGACATGCTCGACGCTATGCCCTTCTTCGGCGAGCCCGCGCGACAGGTAGAGCGCGGTTTCGCTGTCATCTTCGACGAGGAGGATCTTGCGGCCCATCGTTTCGCCCATTGCCCCGGCACGCGGATTAGCGCCGGCAGCGGCCTTCCGACAAGACGCGCGCTCGGCAAAGTGGGTGTCCGCCCGGCGGATGCGTCAATACGCCGGGCGGACGGACAACCGGTGCGGCCTAACCAGGGGTACATGGAGGAGGCGGCCGCCCCGATCGAGCATGAGGAGCCCTGCGGCTCTCGCATGCGGGATAGGCGGGGCGGCGTCTCGGTGGGCTTTCGGACGCATGACAATTTTGTCATGCGTGTTCATGTTTAGGTGCGGACCTCGTCTGACTCCGTTCCGCTCGCTTCGAGCTTGTCGAGAAGTGGCCACTCGGGACGGCTTCTCGACAACCGCGTCTCGACAAGCTCGACGCTGCTCGAAGCGAACGGCGGATTCATATGAGCGGCTTCACACCACGCCGTAGGCCAGCATCGCGTCGGCGACCTTCTTGAAGCCGGCGATGTTCGCGCCCTTGACGTAGTCGACATGATCCTTGTCGACCTGCCCATAAGTGAGGCAGCTGGTGTGGATGCCTTCCATGATGTCGAGGAGGAGCTGCTGGAGTTCCGCCTCCTTCCAGGAGCGGCGCTCGGAATTCTGGCTCATCTCCAGCCCCGAGACCGCCACGCCGCCGGCGTTCGCCGCCTTGCCCGGCGCATAGAGGATGCGGGCATCCTTGAAGACGTGCACGCCGGCGAGGTCGGTCGGCATGTTGGCGCCTTCCGAAACCGCCTTGCAGCCGTTCGCGACGAGCGTCTTGGCATCCTCGCCGTTGAGCTCGTTCTGCGTCGCGCAGGGCAGTGCCGCGTCGCACGGCACGCCCCATGGCGTCTTGCCTTCGGTGAAGGTCGCGCCCTTGAACTGCTCGGCATAATCCTGGATGCGGCCGCGGCGCTTGGTCTTGTGCTCCTTCACCCAGTCGATCTTCTCCTGGGTGATGCCGTCGGGATCGTGGATGAAGCCGCCCGAGTCGGAGAAGGTCAGCACCTTGCCGCCGAGCTGGACGATCTTCTCCGCGGCATGCGTCGCGACGTTGCCGGAGCCCGAGATCACCGCGGTCTTGCCGACGAGATCCTGGCCTTTGGTGCGGAGCATGTTGGCGAGGAAATAGACCGCGCCGTAGCCGGTCGCCTCGGGGCGGATCAGCGAGCCGCCATATTCGAGACCCTTGCCGGTGAGGACGCCGGTGAACTGGTTCGTAATGCGCTTATACTGGCCGAACATGAAGCCGATCTCGCGGCCGCCCACGCCGATGTCACCGGCGGGCACATCGACGTCGGCGCCGATGTGGCGATAAAGCTCCGTCATGAAGCTCTGGCAGAAGCGCATGATCTCGCGGACCGACTTGCCCTTCGGATTGAAGTTCGATCCGCCCTTGCCGCCGCCCATCGGCAGGCCAGTCAGCGCGTTCTTGAAGGTCTGCTCGAAGGCGAGGAACTTGAGCACGCTCTCGTTGACCGAGGGATGGAAGCGGATGCCACCCTTATAGGGGCCGATCGCGTTGTTGTTCTGGACGCGATAGCCGCGCTGGACGCGGACATTGCCGTTATCGTCTTCCCAGCAGACGCGGAAGGAGACGACGCGGTCCGGCTCCGCGATGCGGCGCAGGATCTGCTCGGAGTGATAGTCCTCCTTGTCCTTGATGAAGTCGTAAATATCCTCGGCGACTTCCTGCACCGCCTGGACGAACTCGGGCTGACCCGGGTTACGCTTCTTCACGCCTTCGAGGAACGTCGGCAGGTCGACATGATCGGATACGGCCATCGTGGCACCCCCTGATTGAGATTGTGCGGCCCATGTCGCCCTCGTCGTGTCGCGAAGGATTTCCTGTCGCTTGGGGTAGGACAGCTAGATTACGGCTGCAAGACCGACGCGCACGTGACTGTCCCCCGGCGCGCCAAGCGCGCTCAACGGCTTGCCCCGAGCTTCGCCGCGAGATGCGCGAGCTGGCCGGCGATCACCGCGTCGACGGCCGGCGCGATCGCCTTCATTCCGCCCGGCATGTAGCCCGCCACCGCATAGGTGAAGCTGATCGTCGTGCCCCCGGGCGCGGGCAGCATCGCGAGGCTGAGCGTGCCAGCCACGGCATGCTCCTGGAACGGCCCGAGCGCGCCCGACAGCCGCAGCAGCTTGCCCGGCAGGATCGCGATGACGCGGCCATGCTCGATGCGGCCGCGCTCCGGCATCGCCTCGCAGAAGCAGCCGCCGACGTGCGGATCGAGGCTGAGATTCGCCGCCGAACCGGACCATGTGTGCTTGGCATCCCACCAGAGCTGCGGCTGGCCGAGCGCCTGCCATGCGGTGACGGCGTCGGCGTGGACAGTAATGCTGGACGAAACCTCGAAGCCGACATCGCTGCTCGAGGTGATCGCGGCGACGGCAGGGGCCGAGAACAATGCGGCAGCGAAAATGACGGACGCCCGCATGGCCGCCTCCCTTCAGGTAACCCGGCGGAAAGCTGGGTTTCGGGAGACGAATAGATACGCTTATCGCACCAGATGCCAGCTTTCGCTGGCATGACGCTATTTGGCGGGGATACCGCTCCGTGCTCCGGCGGAGGCCGGCGCGCAGGCAAGCAACGTCGCGCCCACTATCCCGCGCCCCGGCCTCCGCCGGAGCACGGGTTTCTCAGGACCCCGAGCCCCTACTCAGCTCGCGACTGTCTCACTGTCTAGGATCGCCGCGATCTCCTTTGAAACCGCTGCCATCTCGGCCATGCCGTCGACGCGCTTCACCAGCCCGCGCTCTTCGTAATAAGGCAGGATCGGCGCCGTCTTGGCGTGATATTCCTCCATGCGCGTGCGCACCGTCTCCTCATTGTCGTCGGGGCGGCGCTTGAACTCGTGGTGGCCGCATACGTCGCAGGTGTCCGCGACCTTCGGCATCTTGAACGTGTCATGATAGCCGGCGCCGCAATTGGCGCAGCTGAAGCGGCCGACGACGCGCTCGACGAGCGCTTCCTCGTCAACGACGAGCTCGATGACGTGATCGAGCTTGCGGCCGCGCTCGGCGAGGATGAAGTCGAGCGCCTCCGCCTGCGCCTGGGTGCGCGGATAGCCGTCGAAGATCGCGCCGCCGCGGCCTTCCTTGGATTTGGTCTCATCGAGCCGCTCGCCGATCAGCGCGGAGACGATCGCGTCCGAGACCAGGCCGCCCTTGTCCATGATCGCCTTGGCCTGGAGGCCGGCCGGGGTGCCGGCCTTGACCGCGGCGCGCAGCATATCGCCCGTTGAGAGCTGGATCATGCCACGTTCGGCGACGAGCTTCTCCGCCTGCGTCCCTTTCCCCGCCCCCGGCGGCCCGAGCAAGATGATGTTCATCGCCGCAATGCCCCTCCTTTGAGCTTCGCCTTCTTGATGAGGTCGCCATATTGGTGCGCGAGCAGGTGGCTCTGGATCTGTGCGACGGTGTCCATCGTCACGTTGACGACGATCAGCAGGCTGGTGCCGCCGAAGCCGACGAGATGGCGCGGCATCACCGCTTCGGGCACGATGCAGATCAGCGTCAGATAGGCCGCGCCGACGACGGTGATCCGGGTCAACACGTAATCAAGATAGACCTCGGTGTTCTTGCCCGGGCGGATGCCGGGGATGAAGCCGCCATAGCGCTTGAGGTTATCCGCCGTCTCCTCCGGATTGAACACCACCGCGGTATAGAAGAAGGAGAAGAAGATGATGCCCGCCGCATAGAGCACGAAATAGATCGGGCTATCGATCCCGATCCACTGGTTGAGCGAGATCAGGAAATCGCCGAACCGGCTCTGGCCCGAAAGGTGGTTGCCGGCGAACTGCGTGATCGTCAGCGGCATCGCGAGCAGCGACGAGGCGAAGATCGGCGGGATCACATTGGCGGTGTTGATCTTGAGCGGCAGGAAGCTCTTGTCCGCCTGCATCATGCCGCGCTGGGTTTGGCGCTTGGGATATTGGATGAGCACGCGGCGCTGCGCGCGCTCCATGAAGCAGATGAACAGGATCAGGCCGACCACCAGCGCGATGGCGCCGATCACCAGCAGCGGCGAGGAGGCGCCGGTGCGGATACCTTCGAGCGCGTTGCCGAGCGTCTGCGGCAGCTGCGCGAGGATGCCCGACATGATCAAGAGCGAGACACCGTTGCCGATGCCGCGGCTGGTGATCTGCTCGCCGAGCCACATCAGGAACATCGTGCCGCCGACGAGGCTGATCACGGTGACGACGCGGAACAGCAGGCCGGGATCGATCACGGCCGACTGGCCCTGCCCCGCGCCCCAACTCTCGAGCCCGACGGCGATGCCATAGGCCTGGATCGCGGTCAGGCCGACGGTGCCGTAGCGGGTATATTGGTTGAGCTTCTTGCGGCCGCTCTCGCCTTCCTTCTTGATCGCGTTGAGCTGCGGCGACAGCGAGGTCGACAGCTGCACGACGATCGAGGCGGTGATGTATGGCATCACGCCCAGCGCCACGATCGACATGCGATGCAGCGCGCCGCCCGAGAAATTGTTGAAGAAATCGAGCACGCCGCCCTGCGTGGTGTTGAACAGCGTCGCCAGCGCGCGCGGATCGATGCCGGGCAGCGGCACGAACGAGAGCAGCCGGTAGACGATCAGCGCGCCGAGCGTGAACCACAGCCGGTTCTTGAGCTCGGTCGCCTGGCCGAACTTCGACAGGCTGAGGTTGGCGGCCATATTGCGTTCGGCAGCGGTTGCCATGCGTTACTCGACCTTCAGGAAAAACGATGAAGCGGCGGAGTACGCCCCCGCACCCGCCGCTCCATATAGTGGTCCTTCAGCGTTTGTCTCGCCCGAAGCGGCGCGTTTGCGATGGAGCACGCGCCGGCGAAATCAGCCGCGGTGCTCCTGCGAAAGCAGGAGCCGTTTACGGCAAGAGCTGCGCCCCAACCACCGATGCTCCTGCTTCCGCAGGAGCATGGCGGCGCCTAAGCGCGCTTCGCCTTCTTGGCGTCGCGGACGCTGTTCTTCTTCGCCGCGGCCTTTTCCGCCGCCGGCACGACCTCGATCACCTCGACCGAGCCGCCCGCCGCCTCGATCGCCGCCTTCGCCGAGGCGGTAACGCCCGCGACGCGGAACGAGAGCTTCGCCGAGAGCGCGCCCTTGCCGAGGATGCGCACGCCGTGCTTGCCGCCGCGCGCGACGCCTGCCGCCTTCAGCGCGTCATGGTCGATCGTGCCGTCCGCCGAAAGCTTGCCGGCATCGACGAGCGCCTGGAGCTGGCCGAGATTGACCTCGGCATGATCCTTGGCGAACGGATTGTTGAAGCCGCGCTTCGGGATCCGCATGTGGAGCGGCATCTGGCCGCCCTCGAAGCCCTTGATCGAGACGCCCTCGCGGCTCTTCTGGCCCTTCTGGCCGCGGCCGGCGGTCTTGCCGAGCCCCGAGCCGATGCCGCGGCCGACGCGGACGCGGCCCTTGCGGGCGCCCTGGTTGTCGCGGATGTCGTTCAGTTCAAAAGACATGTCGTGCACTCGCTTTCGCTATGTTCGCGCAAAGTCCCCTCTCCTGCTTTCGCGGGAGAGGGAGGAACCCGCCGTCAGGCGGGAGGGGGCTAGCGGGTCGTTACCCTTCCAGCACTTCCACCATGTGGGGAAGCTTGCGGATCATGCCGCGCACTTCGGGCGTGTCCTCGAGCTCGCTCACGCGATGCATCTTGTTCAGCCCGAGGCCGATCAGCGTCGCGCGCTGGTCCTTGGTGCGGCGGATCGGCGAACCGATCTGCTTGATCTTGATCGTCGCCACTTGCGCTTACTCCGTGATCATCTCGGCGTCGGCGGCAGCCTCCGCCTTCGACGCACCCGCCGCACGGCCGAGCAGGTCGGCGATCTTCTTGCCGCGACGCTGCGCCACCGACTTGGGGCTGGACTGATCCTTGAGCGCTTCGAACGTCGCACGGATCATGTTGTACGGGTTCGACGTGCCGACCGACTTGGTGACGACGTCGTGCACGCCGAGCGATTCGAAGATCGCGCGCATCGGGCCGCCGGCGATGATGCCGGTGCCCGCCGGCGCCGAGCGCAGCGTCACGCGGCCGGCGCCGAAATGGCCGTTGCCGTCATGATGGAGCGTGCGCCCCTCGCGCAGCGGCACGCGGACCATCGCCTTCTTGGCCGATGCGGTCGCCTTCGAGATCGCCTCGGGCACTTCGCGCGCCTTGCCGTGGCCGAAGCCCGCGCGGCCCTTGCCGTCGCCGACGACGACCAGCGCCGCGAAGCCGAAGCGCTTGCCGCCCTTCACCGTCTTGGAGACGCGGTTGATGTGGACGAGCTTCTCGATGAACTCCTCGCCGCCTTCGTCGGCACCACCGCGATTGCCGTCGCGACGCCCGCGATTGCCGTCCCGACCGCCGCGACCACCGTCACGGCCGCCGCCACGACCGCCACGACCGCCGCGCGGGCCACGACCGCCGCCGGGGCCGCCCGGGCCGCCCGGACCCGCGCCGAAGCCCTGCGCCTCCTGCGGAGCGCCACCCTCGGGCGCACCGGTGTTTTCGGTCTCGTCAGCCATCGTCAGAACTCCAGACCGCCCTCACGGGCGGCGTCCGCGAGCGCCTTGACGCGCCCATGATAGAGGAAGCCGCCGCGATCGAAGACGACCGCGCTCACGCCCGCCGCCTTGGCGCGCTCGGCGACGCGCTGGCCGACCGCGGTCGCCGCGTCGACGTTCGCACCGGTGGACGCACGCGCGTCCTTCTCGAGCGTCGAGGCGGAGGCGACGGTTTTGCCCGCCGCGTCGTCGATCACCTGCGCGTAGATGTGCCGGCCCGAGCGGTGCACGCTGAGCCGCGGCCGCCCGCCGCCGCGCTTGGCGAGCGCGGTGCGCACGCGCTGGCGGCGCTTCTCGAAGATGGAGAGCTTGGCCATTATTTCTTCTTCCCTTCCTTCCGGAAGATATACTCGCCGGCATATTTGATGCCCTTGCCCTTGTAGGGCTCCGGCTTGCGCCAGCGGCGGATCTCGGCGGCGAATTGGCCGACCTGCTGCTTGTCGATGCCGGTGATGTTGACCGTGGTCTGGTCCGGCGTCGCGACGGTGATGCCTTCCGGCACGTCCATGTCGACGTCGTGGCTGTAGCCGAGCTGGAGCTTCAACTTCTTGCCCTGCGCGTTGGCGCGATAGCCGACGCCGGTGATCTGGAGCTGCTTCGAGAAGCCCTCCGTCACGCCGGTCACCAGATTCTGCACCAGCGTCCGCTGCATGCCCCAGAAGGAGCGCGCGCGCTTGGTGTCGTTCGCCGGCTGGACGGAGACGCCGCCCTCGCCCACCTCGTACGTCACCTCGTCGGCGAGCGCGATCGAGAGCGTGCCCTTGGGGCCCTTCACCGAGAGCTGGCCGTCCGCGATCGTCGCGGTGACACCGGCCGGAATCGGAACCGGCTTCTTGCCGATGCGGCTCATCAGAAGACCTCCGCGAGAACCTCGCCGCCGACATTCTGCTCGCGCGCTTCCGCGTCGGAGAGAACGCCCTTCGGCGTCGAGACGATGGTGATGCCGAGGCCATTGCGCACGCGCGGCAGGTCCTTCGACCCGCTATAGACGCGGCGGCCCGGCTTCGAGACGCGCGCGACATGCTGGATCGCGGGCTGACCCTCGAAATATTTGAGCTCGATGCGGATGCCCGGATGGCCGCCGACGGGTTCGTCGGAATAGCCGCGGATATAGCCTTCGCGCTGAAGCACGTCGAGCACGCGCGCACGCAGCTTGGACGCCGGCGTCACCACCGAGTCCTTGCGCGCGCGCTGGCCGTTGCGGATGCGGGTGATGAGATCACCCAGGGGATCGTTGATCATCTCTTGCTCGCCCTTACCAGCTCGACTTGACCACGCCGGGGATCATCCCCTTGTTGGCGAGATCGCGCAGCATCACGCGCGCGAGCTTGAACTTGCGATAATAGGCGCGCGGGCGCCCGGTGAGCATGCAGCGGTTGCGCACCCGCGTCGGATTCGCGTTGCGCGGCAGCTCCGCCATCTTCAGCCGCGCCATCAGCCGCTCGGTATCGTCCGCCGTCTTGTCGTCGGCGATCGCGCGCAGCTTGGCGTATTTGCCGGCATATTGCTTCACGAGCCGCTTGCGCCGCTCGTTCTTGTTGATCGAACTCAGTTTCGCCATGGACTTAAGCTCTCTTTCCTAATCGCGCCTCAGGCGGCCTGCTTTTCAGCCTGCGGCTGCGGGAAGGGGAAACCGAACAGGCGAAGCAGCTCGCGCGCTTCCTCGTCGGTGTTCGCGGTGGTCGTGATGATCACGTCCATGCCGCGGATCTTGTCGACCTTGTCGTAGCTGATCTCGGGGAAGATCAGCTGCTCCTTGATGCCGGTGGCATAGTTGCCGCGGCCGTCGAAGCTCTTGTCCGAAAGGCCACGGAAGTCGCGCACGCGCGGCAGCGCGATCGTCACGAAGCGATCCAGGAACTCGTACATTCGCTCGCGGCGCAGCGTCACCTTGCAGCCGATCGGCATGCCCTCGCGCAGCTTGAACTGCGCGATCGACTTCTTCGCCTTGGTGACGACCGCCTTCTGGCCGGCGATCTGCGTCATCTCGACGGCCGCGGTCTCGACGCGCTTCTTATCCTGCGTCGCCTCGCCGACGCCCATGTTCAGCACGATCTTGTCGAGCTTGGGTACCTGCATCGGGTTCGCATAGCCGAACTTCTCCGTCATCGCCTTGGCGATGCGGTCCTCGTACAGCTTCTTGAGGCGAGGCTTGTAAGCATCAGCCATTGATCGCGTCTCCAGTCTTGACCGCGACGCGGACCTTGTTGCCGTCGCGGGTCTCGAAGCGCACGCGCGTCGGCTTGCCGTCGGCGGTGACGTGCGCGACCTTCGAGATGTGCAGCGGCGCCTCGATCCGCTCGAGACCGCCCTGCGGGTTGGCCTGGCTCGGCTTGCGGTGCCGCGTCGCGACGTTGACGCCGCCGACGATCACCTTGCCGTCCTTCGGCATGGCCTTGGTGACCGTACCGGTCTTGCCCTTGTCCTTGCCGGACAGGACGATCACCTGATCGCCCTTCTTGATCTTCGCAGCAGCCATCACAGCACCTCGGGCGCGAGCGAAATGATCTTCATGTGACCCTTGGCGCGGAGCTCGCGGACCACCGGGCCGAAGATGCGGGTGCCGATCGGCTCCTCGTTCTTGTTGACGAGGACCGCGGCGTTCGAGTCGAAGCGGATCGTCGAGCCGTCGGGACGATGGATGTCCTTGGCGGTGCGCACGATCACGGCGCGATGGACGTCGCCCTTCTTCACGCGGCCACGCGGCTGCGCTTCCTTAATCGAGACGACGATGATGTCGCCGACGGTCGCGGTGCGACGCTTCGAGCCGCCGAGCACCTTGATGCACTGGACGCGCTTGGCGCCCGAGTTGTCGGCGACGTCGAGGTTGGACTGCATCTGGATCATGTGTCAGCCCTCCCTTAAGCGGCTTCGGCCGGCGCGGCGGCGCCGACACGCTCGATGACGCGCCAAGTCTTGAGCTTCGAGATCGGCGCGGTCTCCTCGATGCGCACGGTCTCGCCCTCGCGATACTCGTTGCCCTCGTCATGGGCGTGATACTTCTTCGAGCGACGGACGATCTTGCCGTAGAGCGGGTGCTTCACGCGCCGCTCCACCTTCACCACCACCGTCTTGTCGGTCTTGTCGGAGACGATCGTCCCCGTCAGCACGCGCTTCGGCATCGCGAGCTACTCCTTAAGCCTTGGCCGCAGACGCGCGCTGCGTCTGCAGGGTCTTGATGCGAGCGATGGTCTTGCGGACCTCGCGGACGCGCGCCGCCTTCTCGAGCTGGCCGGTGGCCGCCTGGAAGCGCAGATTGAACTGCTCGCGCTTGAGCTCGCCCAGTTGGGTCGAGAGCTGGTCGTCGGTCGCGACCTTAAGGTCGCTGATCTTGCCGCTGTCGTTCTTCGCCATGATCACTCTTCCCCGACCAGGTGGCTGGTGTCGCCCAGGCGGGCGACGATGCGCGTCTTGATCGGCAGCTTCTCGGCGGCACGCTCGAAAGCGCCGCGCGCGATCGGACCCGCGACGCCCTCGAGCTCGAACAGGATGCGGCCCGGCTTCACGCGGGCGACCCAGAATTCGGGCGCGCCCTTGCCCGAGCCCATGCGGACCTCGGCGGGCTTCGACGAGACCGGCACGTCCGGGAAGATGCGGATGTGGAGGCGGCCCTGGCGCTTGATGTGGCGCGTGATCGCACGGCGCGCGGCCTCGATCTGGCGCGCGGTGATGCGCTCGGGCTCGACCGCCTTGAGGCCGTAGGCGCCCTGGTTGAGCTGCGTCCCGCCCTTGGCATCGCCATGGATGCGGCCCTTATGGGCCTTGCGGAACTTGGTACGCTTCGGTTGCAGCATGTTCTTCTAACCTTCTGACACCGTGACGACGGCCGATCAGGCGAAGCTGAGAGGGAGGTGCTCCCTGCTCAGCGCGCCGGACGGACCCCCGAGGTCTGCGCTTCCATCATGAGGCGGTCCTGCGCGAGCGGGTCGTGGCCGAGGATCTCACCCTTGAAGATCCAGACCTTGACGCCGCAGACGCCATAGGCGGTGTGCGCCTCGGCCTCGGCATAGTCGACGTTCGCGCGCAGCGTGTGCAGCGGCACGCGGCCCTCGCGATACCATTCGGTGCGCGCGATCTCCGCGCCGCCGAGACGGCCGGCGCAGGTGATGCGGATGCCCTCGGCACCGAGGCGCAGCGCCGACTGCACCGCGCGCTTCATCGCGCGGCGGAACGCGACGCGGCGCTCGAGCTGGTCGGCGACCGACTGCGCGACGAGGCGGCTGTCGATCTCGGGCTTGCGGATCTCGACGATGTTCAACGAGACGTCGCTCGCCGTCATCTTGCCGAGCGCCTTGCGGAGCTTCTCGATGTCCGCACCCTTCTTGCCGATGATCACGCCCGGGCGCGCGGCATAGACGGAGATGCGGCACAGCTTGGCCGGACGCTCGATCACCACCTTCGAGATCGCCGCCTGCGGCAGCGTCTTGAAGATGTGAGTGCGGATCTTAAGATCCTCGAGCAGCAGCCGGCCATAGTCCTCGCCGTCGGCGTACCAGCGGCTGTCCCAGGTGCGGTTGATCTGCAACCGCATGCCGATCGGGTTCGACTTCTGGCCCATTATGCTTCTTCCTGCTCGCGCACGACGATGCGCAGACGGCTGAACGGCTTGATGACCCGGCTCGAGCGGCCGCGCGCACGCGTCGCGAAGCGCTTCATCACCAGGCCCTTGCCGACCGAGGCTTCCTTCACGACAAGCGCGTCGACGTCGAGATTGTGGTTGTTCTCGGCGTTCGCGATGGCCGATGCGAGGCACTTGCGAACGTCGACCGCCATCGCCTTGTTCGAGAAGGCGAGGATGCTCATCGCATCCGAAGCCTTCTTGTTGCGGATCAGGCCGGCGACGAGATTGAGCTTGTAGGGGCTGCCGCGCACGCTGGTCGCGAGCGCGAGCGCTTCCTTGTCGCCCACCTTACGGGGTGCAGCAGGCTTCGACATCAGCGCTTGCCCTTCTTGTCGGCGGCGTGACCCGGGAAGTAGCGCGTGGGCGCGAACTCGCCGAGCTTCATGCCGACCATGTCCTCGTTCACCGACACCGGCACGAACTTGCGGCCGTTGTAGAGGTTGAACGTCAGCCCGACGAAATCAGGCAGGATGGTCGAGCGGCGCGACCAGGTCTTGATCGGCGAGCGCTGCCCGGATTCCTGGGCAGTCTGCGCCTTCTTGAGCAGATGAAGGTCGACGAACGGACCTTTCCAGACGGAACGAGCCATCGCGGATTACCTCTTCTTCCGGGCGTGACGCGAACGGATGATCATCTTGTCCGTCGCCTTGTTATGGCGCGTCTTGGCGCCCTTGGTCGGCTTGCCCCAGGGGGTCACCGGATGGCGGCCGCCCGATGTGCGGCCTTCGCCGCCGCCGTGCGGGTGGTCGACCGGGTTCTTGGCGACGCCGCGGGTGAGCGGGCGCTTGCCGAGCCAGCGGTTGCGGCCGGCCTTCGCCAGATAGGTGTTGGCGTTGTCAGGGTTCGACACCGCGCCCACCGAGCACATGCAGTCCGAACGGATATAGCGCTGCTCGCCCGAGTTGAGGCGAACGATCACCATGCCGCGATCGCGGCCGACGACCTGCACATAAGTGCCCGCGGCGCGCGCGATCTGGCCGCCCTTGCCCGGCTTCATCTCGACATTGTGGACGATGGTGCCGACCGGAACCTGGCCGATCTCCATCGCATTGCCCGGCTTCACGTCGGTCTTCTTGCCCGCGACGATCGTGTCGCCGGCGGCGAGCCGCTGCGGCGCGATGACGTAGGCTTGCTCGCCGTCTTCATACTTGACCAGCGCGATGAAGGCCGAGCGGTTGGGATCATATTCGATCCGCTCGACGGTCGCGGGCGCGTCCCACTTGCGACGCTTGAAGTCGATGTAGCGATACTTCTGCTTGTGGCCGCCGCCGATGCCGCGCGCGGTGGCGTGGCCCTGGTTGTTGCGGCCACCGGACTTGCGCAGGCCCTCGGTCAGCGCCTTGACCGGCTTGCCCTTGTAGAGGCTCGACCGGTCGACGAGGATGAGGCCGCGGCGCGCCGGGCTGGTCGGGTTGTAATGCTTGAGCGCCATGGCGTCAGATTCCCGTGGTCACGTCGATCGACTGGCCCTCGGCCAGCGTCACGACCGCCTTCTTGAAGTCCTGGCGGCGATAGGGCGCACCCTTCCACCGCTTGGTCTTGCCCTTCTGCGTGATCGTGTTCACGCCGGTGACGCTGACCGAGAACAGCGCCTCGATCGCGGCCTTGATCTCGGGCTTCGACGCGTCACGCGCGACCTTGAAGACGACGGCGTTCTGCTCGGAAAGCAGCGTCGACTTCTCGGTGATGTGGGGGCTGAGGATCACGTCGTAATGACGATTGTCCACCGCCGAAGCGGTCGGCTTCTTAGCCATTGAAACGCGCCTCCAGCTTCTCGACCGCGGCGCGCGTCAGCACCAGCGTCTCATGCTTCAGGATATCATAGACGTTCGCGCCCACCGCCGGCAGCAGGTTGACCGTCGACAGGTTGTTGGACGCACGCGCGAAGCTGACGTTGACGGCGTCGCCGTCGATGACCAGCGCGGTCTTGCCGAAGCCGAGTGCGGTCAGCTGCCCGGCGAGCGCCTTGGTTTTGCCGTCGGCGACGTCGAGCGCGTCGACGACGATGAGCTTGCCGTCCTTCGCCTTCGAGGAGAGCGCCATCCGAAGGCCGAGCGCGCGCACCTTCTTGTTGAGCGACGGGTCGAAGTCGCGCAGCCGGGCGCCGTGCGCCTTGCCGCCGCCGATGAAGACGGGAGCGCGGCGATCGCCGTGACGGGCGGTGCCGCCGCCCTTCTGGCGGCCGAACTTCTTGCCCGAACGCGCAACGTCAGCGCGCTCGCGGGTCGGACGCGCGGTGCCGCGGCGCTTCTCGAGCTGCCACGTCACGACGCGGTGCAGGATGTCGGCGCGCGGCTCGAGGCCGAACACCGCGTCCGAAAGCTCGATATCACCGCCGGCATTGCCGCCAAGAGACTGAACCTGAATCTTCATCTGATCAGCCCTCCGTCGTGCCGTCGCTGCCGGGCGTCGACGCGCCCTGCTCGCCCGGGGACTCGTGATGCGGCTCGGCCGCGGCATCCGCCGCCTCGACGCCGGCTTGGACCTCCGCGTCGCTCGGCAGCGCCGGCAGCTCGTGCACCGCGCCTTCGTCGACCATGCCGGCCGGCGCGTGCTCGTGCGCGATCTCCTCGGCGAACGCCTTGAGGCCTGCGGGCTTCGGCGCATCGGCGTGGAGCGGCACCTTCACCGAGTCGTGGACGAGCAGCCAGCCGCCCTTCGAGCCCGGCACCGAGCCCTTGACGAAGATGAGGCCGCGCGCCGGATCGGTGCGGACGATCTCGAGATTCTGCTGGGTGCGGTTCTTGTCACCCATGTGACCGGCCATCTTCTTGTTCTTGAAGACGCGGCCGGGATCCTGCCGGTTGCCGGTCGAACCGAGCGAGCGGTGCGAGACCGAGACGCCGTGCGTGGCGCGGAGGCCACCGAAATTCCAGCGCTTCATGCCGCCGGCAAAGCCCTTGCCCTGCGTGCGGCCCTGGATATCGACGAGTTGGCCGGCGACGAAATGATCCGCCGAAAGCTCGGCGCCGACGTCGAGGAGATTGTCCTCGGTCACGCGGAACTCGGCGACGTAGGCCTTGGGCTCGACCTGCGCCTTGCCGAAATGACCGCGCTGCGGCTTGGCGACGTTCTTCGCCTTGGCGACGCCCGCGCCGAGCTGAACGGCGGTATAGCCGTCGCGGTCGGTCTCGCGGCGCGCGACGACCTGAACGCCGTCGAGCTGCAATACGGTGACGGGCACGTGCCGTCCGTCCTCCTGGAAGAGGCGGGTCATGCCCATCTTCTTCGCGATCACGCCAGTGCGCATGATCCATTACTCCCCACAGAGGCCCGCGCGACGCGCGGGCGTGTCCAACGAAAAAGGCCCCGGTCAAGAACCCCATCAAAGCAGGCTTCGATGGGAACCCAGGCGCCGGAGCCCCAGCCCAACAGCAAAACGCCCCCGCCAGGGCCGGAATCACTATTTTGGTGAAACTCACCGCATAGTGACAGCGGGGACGCAGGCAACGGCGCTTCCTTGAAGGACAGCTGCCGTTCGGTATCCCTATGTCGTCACCCCAGCGTAGGCTGGGGTCTATCTCTACCACGGCTTGCGCCGGGGGAGACATGGATCCCAGCCTCCGCCGGGATGACGGTCAGCGATGAATCGCCGTCCGTCGGAAGCCCGCGCTCCTACGCGAGTTTGATCTCGACATCAACACCTGCCGCGAGGTCGAGCTTCATCAAAGCGTCGACGGTCTGCGGGGTCGGCTGCACGATGTCGAGCAGGCGCTTGTAGGTGCGCACCTCGAACTGCTCGCGCGACTTCTTGTCGATGTGCGGCCCACGGTTGACGGTGAACTTGTTGATGTGCGTCGGCAGCGGGATCGGGCCGCGGATGAGCGCGCCGGTACGTCGGGCGGTCTCGGCGATGTCGCCGGTCGCCTGATCGAGCACGCGGTGATCGAACGCCTTCAGGCGAATGCGGATGTTCGTGTCCATAAGACCTTCTTAGCGTCCCTACCGATGCGAAAGAGCCGGCTCCGATGCTTCGGAGCAAAACAAAAGCGGCCGGCCCCTTAGCGGAGCCGGCCGCCCCTATCAACCGATTACTTCGTGATCGAACCGACGACGCCGGCGCCGACCGTGCGGCCGCCCTCGCGGATCGCGAAGCGCAGGCCCTGGTCCATCGCGATTGGCGCGATGAGCTTGATCTTCAGCGAGACGTTGTCACCCGGCATCACCATCTCGGTGCCCTCCGGCAGAGTCACTTCGCCCGTCACGTCGGTCGTGCGAAAGTAGAACTGCGGACGGTAGTTGGCGAAGAACGGCGTGTGGCGGCCGCCCTCGTCCTTCGAGAGCACATAGACCTCGGCCGAGAACTCGGTGTGCGGCGTGATCGAGCCGGGCTTGGCGAGAACCTGGCCGCGCTCGACTTCCTCACGACCGACGCCGCGGAGCAGCGCGCCGATGTTGTCGCCGGCCTGACCCTGATCGAGCAGCTTGCGGAACATCTCGACGCCGGTGACGACGGTCTTGCGGGTGTCGTTGATACCGACGATCTCGACTTCCTCGCCGACCTTGACGATGCCGGTCTCGACGCGGCCGGTGACGACGGTGCCGCGGCCCGAGATCGAGAACACGTCCTCGATCGGCATCAGGAACGACTTGTCGAGCGGACGCTCCGGCTGCGGGATCCAGTCGTCGACCGCCGCCATCAGCTTCAGCACCGCGTCGTGGCCGATCTCGGGAGTCTTGCCCTCGAGCGCCGCGACCGCCGACCCCGGGATGATCGGAATATTGTCGCCGTCGAACTCGTACTTCGAGAGGAGCTCGCGGATCTCGAGCTCGACGAGCTCGAGAATCTCGGGATCGTCGACCAGGTCGACCTTGTTCATGAACACGACGAGCTGCGGCACGCCGACCTGGCGCGCGAGCAGGATGTGCTCGCGGGTCTGCGGCATCGGGCCGTCGGTCGCCGAGACGACGAGGATCGCGCCGTCCATCTGCGCGGCGCCGGTGATCATGTTCTTCACATAGTCGGCGTGGCCCGGGCAATCGACGTGCGCATAGTGGCGGGCCTGGGTCTCATACTCGACGTGCGCGGTCGAGATGGTGATGCCGCGCTCGCGCTCCTCGGGAGCCTTGTCGATGTTGGCATAATCGACGAACGTCGCGCCGCCGGTCTCGGCGAGCACCTTGGTGATGGCGGCCGTGAGCGACGTCTTGCCGTGATCGACGTGCCCGATGGTGCCGATGTTGCAGTGCGGCTTATTCCGCTCGAATTTCGCCTTCGCCATGTGGTCCTACCTTGCTTCGAATTGCTTGGAATGAGCGGGCGCCCGCTTCAAGGTGGGCGCCCATAGCAGCTTTTTCAGCCAGTGCCAGCCTTAAGCCAGCTTGGCCTTCACCTCTTCCGCCACGTTCGAGGGGACCTCGTCATAGTGGCTGAACTGCATCGTGTACTGCGCGCGACCCTGGGTGAACGAGCGCAGCTGGTTGACGTAGCCGAACATGTTGGCGAGCGGGACCTGCGCCTCGACCGCCTGGGCGTTGCCGCGCGTGTCGGTGCCCTGGATCTGGCCGCGGCGGCTGTTCAAGTCGCCGATCACGTCGCCGAGATAATCCTCGGGCGTGACGACCTCGACCTTCATGATCGGCTCGAGGATCTTGATGCCCGATTTCTGCGCGACTTCGCGCATCGCGCCGCGCGCGCAGATCTCGAACGCCAGCGCCGACGAGTCGACGTCATGATAGGCGCCGTCGGTCAGGTGCACCTCGAAGTCGACGATCGGGAAACCGATCAGCGAACCGGTCTCGGCGGTTTCGCGGAAGCCCTTCTCGACCGACGGGATATATTCCTTCGGGATGTTGCCGCCCTTGACCTCGTCGATGAACTGGTAGCCCGAGCCGCGCTCGCCGGGGATCACCGTCACCTTGACGCGACCGAACTGGCCCGAGCCGCCCGACTGCTTCTTGTGGGTGTAATCGACGTCGACCTTCTTCGCGAGATATTCGCGATAGGCGACCTGCGGCGCACCGACATTGGCCTCGACCTTGAACTCGCGCTTCATGCGGTCGACGAGGATCTCGAGGTGGAGCTCGCCCATCCCCTTGATGATCGTCTGGCCGCTCTCATGGTCGGTCGAGACGCGGAAGGATGGATCCTCGCGCGCAAGCCGGTTGAGCGCGACGCCCATCTTCTCCTGGTCGGCCTTCGTCTTCGGCTCGACCGAGAGCTCGATAACCGGCTCGGGGAACTCCATCCGCTCGAGGATGATCGGCGCGTTCTGCGCGCAGAGCGTGTCGCCGGTCGTGGTGTCCTTCAGGCCCGCGAGCGCGACGATGTCGCCGGCATAGGCCTCCTGGATGTCCTCGCGGCTGTTCGCATGCATCAGCAGCATGCGGCCGACCTTTTCCTTCTTGTCCTTGACCGAGTTCAGCACCTGCGAGGCGGCGTCGAGCTTGCCCGAATAGATACGCGCGAAGGTCAGCGTGCCGACGAACGGGTCGTTCATGATCTTGAACGCCAGCGCCGAGAACGGCTCGGTGTCCGAGGACGGGCGCTCGTCCGGCGTCTCGCCGTCGAGCTTCACGCCCTTGATCGCGGGCACGTCGAGCGGGCTCGGCAGATAGTCGACCACCGCGTCCAGCAGCGGCTGCACGCCCTTGTTCTTGAACGCCGAGCCGCAGACGATCGGCACGAACGCCATCGCGAGCGTACCCTTGCGGATCAGCTTCTTCAGCGTCGCGACGTCGGGCTCGTTGCCCTCGAGATACTGCTCCATGACGTCGTCGTCTTGCTCGACGGCCATCTCGATCAGCTCGCTGCGATACTTGGCCGCCTTGTCGGCCAGGTCCGCGGGAATGTCCTGATATTCGAACTTCGCGCCGAGCGACTCCTCGAGCCAGATGATCGCGCGGTTCTCGACGAGATCGACGAGACCCTTGAAGCCGCCCTCGATGCCGATCGGGAGATAAAGCACGAGCGGACGCGCGCCGAGGCGATCGATGATCGAGTTCACGCAATAATAGAAGTCCGCGCCGGTGCGATCGAGCTTGTTGATGAAGCACATCCGCGGCACGCCGTACTTGTCGGCCTGGCGCCACACCGTCTCGGACTGCGGCTCGACGCCGGCAACGCCGTCGAAGCAGGCGACCGCGCCATCGAGCACGCGCAGCGAACGCTCGACCTCGATCGTGAAATCGACGTGCCCGGGCGTGTCGATGATGTTGATGCGGTGCTCTTCGCCCTTGCCTTCCTCGGCCCGCCAGAAGCAGGTCGTCGCGGCCGACGTGATCGTGATGCCGCGCTCCTGCTCCTGCTCCATCCAGTCCATCGTCGCGGTGCCCTCATGGACCTCGCCGATCTTGTAGGACTTGCCGGTGTAATAGAGGATGCGCTCGGTCGTCGTCGTCTTGCCGGCGTCGATATGCGCCATGATGCCGATATTGCGATAACGGTCGAGCGGATGGCTGCGGGCCATGTGTCTTACTCCGATGCCGGCGGATCCGGCGCTACGAATTCTTGCCGCCGATCCAACCGTTCGCTTCGAGCCTGTCGAGAAGCGGGCTCTGAGCGCATCGGGCCGGTTCTCGACAAGCTCGAACCGAACGGATCAGCAATGTTGGGGTCGGACACCTGAAGGCACCCGCCCCGATATAGATACGAAACTTACCAGCGGTAGTGGCTGAAGGCGCGGTTCGCTTCGGCCATGCGGTGCGTGTCCTCGCGCTTCTTGACCGCGTTGCCGCGATTGTTCGCGGCATCCATCAGCTCGCCCGAAAGGCGGCCCGACATGGTGTGCTCCGAGCGGTTGCGCGCCGCCGTGATCAGCCAGCGGATCGCGAGCGCCTGCGCGCGCTCGACGCGCACCTCGACCGGGACCTGGTAGGTCGCGCCGCCGACGCGGCGGCTGCGGACCTCGATACCCGGCTTCACATTGTTGAGCGCATCGTGGAAGACCTGCAGCGGATCGCGCTTGGCGCGCGTCTCGATGGTCTCCAACGCGGAGTAGAGGATGCCCTCGGCGACGGACTTCTTGCCGTCGAGCATCACGGAATTCATGAACTTAGAGAGCACGATGTCGCCGAACTTCGGGTCCGGCAGGATCTCGCGCTTCTCGGGGCGACGACGACGGGACATGATAGCGTTCCTTCATTCTTCAGCCTGATCCGGAACCCGTCCGGGGCTTACTGATCCTTTGACTGGATCCCGGCCTGCGCCGGGATGACCTGCCTTCGGCAGGTCACTTCGGACGCTTGGCGCCGTACTTGGAACGGGACTGCTTGCGGTCCTTCACGCCCTGCGTGTCGAGCACGCCGCGCAGCACGTGATAGCGCACGCCCGGCAAGTCGCGCACGCGGCCGCCGCGGATCAGCACCACCGAGTGCTCCTGGAGGTTGTGACCCTCGCCCGGAATGTAGCTGATGACTTCGCGGCTGTTCGTCAGGCGGACCTTGGCCACCTTGCGCAGCGCCGAGTTCGGCTTCTTCGGGGTAGTCGTATAGACACGGGTGCAGACGCCGCGCTTCTGCGGGTTCTGCTCCATCGCAGGGACCTTCGATTTGGCCTTCTGCGCTTCGCGGCCCTTGCGGACCAACTGGTTGATCGTCGGCATGAAGCCCTTCACCTTGCGTTACCGGCCATCCACCGGCGGTTACTTTGCCGAACCGCAAATGCGCGAAGGCTCCGGCGGAACACGATTCGGCCCGCCCGAGCCCAAGACCTTACGATCGGCAATGTTCAAGCAGCACGGGACGCACGGGCGTCACGAACCGGCGCGGCCTATACGCACACGACCCCTGCGGGTCAACCGCTGCCCCGCCGGCCCGCACGCTGTGCGCGGCGTCACAGCGCCGAACGCCGACCCCGCCTAGTTCGCGACCAACCGGGCTCCGGCGCGCTTGGCGCTCCCCTCGGCCTTTGCTAACACCCCGGCGCAAATAGGTCGCGCCGTTATCTTGGGGGAGATTTTCCGATGCGTCGCCTGTCGTCCGTTTCATCCGCTATGCTCTCGTCCGCGCTCGTGCTCGGCGCGATCGCACCGGCGCCCGCGTTCGCCGCCGGTCCGTCGGGTGCGCAGAAGATGCAGCAGCAGGCCGAGAACGACGTGCCGCGCTGCACGCGCAAGCTCGGCACGATCTCGATCGTCGACGGCGACGATCCCAGCGGCTGGACGCAGTACAGCCTCGCGCCGCCCTCGAAGCTGCTCAAGGTGCTCGTGCAGCGCTCCGGCTGCTTCAACCTCGTCGATCGCGGCGCCGGCCTCCAGGCCGCGCAGCTCGAGCGCAACGTCGGCGGCGGCCTCGGCCTGCAGCGCGGCTCGAACGTCGGTCAGGGCCAGATCAAGGCGGCCGACTACGTCCTCGTCGCCGAGGTGCAGGCGGCGAACCACAATTCGGGCGGCGGCGCGATCGGCGCAGGCATCGGCGGCCTGATCGGCGGCCGCTTCGGCGCGCTCGCCGGCGGCATAAGCACGCGCAAGCTCGAAGCCAACACGGTGCTCAGCATCACCAACGTCCGCACCACCGAGACGCTGCAGACCGAGGAAGGCTATGCCGCCAAGAACGACATCAGCTTCGGCGGCGGCGGCGCCGGCTTCTTCGGCGGCGGCCTCGCGGCGGTCGGCGGCGGTTACGACAACACCGACATCGGTCGCATCGTCACGCTCGCCTTCATCCAGGCCTATTCGAAGATGGTGACCGATCTCGGTCTCGTGCAGCCCGGCCAGACCGGCACCGCCGAGGCCGCGCCCAAGAAGACGTTCACGACGATGGGGCCGGTCGCGTTGCACAAGACCGGCGTTGCGACCTCACCGACGATCCGCACGCTGCCGCCGGGCGCGATCCTCTACCCGACCGGCAACAAGGCCGGCCTGTGGTGGGAAGTCGCGGACGAGAACGACAATGTCGGCTGGGTGCTCAACACCAAGCTCGCCCCTTCGCAGTAAGAACGACAGATATCAGACCCGTTCGTGCTGAGCTTGTCGAAGCACTGCTCTTCTTTCTTCGGCAGATGAGAAGAACAGCCCTTCGACAGGCTCAGGGCGAACGGGTGTCTAAGGTCGGCAGCCCCGCCTTCGGCTTGACGTAGAGCGCCGATACCTCGGGCCAGTCGGCGCGCAGCTTCGCCTCGGCGGTCGCGATCAGCGCCTCGATCGCGCCGACCGGCACGGCATCCTCGAAATCGACGTCGATCGCGGCGAACACCTGCTCGGGCGCGATGTGGACGGTGACGATGCGGCCGACCCGCGTCACCTCAGGGCAATGATCGAAGGCATGGTGGATTGCCGCGATCAGTCGCTTGTCGGCACGCTCGCCGATCAGCAGCCCCTTCGACTCGCGCGCGAGGATGATGGCGACGACGCCGAGCACCAGCCCGATCGCGACCGAGGCGGCACCGTCCCACCGCGGCTCGCCGGTCAGCCGCGCGAGGCCGATGCCGATCGCGGCGATGACGAGACCGATGATCGCAGCCGAATCCTCGAACAGCACCACGAAGGTCGTCGGGTCCTTCGAGCGGCGCACCGCCTGCCACCAGCCTTGGCTGCCCTTCTCCTCGGCAAATTCGCGCATGGCGACGAACCAGGAGCCGCCCTCCAGCGCGATCGAGACCGCGAGCACGATGTAATTGACGATCGGATCCGCCATGTCCGCAGGTCGGCGGAGATGTTCGATGCCCTCGTAGATCGAGAGGCCGGCGCCGGTCGCGAAGATGAGGATCGCGACGACGAAGCTCCAGAAATAGATCTCGCGGCCATAGCCGAGCGGGTGGAGATCGTCGGGCGCGCGCCGGGCGCGCTTCTGCCCGTAGAGCATCAGCAGTTGGTTGGTGGAATCGACCGTCGAGTGGAAGCCCTCGGTCAGCATCGCCGACGAGCCGGTGATCGCGGCGGCGACGAACTTGGCGAGCGCGATGCCGAGATTGGCGGCGAGCGCCGCAAGCAGCACGATCGGGCGTTCCTCGCCTTCCTTGGCTCCGCTCACGCTCCACACCCTTCCCGTTCGGGCTGAGCCCGTCGAAGCCCTGTTGTCGTTACTAGGAAGAAGGACAGCCCTTCGACAAGCTCAGGGCGAACGGAGGTGCGCATTCGAATTCACGCGCAAGGATCGTGGCCCCAGTTCATCAGTGAGTAGCGCCAGCGCGAATGCTCGACGTCGCGTTCCGGGCGCTGCGCGAGATGGCGGCGGACATAGCCGACGACCTTCCGCATATGCTGGTAATCGTCCGGCTCGAGTTCGGCCTTCTTCTTGCGCTTGATTTCGATGATCCGACGCCCGGACTTGTGGCCGACGCTTTCGCCCGCCCCCTTGCCGTCCTCGCCCTTCCAGCCGACCGCCTTGCTCTCGTCGCTCTCGAGCCATTTCGCGAGCTTCGCCGGCGCCATGTTCACCGCGTCCTTGAAGTCCTTCCAGATCTGCTCGCTATCCGCTGCCTTCGCCATCGCGCGCTCCCTACCTCTCCGTCGGCAACGAGCGAGTCGCGGCCGGGCTCCCTCGCCACACGGCCGCGAAAGGTGACGAAGGTACCACCACGTTCACGCACGAGCGCGCGAACCGAATGCCGGCAAAGGGATCGGGGAGAAAAGCATGGCGCCGTGATCGCCATAGCGCGGATCGTCGCACGGCATCTCCAACATTGCCAGCAGCAGCATGAATCGAGGCGGAATGTTCGGGCGCATGGAGAGCCACCCTTCGCCCCCCTCCTGGAAGCGAGGGGGAGATGACCTTCCGGGAATGCGCGCCAGCCGCCGCCGATCAGATGTGGATCGCGCGTCCGTAAGCGGCGAGCACGCTTTCGTGCATCGTCTCGGAAATGGTCGGGTGCGGGAAGACGGTGTGCATCAGCTCGGCCTCGGTGGTTTCGAGCTGCCGGGCGATGACATAGCCCTGGATCATCTCGGTGACCTCGGCGCCGACCATGTGCGCACCCAGGAGCTCGCCCGTCTTGGCGTCGAACACAGTCTTGGTGAAGCCCTCCTGTTCGCCGAGCGCGATCGCCTTGCCGTTGCCGATGAACGGGAACCTGCCGACCCTCACCTCGTGCCCGGCTTCCTTGGCCTTGGCCTCCGTGAGCCCGACGCTCGCGACCTGCGGCCGCGAATAGGTGCAGCCGGGAATGTTGTGCGTCTCGAACGGGTGCGGGTTCAGGCCCGCGATCGCCTCGACGCAGACGATGCCTTCGTGGCTTGCCTTGTGCGCGAGCCAGGGCGGACCGGTGACGTCGCCGATCGCGTAGATGCCCGGCACGTTGGTGCGGCCAAAGCCGTTGGTCTGGATGTGGAAGTTCTTGGTCGGCTGCACGTTGAGCGCGTCGAGCCCGATGTCCTCGACATTGGGAACGATGCCGATCGCGACGATGACGTGGCTGAACTCCTCCTCGGTGGTCGCGCCGTCGGGTGCCTTGATCGTCGCCTTCACGCCGCTGTCCGAACTCGCGATCTTCGCGACGCCGTGCTTGACCTTGATCGTCATGCCCTGCTTGGTCAGCGCCTTGGTCATTAACTCCGAGACTTCGGCATCCTCGACCGGCAGGATGCGATCGAGCATCTCCACGATGGTAACCTTGGCACCCAAGTCACTGTAGAAGCTCGCGAACTCGATGCCGATCGCCCCCGAGCCGACGACCAGCAGCTTCGTCGGCATCTCGGATGGCGTCATTGCGTGCCGGTAGGTCCAGATGCGCTTGCCGTCGGCCTTGGCGGCGGGAAGCTCGCGGGCGCGGGCGCCGGTCGCGATGATGATATGTTTTGCTTCAAGATCAGTCGCCTGATCGCCGTTCTTCACTGTGAGTTTGCCGGGCGCGGTGATCGTGCCGCTGCCGAGGTGCACGGCGATCTTGTTCTTCTTCATGAGCCCAGTGACGCCGGCGTTGAGCTGGCCCGCGACCTTACGGCTGCGCTCGACCACCTTGGCAAGATCGAAGCCCGGCTTCTCCGCGCTCAAGCCGTAAGCGTCGGCGTGCGTCAGATAATGATAGACCTCGGACGTGCGCAGCAGCGCCTTAGTCGGGATGCAGCCCCAGTTGAGACAGATGCCGCCGAGCTTCTCGCGTTCGACGATGGCGGTCTTCATGCCCAGCTGCGCGGCGCGGATCGCCGCGACATAGCCGCCGGGGCCGGAACCGAGCACGATGAGGTCGTAGCTGTCAGCCATAGAGAGCTTGCCATCCTAACAGTTTGAAGTCCCGTGAGATCCGGCCCTTAACGACCGGCCACCTTGAGCAGCACCCACATCAGCAGGAAGACGCCGATCAGCACCGGCCAGGCGACGTGAAGCACCGTATAGGTGTAGGGCACCTGCCAGACGCTGCCGCGCAACATGCCGTTGAACGTGTCGGGATTGTCGCGAACCGACAGTGGCACGAACAGCGCCGCCCCCAGCGCGATCGTGAACGCAATCAGGAAGCGCATCATCCCCCCGCCCCCTCCTTCCGTCTAGGCCAGCATCGCCAGCGGATTCTCGACCAGCCGCTTGAACGCCGCCATCAGCTTGGCGCCGTCGGCCCCATCGATCGCGCGGTGATCGAAGCTGCCGGTCGCCGACATGATCGTCGCCACCTCGATGCGATCGCCTTCGACCCACGGCCGCCGCTCGCCCGCGCCGATCGCCATGATCATTGCCTGCGGCGGATTGATGACCGCCTCGAACTGCTTGATCCCGAACATGCCCATGTTCGAAAGGCTGGCGGTGCCGCCCTGATATTCGTCGGGCTGGAGCTTGCCCTGCTTGGCGCGCTCGGCGAGGTCCTTCATCTCGGTGGCGATCGCCGACAGGCTCTTGCCGTCCGCGCCGGTAACAATCGGCGTGATGAGCCCGCCCGGGATCGAGACGGCGACCGAGATGTCGGATCGCTTGTACTGGATCAGCGTGTCGCCCGCGAAGGAGACGTTGCAGCTCGGCACCTCGGCGAGCGCTACCGCCAGCGCCTTGATCAGCATGTCGTTGACCGAAAGCTTCACGCCGCGCGCCTCGAGGCCCTTGTTGAGTTGGGTGCGTGCCGCGAGCAGCGCGTCGAGCCGGATGTCGACGGTGAGATAGATGTGGGGGATCTGCTGCTTCGATTCCGTGAGGCGCCGCGCGATGACCTTGCGGATGTTCGAGAGTTTGACCGCCTCGTGCGGCACGCCCGGCACCGCCTGCGGCGATTGCGCCGGCGCGGCAGGCGCCTTCGCGGCGGGAGTGGCAGCGGGTTTCGACGCAGGCGTCGTCTCGGGCGTCGGCGCGGACACCTCGCCCTTGGGCGCACCCTCGAGATCGGCCTTGACGACGCGGCCGTTCGGCCCCGAACCGGTCAGCTTGCCGAGATCAATTCCCTGCTGTTCCGCCAGTCGGCGCGCGAGCGGGCTCGCCTTGATGCGGTCGCCTGCGTCATGCGCGGGTGCGGGTGCCGCGTCCGGCTTCGGCGACGGCGCGTCGGCCGTGGCGGGCGCGGCGTCCCGCGGCTTCGCCGTCGACGCTTCCGCCTGCTTCGTTTCGGGCGGCTTGGCAGCGGCGGCCTTGGCCTCCGGCTTCTTCGCCTCGGGCTTGGCGGCGGGCTCCTCCTCGCCGGCGAGCAGCGCGATCACGGCGCCCACCTTTACGCCCTCGCTGCCCTCGGCAACGACGATCTTCGCGATCGTGCCCTCGTCGACCGCCTCGAACTCCATCGTCGCCTTGTCGGTCTCGATCTCGGCGAGGATGTCACCCGACTTGACCGCATCGCCTTCCTTGACGAGCCATTTCGCCAGCGTGCCGGTTTCCATCGTCGGCGACAGCGCAGGCATTTTGAGCTCGAGCGGCATGGGGCGTGGGTCCTCGGGCAGCGGGCGGTGCCGCGCCCTCTCTGCCAGATCGGGACCCGCGGTCAAGCCAGCGCTGGCGGGTGCGCCGCCGTCCCGCGCCTCGATGCCGCGGCGGCTTGGCGCCGGACAATATTTCCTATCTTTGCGCTAGGGAATTAGGCTGGCACCTAGGCGGTGCCTCTTTGGCATCCTCTCTCTCAACTTCGGGGCCGCCTGCGGGCGGCCCCGCTTTTGCCGGCTCTCGCTGGTTGCCGAGGGGGTTTGCCCGGCGCCGATCGGCGCACGGAGACAGGCGCTCGAAGCAGACGGCAGCGACGCGCCCGCGACGAAGCTCGGCATCGGCCGAAATCCGGTCTAGCATCGGGAGATGCTCGCTCCCGCTCTCGCGCTCCTCGTCGCCACCGCCGCGCCGCGGCCTGATCCTGCACGCCTCCACGACAGCATCGCCATGCTCGTCGGCTTCGGCACGCGGCACACGCTCTCGACGACCACCGATCCGCATCGTGGCATCGGCGCCGCGCGCAACTGGGTCGCGGATCGCTTCGCCGCGCTCGGCTCCGCCTGCGGCGGCTGCCTGACGATCGAGCGGCCCGCACGCCTGTTCAGCGGCGAGCGCACGCCGCAGCCCGTCCGCGTCGAGGACGTGATCGCGATCCAGACGGGCACGCGCGATCCGAACCGCGTCGTCATCGTCCAGGGCCATCTCGACAGCCGCGTCAGCGACGTGATGAACGCGACCGCCGACGCGCCCGGCGCCAATGACGACGGCTCCGGCGTCGCGCTGGTGCTCGAGGCGGCACGGCTGCTCTCCAGGCAGCGCTTCCCGGCGACGATCGTCTATGCCGCGCTTTCGGGCGAGGAGCAGGGGCTGTGGGGCGGCACGCTCCTCGCCGAGACCGCCAAGGCACGCGGCTGGCAGGTCGCCGCGGTGCTCAACGACGACATCGTCGGCAACACCCACGGCATCGGCGGCGAGCATGTCGACGATCGCGTGCGCCTGTTCAGCGAGGGCATCATGGCGGCCGCCGATCCCGCCGCGATCAAGCGTCAGCGCGCCGAGGGCGGCGAGGACGACAGCCCCTCGCGTGCACTCGCCAAGGCGGTGCTCCGCGTCGCGGCGGCACAGCCGGAGATCGGCCTGCACGTCATGGCGGTGCGGCGGCCCGACCGCTTCATGCGCGGCGGCGACCACATCCCCTTCCTCGAAGCAAGCTATCCAGCAGTGCGCTTCACCGAGGCGGTCGAGAACTACAACCGCCAGCATCAGGACCTCCGCACCGAGAACGGGGTTCGCTACGGCGACACAATCGCGGGCGTCGACTTCCCGTATCTGGGGCGCGTGACCGCGCTCAACGTGGCGGTGGCCCGAGAGCTCGCGTCTGCACCCGCCGCACCAGCGCGTGCCATGATCACCGGCGCGGTCTCCGACGACACGACCGTCGCCTGGGCTGCGGTGCCGGGCGCAGCCGGCTACCGCGTCCGCTGGCGACCCGCTGACACGACTGGCTGGACGGACAGCCGCGACGTGCCCGCCTCGGCGACATCGCTGGCGCTGCCGCACGTCAACATCGACGATCATTTCTTCGGCGTCGCCGCGCTGGCGAAGGACGGCGCGGAGAGCATCGCCACGTTCGCCGGCGCACCGCCACGGAAATGATCCGGCATCGTCCGCGGCAAGGGCTTTCAGCTCGCCGCGGAATCAGCCCTGACAGCACGACGACGACCGCGGCGACGATCGCATGATGTAACGCCGCCGAACCGAACCTCGCCTCGCGCGTTCGCCGTGCCATGACCCTCCCCGTTCTCGTCAACCGCGCCGGCGGCGCCGCGGCCGCGGCCGGCGAGCGGTTGCAGCCCGACATCGAGGCGGCGTTCGAGAAAGCGGGGACGCGCGCGCAAGTCCGGCTGCTCTCCGGCGGCGAGATCGCGGCGGCGGTGCGCGAGGCGGCGGGCCGGTGCGAGCGGATCGCGGTGGCGGGCGGCGACGGCTCGCTGAGCTGCGCGGCGGGCGCGCTCGCCGATCTGCCGGATGCGTCGGCGCTCGCCATCCTGCCGCTGGGCACGCTCAACCATCTTGCGCGCGATCTCGGCATCCCGGCCGACCTGGCCGAGGCCGCCGCGCTCGCCGCCCACGGCAGCCCCCGCGCAATCGACGTCGGCCGGGTCAACGATCATGTCTTCGTCAACAACGCCTCGATCGGGCTCTACCCGCTGATGGTGCGCAACCGCGATGCCGCGCGCGAGCGTCACGGCCTGCCGAAATGGCTGGCGACGCTGCCCGCCGCCTGGACCGCGCTTCGCCGGCTGCCGCACCATCGCCTGCGCCTCCATATCGCCGGCCGCGAACGCGCCGTGGTGACGCCGCTGCTGTTCGTCGGCAACAATGACTACAGCCTCGACGCGGGGACGCTCGGGCGGCGCGAGTCGCTCGAGGACGGCCGCCTCTCGGTGTTCGCGGTGGGGCGGCAGACGCGGCGCGGACTGATCTGGTTCGCGGCGCGCACGCTCGCCGGCCGCGTCGACCGGCACGAGGATTTCGAGACGCTCGGCAATCTCACCACGATGGACGTGCGCGGCCACGGCAGCGACGTGCGCATCGCGATCGACGGCGAGGTGATGCACCTCGCCTTCCCGCTCGCCTTCTCGGTCGCGCCGAAGGCGCTGCGCGTGATCGCACCCTGAGATGCGCCGCATCGCGCACATCTCCGATCTGCACTTCGGCGCGCACGATCCGGCGATCGTCGCCGCGCTCCACGCCGCGCTCGTTGGCGAGGCGCCCGATCTCGTCGTCGTCTCGGGCGATCTCACGCAGCGCGCCAAGTCCCGCCAGTTCCGTGCCGCCGACGCGTTCCTGCGCGGGCTGGAGGCGGCGGGGATGCGGCTGCTGGTCGTGCCGGGCAACCATGACATCCCGCTCTACAACGTCGCGCGCCGGCTGCTCGCGCCGCTCGACCGCTATTGCCGGACCGTCGCGCGCGGGCGCAGCGCCTGCTATGCCGACGGCGAGATCGCCGCGCTGGGGTTGGTCAGCGCGCACGGCCTCACGATCAAGGACGGGCGGCTGACGCGGCTGCAGATCGCGAGCATTCCAAGGGCGTTCGCGGCCGCGGCGCCCGAGACGTTCCGGCTGCTCGTGACCCACCACCCGCTGGTGCCGCTGCGCGACGAGAGCGGCGCGCTCGACGAAGCGCTGCGCGGTGCCGGCCGCGCGCTGACGGCGGTGCGCAAGGCGGGCGTCCACCTGATCCTCGCCGGTCACAACCATGCGGCAAGCGCCGAGATCGGCGGCCCGCAGCTCGCCACCGACGCGCAGGTGATGGTCGTCCAGGCCGGCACCGCCACCTCGTGGCGGCGGCGCGGCACGCCTAACAGCTTCAACCTGCTGACGATCGAGGCCGGGCGGCTGACCGTCGATCAGCGCGACGCGATCGACGGCGCCTTCGTCACGAGCCGCAGGCGCAGCTTCGCACTGGGACGCGATGGCTGGAGTAGCGCCTGAAGCCGGCGCTGCCGTGGATCACCGGCTCCTCGGTCGTGGTGGTGGTCGTCACCGTGCCGGGCTGGATCACGACGGTGGTGCCGGGCGCAACGACGATCGGCGTGCCGGGCGCAGCGGTGATCGTCGTTCCCGGCGGCGGCGGCGGATAGGCGCCGGGCGGCGGCGGCGGCGGATAGCCATAGCCATAGCTGGGATAGGCGTAAGCCGGCGCGCCATAGCCGTAAGCGGGATAGCCGTAGCCGTAGCCCGGATAGCCAGAGTCGTAGCCATAAGCGTAGGGCGAGCCGTAAGGATAGCCGTAGGCGAAGGCGGGCGTGTACCAGCGCCAGGTCCGCGCGCCGGCCCAGCCGCGGCCGTCATGGTGCCAGAAGCCGTGACCGTGGCCGCGATGGCCGTCGCCGTGCCGATCGGGGCCGCCGGCCCAGCCGCCCTCCATGCCCCAACCGCCCTGCGGGCCGGGGCCGCGATCCATCGGGCCATGATCCACCGGCCCCGGCCCCATCGGGCCATGCCCCGCCGGACCGCCAGGCGGCGGCGGCGGTGGCGCGCCCAGACCCTGCGCCTGCGCGCCAGTCGCGACGAGCGCCAACCCTGCCAAGGCTCCGAGCATCCGCATGGTTAATTGTCCTTTGCTTTCCCGATACTTGCCCGACCCGGCGAAGAGTCGATGGTTGACGCGCTCTTAACATCGCCGCCCGCTGCCAGCCACGATGCGCGCGGGTGGCCGCTGTTCCATTTCGGGAGCGGCGCTCATGCGGGACGACACCCCCTCCGACCGTTCGTGCTCAGCTTGTCGAAGCAACGTTCTTTTCTTTCCCGTTCGTGGAAAAGGAAGGAACGCCCTTCGACAAGCTCAGGGCGAACGGCGTTCTCTGGACATGGGCTTCACGCGATCCGCGGCGCGAGGATCGCCATCAGCGCGGCGCAGCCCACCGCATCCTCCGGCGCGAAGCGGCCGCGTGTCGGGCTGTCGAGGTCGAGCACCGCGAGCAGCCGGCCGTCATGCACGATCGGCACGACGAGCTCGGATGCCGAGGCGGCATCGCAGGCAATGTGGCCGGGAAAGGCGTGGACGTCGTCGATCCGCTGGACCTGGCGGGTGGCCGCGGCCGCGCCGCATACGCCCTGGCCGAACGGAATGCGGATGCAGGCCGGCTTGCCCTGGAACGGCCCGAGCACGAGCACGTCGCCGGCAAGCGCGCGGTAAAATCCGGCCCAGTTGAGATCGGGCAGATATTGCCAGATCAGCGCGGCGGCATTGGCCATGTTGGCGATCGCATCGGGCTCGTCCGCGGTCAGCGCGTCAAGTGCCTGGCCAAGCTCGTGGTAGAGCGCGGCGGTGTCGGCGGCGTCGATCGCGAAATCATACATGCGGGCTTCGCTCCTGACGCGAAAGGTCACGGATTCTCGCTCCGAAAGGTCACATGGTTTCGTGATCTTCCGCGTGCGACCGGACCGCGAATCCGACGATCTGGAATGCGCCGAGCATGGCGCGCGCGGCGGCCTGTAGGAAAGCGAAATCATGCGGCGTGCCACCGGGCGCACGCCGCCGGCTTCAATGCCCGCGATGCGGCGGCAGCGACAGCCCCCAGCGGATCGAGGCGGCGCGCAGCGCGAAGCCCAGCGCGGCGCCGAGCAGCGCCGGCCACGGCGCCGCCACGCCGAACGCGGTCAGCGCGACGAAACAGGCGGCCGCGCACAGCGCCGCGGTGACGTAGAGCTCGTGTCGCATCAGGATCGAGGGCACGCCCGCGGTGATGTCGCGGATGATGCCGCCGAGGCAGGCGGTGATGACGCCGGCGGCGGCCGCCGGGATCGGCGCGATGCCGACATGCAGCGCCTTGCCCGCGCCATAGACCGCATAGGCGGCGAGCCCGACCGCATCGAACCATTCGAGCGCGCGCTCCGGCCACCAGCGCAGCGGGATCGCCCACGCCGCGACGGCGACCGCGATGCACAGGATGACGGGCGTCGCATCGTGCATCCAGAACACCGGCGCACCGATCAGCAGATCGCGCAGCGTGCCGCCGCCGGTCGCGGTGATCAGTGCGAAGAAGCAGGCGCCGACGAAATCCAGCCGCTTGCGCACCGCCGCCAGCGCGCCCGACGCCGCGAATACGGACAGCCCGGCGACGTCCAGCCACGGCAGCCATGTCTCGAGCGGGACGACCATGGCGCCGCATAGGACGGCGGGGGTCGGCCGTCACCTAGGCCCGCCTTCATACTGCGCGATCCAAAGCCGCGAGATCACCGGCAACCCGTTCGTGTCGGCCCTTCGACGGCCTGCCCAAGCAGGCGCTCAGGATAAACTTCGATCCTTCGCATCGGAGTCGAGACACGTTGGACGAACCGTCCGCGGCACGTCCCTCGACTTCGCTCCCGACGAACGGAACGCTTGCGGCCAGATCGACCTGCCGGTGCTCCGGCGCAGGCCGGAGCGCTGGCGGCAGGTGCGGCATTCCATTCTCAGCGCTCCGGCCTGCGCCGGAGCACGGCAGCCTTGAAAAGCATCGTGGCGGATGGCGAATGTCCGAAACTGCGATAGAACTTTGACCGAGGGGGCCTAATCCAGCGGGATCTTGCCGCGGCCTTTCTTGATCGCGCCGCGCTGCGCCTTGGCCTCGACGCGGCGCTCCTTGGCGGCGCGGGTCGGCTTGGTCTTGATCCGCCGCGCTTCGCGGACATGCGCCTCGGCGACGAGCGCGGCCATGCGCCGGCGCGCCTCCACGCGATTGGCCTCGCGGGTGCGGTGCGCCCGGGCGGTGAGCACGATCTCGCCGCCCTCGACCCAGCGGCTGCCGGCAAGCCGCTTCAGCCGCGCGAACACGTCGGGCGCGAGCCGCAGCGCATAAACGTTCAGGCGAAGCTGCACCGCGGTCGCGACCTTGTTGACGTTCTGCCCGCCGGGGCCTGTCGCCGCCAGGAAACGCTCCTCGAGCGTGTCTTCGGGAAGCGTCGGCGGCTCAGGCGACGGCATCGCCCGTCTCTTCCGCCATTCCGGCGTACGGGGCGAACCGCTCAGGGAGCGGCGCGACACCGGTTATCAACGGCTTGCCGGCGCGCGGAAGCGTTAAGCGCCAGGCGTGGAGCATCATGCTTCCGTTACCATGGGCGTAAACCGACCCGTAAACCGGATCCCCTGCGATCGGCAGGCCCAGCCCTTCCGCCGCGTGGACGCGCAGCTGGTGCGTGCGGCCGGTGCGCGGCGCGAAGCGGACGAGTGCGCGACCGCCGATCTCGCCAAGCAGCCTCCAGTCGGTGACGGCGGCCTTGCCGCGCCGGCAATCGCCGACGATCCACCAGCCGGCTTCGCGGGTCGAGACCTTGGCGAGCGGCAATTCGATGGTGCCGCCGCGCTCGGCGGGAACACCGTCCAGAACAGCGAGATAGACCTTCTCGACCGCGCCGGCCTCGAACGCGGCGGCGAAGCGCTTGTGCGCCTTGGGGTTGCGTGCGAGCAGCAGGCAGCCCGACGTATCCTGATCGAGCCGGTGCACGATCGAGGGCGGCCGCTGGAAACCGAAACGCAGGGTTTCGAGCGCATCCTCGACGGACGGACCACCGGCGCGCGGCCGCGTCACCGGCAGCCCGGCGGGCTTGGCGATCATCAGCGCCTCGCCGTCCATGAAGAGGATTTCGTCCAATTCGATCACGTCCGGATTTTCACCCCATTTCAACAATTGTTGACCGCCTTAACCTCCATTTAACCTTTTCCCTTCATTCCTGTATTGGTTAATAGGGATGTCCGCCGGGTGGCAGGCGCTTGCCTGCGGGTGGTCCATGGGGGTTCGAACATGCGCGTGCTGCTGATCGAAGACGAGCCGACGACCGCCAAGGCGATCGAGCTGATGCTGACCGGCGAGGGCTTCAACATCTACACGACCGATCTGGGCGAGGAAGGCCTCGATCTGGGCAAGCTCTACGATTACGACATCATCCTGCTCGATCTCAACCTGCCCGACATGCACGGCTACGACGTGCTGAAGAAGCTTCGCGTCGCCAAGGTGCAGACGCCGGTGCTCATCCTCTCGGGCATCAACGAGATGGATTCGAAGGTCCGCGCGCTCGGTTTCGGTGCCGACGACTATGTCACCAAGCCGTTCCATCGCGAGGAGCTGATCGCCCGCATCCATGCGGTGGTGCGTCGCTCCAAGGGTCATTCGCAGTCGGTCATCCGCACCGGCAAGCTCGCCGTGAACCTCGACGCCAAGACGGTCGAGGTCGACGGCGCCCGCGTCCACCTGACGGGCAAGGAATATGCGATGCTGGAGCTGCTCTCGCTCCGCAAGGGCACGACGCTCACCAAGGAAATGTTCCTGAACCACCTCTACGGCGGCATGGACGAGCCCGAGCTCAAGATCATCGACGTGTTCATCTGCAAGCTGCGCAAGAAGCTCAGCCTCGCCTGCGGCGGCGACAATTACATCGAGACCGTCTGGGGCCGCGGCTACGTGCTGCGCGATCCGGAAGAGGGCCAGGTCGCGCAGGTCGCGTAACGCGCGCTACCTCTACCCGATCAAAAGAAACCCGTTCGCACTGAGCGAAGTCGAAGTGCGTGCCGCGAGCACACCGTTCGCTGCACGTCCTTCCACTGCGATCCGAAAGATCGCAGTTTATCCTGAGCGCCTGCCCGAGCAGGCAGCCGAAGGGCTCAGGACGAACGGGTCATTCGTATCGGGCGGTAGAGCCGCCACACTGAACGGCTTTTCACGCGCGTTCCGCCCGCCCCACTGGAAACCGTGCCCGTCACACTGTACCTGACCGCCCATGCTCAGGACACTCTTCCTTCAGGCCCCCTCCTTCGACGGCTATGACGGCGGCGCCGGCGCGCGCTACCAGATGAAGCGCGAGGTCAAATCCTTCTGGTATCCGACCTGGATCGCGCAGCCCGCCGCGATGATCCCGGGATCGAAGCTGATCGACGCGCCCGCGCACGACCTCAGCTGGGACGACATCGCGCACGAGTTCGACGATCGCGATCTCGTCATCCTCCACACTTCGACGCCCTCGTTCAACCAGGACATCCGCACCGCGCGGCTGATCAAGGAGCGCAATCCGGCGATCAAGGTCGGCTTCGTCGGCGCCAAGGTGATGATCGAGGATGAGAAGAGCCTCGCCGCCTGCGACGCGATCGATTTCGTCTGCCGCGAGGAATATGACTTCACCTGCGTCGAGCTGGCGCAGGGCCGCCCGTTCAGCGAAATCGACGGCATCACCTGGCGTTCCCCGAGCGGCGATCTCATCCGCAACAAGGATCGCGCGCAGATCGAGGACATGGACGTCCTCCCGATGGTCAGCCCGATCTACAAGCGCGACCTCGATACCTCGAAATATTTCGGTGGGTACCAGCGCCACCCCTATATCAGCTTCTATACCGGGCGCGGCTGCAAGAGCCGCTGTACCTTCTGCCTGTGGCCGCAGACGATCAGCGGACATCGCTATCGCCACCGCACCGTGCCGAAGGTCATCGAGGAAGTGCAGTACATCCTGCGCGAGATGCCCGAGATCAAAGAGATCTTCTTCGACGACGACACGCTGGCCGACGCGCATGATTTCGTCGTCGAGCTGTCCGGCGAGCTCGCCAAGCTCGGCTTCGGCAAGCCCGGCTTCCCGGTCACCTGGGGCTGCAACGCCAAGGCCAACGTGCCGCAGCCGGTGCTCGTGGCGATGAAGGCGGGCGGCTGCCGCGTGCTGCTGGTCGGCTACGAGAGCGGCAACCAGAAGATCCTGCATAACATCAAGAAAGGTCTGCGCACCGACGTCGCGCGCCAGTTCACCAAGGACGCGCACGCGCTCGGCCTGACGATCCACGGCACCTTCATCCTCGGCCTGCCGGGCGAGACGCTCGAGACGATCGAGGAGACGATCCGCTACGCGATCGAACTGAACCCGCACACCATCCAGGTGAGCCTCGCCGCGCCCTATCCCGGCACCTTTCTCTATAAGCAGGCGGTCGAGAACAACTGGTTCGACGGCAGCGATCAGCTGCTGACCGACGGCGGCAACCAGATCGCGCAGCTCAGCTATCCCCACCTTTCGTCGGCGGTGATCTTCGACAAAGTCGAGGAGTTCTACAAGCGCTTCTACTTCCGCCCGCGCAAGATCGGCGCGATCGTCGGCGAGATGGTCCGCGACTGGGACATGATGAAGCGCCGCCTGCGCGAGGGCGTCGAGTTCTTCGACTTCCTGCGGCGGCGTAAGGAAGCAGCGTAAGGCCGGGGCAGTGCTCCTGCGAAAGCAGGAGCCCGAGCCTCAGGCACGATGTTCGCGGCTCCGGCTCCTGCTTTTGCAGGAGCACGATTGCGCTGGATGGGATGAAGCCCTCATACATCGTCATCCCCGCGAAGGCGGGGATCCATTCATACTGTGCGGTCGCGACTGAGGCGCAACGCTGCGGTTATGGATTCCCGCCTTCGCGGGAATGACGGTCGGGTGGGGTGAGCGGCAGGCTCCGCTTCGCCTCAATCATAGTCGAGCAACGCCATCGCCTCAGGCGATTTCTTTCGCGCTTCGCGACGCTGCGCGAGGATCGGATCGACATGCCCGAAGCGATCCGGCCGGATCTCCAGCGGGCGCTGATAGGAGGGGTCGCTGCGATCGCGCGTCGACGGCTCCATGTCGGCGATCGCCGCATTCTCGGCATGAGTGAGGCCGTCGGCGCGGCCGCCGGTGGTCCAGTCCATCAGGCATTTGCGCGCGACGATGCCCCAGCGTCCGTCCCGCTTCTCGAGCCGGTCGACATAGCGGCCGCCGCCCATGCTGTAGGGCTGGCCGGTGCGGTTCATGCCGACATACATCCAGTAGGTCTCGGCATGCGCGGTATCGCCGTCGAGATCGCAGACATGGTTGGTGATGATGTGCTGCGTGATCGTGTTGTTCTCGGCGTGCATGGAAAGCGCGCACTCGGCGAACTGCTGCGGATCGCCGACATAGCAACCATGATCGTCAACCGCGTCGGCGTGGTAGACCGAGAGCAGCAGATCCTTGTCCAGCCGATCGACGGCGCGGCCGTAGCGGCTCATCAGATCGCGGATCTCCATGCGGTCCTTGATCTCGGTGACCGTCGCGGCGAGCTCTTCCAGCGTCATCCTCTGCTCCTGGCATTCTTTCTGACCATGCGGATGATGTGCCCGTCGGCGCGCGACCTCAAGCGGAAGTCGCGCGTGCGGCCGCTTCCTTCGTCAGCCGCAGGATCTTCTCTGCGAGCTCGGGCCGGCAGATCAGCAGATCGGGCATGTAGGGGTTTTCGCCGTTGTAGATCAGCGGCGAGCCGTCGACGCGGCTGACGTGAAGTCCGGCCGCCTTGGCGACGGCGACGGGTGCGCAGCTGTCCCATTCATATTGGCCGCCGGTGTGGAGATAGATGTCGGCCTGGCCGCGCACCACCGCCATCGCCTTGGCGCCGGCCGATCCCATCGGCACGAGATCGGCATCGAGCGAGCCCGCGACCGACACCGCCTCCGCCGCCGGCCGCGTCCGGCTGACCAGCATGCGCAGCTTTTCGGCGGCTTCCGGCGCCGGCGGGCAGCCGGCGGTGCAGAGCGTCAGCGGCACGCCGGGCAGCGCCACCGCGCCGACCTCGGGCTTGCCGTCGACGGCGAGCGCGACATGCACCGCCCAATCGTCCCTGCCCTCGCCATATTCGCGCGTGCCATCGAGCGGATCGACGATCCACACGCGCTTCGCGTCGAGCCGCTCGGCCGAGTCCTTCTCCTCTTCGGAGAGGATGGCGTCGTCCGGCCGGGCATGGCGCAGCGCCTCGATGATGAAGGCGTTGGCGGTGCGGTCACCGGCCTTGCCGAGCGCCTTGCCCTCGAACAGGCCGGAGCGGCGCAGCGTCAGCAGCAGTTCGCCCGCGGTCTCGGCGATGCGGCGCGCGAGCGCGGCATCGATTTCGCCGGTCTTATCCTCGCTCATCCCTCGCGCTCCAGCAGCCGCTCGACGATCAGGTCGGCCGCCTGCTCGGCAGTCATGTTGGTCGTGTCGACGCGGATCTCGGGGTTCTCCGGCGGCTCATAGGGGCTGTCGATGCCGGTGAAGTTCTTGAGCTGGCCAGCACGCGCCTTGGCATAGAGCCCCTTCACGTCGCGCTTCTCGGCCTCGGCGAGCGGCGTGTCGATATGCACCTCGATGAACTCGCCCTCCGCCATCATCTGGCGGACCAGCGCGCGCTCGGCGCGGAACGGCGAGATGAACGCTGTGAGCACGATCAGCCCCGCGTCGGTCATCAGCTTCGCGACCTCGCCGACGCGGCGGATATTCTCGACGCGGTCGGCCTCGGTGAAGCCGAGATCCTTGTTGAGCCCGTGGCGCACATTGTCGCCGTCGAGCAGGAAGCTGTGACGGTTCATGCGCGCCAGCTTGCGATCGACGAGGTTGGCGATCGTCGACTTGCCCGCGCCCGACAGGCCGGTGAGCCAAACCACGGCCGGCTTCTGGTTCTTGAGGCCGGCGCGCTTCTCGCGGCCGACGTCGAGCGCCTGCCAGTGGACGTTCTCCGCACGCCGCAGCGCGAAGTGGAGCATGCCGGCGGCGACGGTGGCGTTGCTGATCTTGTCGATCAGGATGAAGCCGCCGAGCGTGTGGTTGTCGCCATAGGGCTCGAACACGATCGGCCGGTCCGTCGAGAGGTTGGCGATACCGATCGCGTTCAGATCCAGCGTCTTCGCCGCGAGATGCTCCATCGTGTTGACGTTGACCTGATATTTCGGCGCCTGGATCTGCGCGCTCACGGTCTGTGTGGCGAGCTTCAGCCAATAGGAGCGGCCGGGCAGCATTTCCTCGTCCGCCATCCACACGATCGTCGCCTCGAACTGGTCGGCGGCCTGCGGCGGGCTGTCGGCGACCGCGATGACGTCGCCGCGCGAACAATCGATCTCGTCGGCGAAGGTAAGCGTGACCGACTGGCCGGCGACCGCCTGATCGAGGTCGCCATCCAGCGTGACGATGCGTGCGACGGTCGAGGTCTTGCCCGAGGGCAGCACGCGGATCTTGTCGCCCGGCTTGACCGTGCCGCCGGCGATGAGCCCGGAGAAGCCGCGGAAATCGAGATTGGGGCGGTTGACCCACTGCACCGGCATGCGGAACGGCTTGGCCTGGTCCGAGACCTGATCGAGCTCGACCGTCTCGAGATGCTCGATCAGCGCCGGACCTTGGTACCACGGCGTGTTCGGGCTCGGGCCGGTGATGTTGTCGCCCTTGAAGCCGGAAATCGGCATCGCGACGAAGCTCTCGATGCCGATCGAGTCTGCGAATGCCTTGTAGTCGGCGACGATCTCGTCGAACCGCGCCTGGCTATAGTCGACCAGGTCCATCTTGTTGACCGCGAGCACGATGTGCCGGATGCCGATCAGGTGCGCGAGATAGCTGTGCCGCCGGGTCTGGACGAGCACGCCCTTGCGCGCGTCGGTCAGGATCACGGCGAGATCGGCGGTCGACGCGCCGGTCACCATGTTGCGCGTATATTGCTCGTGGCCGGGCGTATCGGCGACGATGAACTTGCGCTTCTCGGTGCCGACGAAGCGGTAGGCGACGTCGATCGTGATGCCCTGTTCGCGCTCGGCGGCGAGGCCGTCGACAAGCAGCGCGAAGTCGATCTCCTGCCCCTGGGTGCCGACCTTCTTCGAATCCGCCTCCAGCGCGGCGAGCTGATCCTCGAAGATCATCTTCGAATCGTAGAGCAGCCGGCCGATCAGCGTCGACTTGCCGTCGTCGACCGACCCGCAGGTGATGAAGCGCAGCAGCGTCTTGTGCTGATGGACCTCGAGATAGGCGTCGATGTCCTCGGCGATGAGCGCGTCGGTCTTGTAGATGGGATCGGCGTTCGTCATTTCTGGAATTCCCGTTCGTCCCGAGCGAAGTCGAGGGACGTGCAGACTGAAGCAGCGGTTGCGTTGCGTGCCTCGACGACGCTCGGCACGAACGGAAACGCGCTGATGGACGCGCCGCCCATCAGAAATACCCCTGCTGCTTCTTCACTTCCATACCGGCGCCGCCGGCATCCTTGTCGATCACGCGGCCCTGCCGTTCCGACGTGGTGGTGAGCAGCGTTTCCTGGATCACCTCGCTGAGCGTCTTCGCCTCGCTCTCGACCGCGCCGGTCAACGGGAAGCAGCCGAGCGTCCGGAACCGGATCGAGCGTTCGGTGATCTCGGGTTTGTGGCCCAGCGTCTTTTCCAGCCGCTCGACGTCGTCGGCCATGAACAACTGGCCATCATGGACATAGGTCGGCCGCGTCGCCGCGAAATAGAGCGGCACGATCGGCACGTCGTTGAGCTGGATATATTGCCAGATGTCGAGCTCGGTCCAGTTCGAGATCGGAAAGACGCGGATGCTCTCGCCCTTCGCCTTGCGGGCATTGTAGAGGTTCCAGAGCTCGGGGCGCTGGTTCTTCGGATCCCAGCCGTGGCTCGCAGTGCGGAACGAGAAGATACGCTCCTTGGCACGGCTCTTCTCCTCGTCGCGCCGCGCGCCGCCGAACGCCGCGTCGAAGCCGTAGAGGTTGAGCGCCTGCTTCAAGCCCTCGGTCTTCCACATGTCGGTGTGGAGCGCGCCATGGTCGAACGGGTTGATGCCCCGCTCCTGGGCTTCGGGGTTATGGTAGACGAGCAGCTCCATGCCGCTCTCCTTCGCCATGCGGTCGCGCAACTCGTACATCGCCTTGAACTTCCACGTCGTATCGACGTGGAGCAGCGGAAACGGCGGCGGCGACGGATAGAAGGCTTTGCGCGCCAGATGCAGCATCACGGCAGAATCCTTGCCGACGCTGTACAGCATCACCGGCTTCTCGGCCTCGGTGACGACCTCGCGCAGGATGTGGATCGATTCCGCCTCAAGCCGTTCGAGATGGGTGAGACTTCCCGTGGTCAATATCGTGCTCCAGTTCGAGATGCTCGATCAGTCGGAGTTTCGGGGCGGCGTTGCAGCCCCCATTTGGGAATGAGCTAGATTTGGGCAGGAGCGGCTCCTGCCGCGTCGCGCCCAGGGCCAGCTAGACTACTGCTCGACGTTCGCCACCCGCGCCGCTCTCCAAAAACTATTTATGGTCATAAGGAAGGAGCGGCGGCTATGCTGCGCCTTCGCCGCTATGTGCGCAAATTAACGGCACGTATCAAGCGGGCGTCCGTAGGCGCGCCGCCAACATTTTCTTTAGTGCGGTAGCGAACGGAGCGCCGGCGCGCGGGAGATCGCGGTGCGGGTGGGCTCTACTTGCCTTCGAACCGCGGCGTGCCGCGCTCGAGGAAGGTCGCGATCGCACCGCGCGCGTCGTTCGTGGCCATGGCGTCGGCGATCGCCGCCGCCTCGGCCTCGAGTTGCGTCGGCAGGTCGGCGGCGAAGGTCGCGCCGAGCAGCCGCTTCATCCGGCCGAACGCGAAGGTCGGCCCCGTAGCGATGCGCGCGGCGAGCGCCCGCGCCTCCTCGTGCAGCGCATCGTCGTCCGCGAGCCGCGTCACCAGGCCGAAGTCGAGCGCATCTTCGGCGGACAAACGGCGGCCGGCATAAGCGAGCTCCTGGGTGCGCCGAAGCCCGATGAGCCGCGGCAGCAGCCAGGTCGCACCGCCGTCCGCGACGAGGCCGATCCCCGCATAAGCCATCGAGAAGTTCGAGGAACGTGCCGCGATCACGAGATCGCCGCCCGCGACCAGGCTGAGCCCGGCCCCCGCCGCCGCGCCCTGCACCGCGACGATCACTGGCGCTGCGATGCCGGCGAGCAGCTCGATGCCCTCGTGCAGCCGACGCGCCAGCCGGCCGATGAAGCCGCTGGGATCGGGCTCGCTCGCGAACTGGCGGATGTCGCCGCCGACGCAGAAATGCTTGCCCTCGGCCGTGATCAGCACCGCGCGCACTTCGGGCTCGCGCGCGATCGCGGCGCAGGCGTTCGAGAAGGCATCGATCAGCGACCAGCTCATCGCGTTGCCCGCTTCGGGCCGCGCGAGCGTGAGCGCTGCGATGCCGTCGCGCGCGATATCGAGCCTGATCTCGTCGGCCATGCGATGCTCCCTTGCCGTGTCGATGCGAACGCCCATAGGACGGCCGACGAACACAGGCAAAGGAGCTTCCCGCATGAAAGCTGTCAGGCTTCGCGCCCCGGGTGGGATCGACCAACTCGAGGTGGCCGAGCTGCCCGACCCCGGCGCGCCCGGCGCCGGCGAGATCGTCGTGCGGCTGCGGGCGAGCTCGCTCAACTATCACGACTACAAGGTCGTGCTGGGCGACATCCCGACCGAGGACGGCAGAATTCCGATGTCGGACGGCGCCGGAGACGTGATCGCGATCGGCGCCGGCGTCACCGACTTCAAGCCCGGCGATGCGGCGCTCTCGCTCTTCTTCCCCAATTGGCCGGACGGCGCGCCGATCGAGGGTGGCTTCTCGGGCGTGCCGGGCGACGGCGCGGACGGCTACGCCTGCGAGCTGGTGCGTGCCCCCGCCTCCGCCTTCACCCGCGTGCCCAAGGGCTACAGCCATGCCGAGGCGGCGACGCTGACCTGCGCGGGGCTCACCGCCTGGCGCGCGCTCGTCGTCGAAGGCCATCTCAAGGCCGGCGACCGGGTTCTGGTGCAGGGCACGGGCGGCGTCTCGATCTTCGCGCTGCAGTTCGCCAAGGCGATGGGCGCGACCGTGATCGCGACCTCCTCATGCGACACCAAGCTCGATCGGCTGAAGGCGATGGGCGCCGATCACGTCATCAACTACAAGACCACGCCGAAATGGGGCACGGCCGCGCGCGCCTGGACCGGCGGCATCGGCGTCGATCATGTCGTCGAGGTCGGCGGCGCCGGAACGCTGCCCCAATCGCTCTCGGCGGCACGGGTCGGCGGCCACATTTCACTGATCGGTGTGCTGGAGGGGCTGGAAGGGCCGATCCCGACGGCGCTGATCATGCGCAAGCAGGTGCGGCTCATCGGGATCACCGTCGGCACGCGCCGTTCCCAGCTCGACATGATCGCCGCGATCGAGGCGAACGGCATCCGCCCGGTAATCGACAAGCATTTCCCGCTCGAAGAGCTCGGCGACGCCTTCCGCTATCAGGAGTCGGGCCGGCACTTCGGCAAGATCGCCGTCGACATCTGACCGTCGACGCCGATCTCAGGCGACGAGTGCCTTCACGGCGGTGACGAAGGCGATCGGCTGATCGAGCATGAGGTGGTGCGCGGCTTCGGGCATCTCGACGAAGCGGGTGCCGGCGGGCGCGAAGGCACGGGTGCGGTCGTCCACCTCCGGCCCCATCAACGAGGAGAGCGCTCCCCACAGGAAGGCGAGCGGGATGCGCGCCGCCGCCATCACCGGCCCGAGATCGCGCCCGAAGATGCCGTCTCGCTTGGCATCGAGCTCGGGATCGAAGCACCAGTGCCAGCGCCCGTCGTCGCGCTCGACCAGCGATCGCATCGCGATATATTCGAGCAGGAAAGTGTTCGCGCAGGGCTGCGGCGGGCGCAGCCGAAAGCGCGACACCCCTTCGATCAGCGACTCATAGCCCCGGCGCGGCTCCGGCGGCGCCGCTTCGGGCTGCCATTGCGGTCGCGGGACGCGTGCGCCGTTGTCGACCACGATCAGCCCCGCGAAGCGCTCGCCCTCGCTGCTCGCCGCGACGTGCAGCGCCGGCCAGGTCGCGAAGCTGTGGGCGACGATCCACGGCTTGCGGTCGCCATCGAACAGACCCAATGCCGCCGCACCCTCGATCAGCTCGCGCTCGTAAAGCTCCATCGTATAGCTGTCTCGCCAACCCGATCGGCCCATGCCGGACCAGCTGAGCGCTGCGACGCGGCGATCGTTCGCCAGCATCGGCGCGAGCGGACACCACCAATCGGCGTGCGAGCCGTTGCCGTGGAGCAGCAGCAGCGGCGCCTCGCCGGATCGCCCCCAGCTCAGCGTCTCGATCGCCGTGCCGGCGACTTCGACGCTGCCGCGCTCAGGCTGATCATCGATCGCTTCGAGAAACCATTCCGGATATTGGGCGGCGAGCGGATCCTGCGGCGCCTCGGCTTCGTCCTCCCACTCCACTGATCCCGATCTCCGTCGCCATCTTGCACGAAAGCGTTTGTGCAATCCGCATATTGAATGCAAGCGCGCTGCCGGTGCCGCGCGCAGTTTTCGTTTGGACATGGATTACAGCGTTATCTATGCTTGCCGCCATGCCTACCTTGCTCACCGAGCTGCAGGTCGCCGAGGGGCGCGAGCGGATTCGCCGCGTCGTCGAGCGGCAGGCGTCGGAGCGCGGGATCGAGCGCGTCTCGATGCACTCGATCGCGCAGGAGCTCGGCTGCTCGGCAACCGCGCTCTACCGCTACTACGAGAACAAGGATGCGCTGCTCGCGGCGACGCGCACCGCCGCGCTCGATCGTTTCTCCGAAGCGCTCGAAGCGGTTATGGCCGGGCCGGGCGACATCTGGCAGCGCTCTCGCGAGATCGGCAATGCCTATATCGATTTCGCGGTGAACAGCCCGGACACCTACCGGCTCCTGTTCGCCTCGGAGCAGCCGGACAGCTCGCGCTATCCGGAACTCGCCGCCGCGGTTGCCCGCTCGCAGCGCAACTTCACCGCCTATGCCGAGGAGATGGTGGCCGACGGCAAGCTCGACATCGAGCCGAAACTTCTCGCCCATATCTTCTGGGCACAGCTGCACGGGTTGATCTCGCTGCAGATGATCGGCCGACTCCATCCCGACGGCCCCGACTTCGAGACGATCAGACACGAAATGGTGCGGCGGATCGTCCGCAGCGCCCGCCCCTCCAACGACCAGCAGGACAAGATCACATGACCCAAGCTCTCGGATACGCCGTCAAGGACAGCAGCAGCCAGCCCGCTCCGTTTTCGTTCGAACGCCGCGCGCCGCGCGCGAACGACGTCGCGTTCGACATCAAATATTGCGGCATCTGCCATTCGGACCTCCATCAGGCCCGCAACGATTGGCACAACTCGCTCTACCCGATGGTACCGGGGCACGAGATCGTCGGCATCGTCAGCGCGGTCGGTGAGGATGTCACCAAGTTCAAGGTCGGCGATCGCGTCGCGGTCGGCTGCCTGGTCGACAGCTGCCTAAGCTGCGACCAGTGCGAGAAGGGGGAGGAGCAGCTCTGCCGCAAGCACCCCACCCCGACCTATAACGGCAAGGAACGCGACAGCGGCGCGCTCACCTTCGGCGGCTATTCCGATCATATCGTCGTGCGCGAGGAGTTCGTGCTCAAAGTGCCCGACTCGCTCGATCTCGCGCGGGCGGCGCCGCTGCTGTGCGCGGGCATCACCACCTATTCGCCGCTGCGGAAGTGGAACGTGCAGCCGGGCACGCGCGTCGGCGTCGTCGGGCTGGGGGGGCTCGGCCACATGGCGGTGAAGCTCGCCGCCGGCATGGACGCGCAGGTGACGGTGATCACCACCTCGCCCTCGAAGGAGAAGGATGCGCTCGCGCTCGGGGCGCACAAGGTGCTGATCTCGACCGACAAGGCCGCGATGAAGTCTGCCTTCGCCAGCTTCGACCTGATTATCGACACGGTGCCGGTCGGCCATGACATTGCGCCCTATCTTGGCCTCCTCGACGTCGACGGCACGATCGTGCTGGTCGGCGCGATCGAGCCGCTGCCGAGCTTCCACTCGGGCATGCTGCTGGGCGGCCGCAAGCGCGTCTCCGGGTCGCCGATCGGCGGCATCGCCGAGACGCAGGAGATGCTCGATTTCTGCGCCGAGAAGAACATCCTGCCGGAGACCGAGATGATCGAAATGCAGGAGGTCAGCCACGCCTGGGAGCGCATGGAGAAGGCTGACGTGAAGTATCGGTTCGTCATCGACATAGCCAGCCTCGCCAAGGACAAGGCGGCGGCCTGAGCGGAGACGGGACGGTGGCGACCGCCTACGAGCATATCCTGTTCGAGCAGGCCGAGGGCGTCGTCACCGTCACGATCAATCGCCCCGACAAGCTCAATGCGCTCTCGCCGCATTCGCTCGGCGAGCTCTCCCACGCGATGGATCGAGTTCGCGACGAGGGCAGCGCCCGCGCCGTGCTGCTCACCGGCGCGGGACGCGCGTTCTGCTCGGGCGCCGACCTCTCCGCGACGCGAAACGACGACGGCCCGATCGACATGGGCGCGGGGCTTGAGACTGGTTTCAACCCGTTGCTCGAGCGCATTCGCCGGCTGCCGGTGCCGCTGGTGACGGCGGTGAACGGCGCCGCCGCCGGCGGCGGCTGCGGCTACGCGCTCGCCGGCGACATCGTGATCGCGGCGCGCTCGGCATATTTCCTGCAGCCGTTCGCCAACATCGGCCTCGTGCCGGACGTCGGTTCGACCTGGCTGCTGCCGCGCCTCGCCGGCCGCGCACGGGCGACGGCGATGATGATGCTGGGCGAACGCATCTCCGCCGAACAGGCGCTCGACTGGGGGATGATCTGGCAGGTCGTCGACGATGGCGAGCTGATGACGGCAGCGCGCGCCATGGCGCTGCGCCTCGCTGCCGGACCGACCGTCGCCTACGGGCTGATGCGACAGGCGATCACCGACGGACTGTCGACGACGCTCACCGAGAGCCTCGCCCGCGAGCGGCGCGATCAGTTCGTCGCCGGCCGCTCCGAGGATCATGGCGAGGGCGTCCGCGCCTTTCTCGAAAAGCGCAGGCCCGCGTTCCGGGGGCGGTGAGCGGGGCTGGCGCGCGATCCCGCCCCCTCCCGCAACATCCGTTCGCCCTGAGCCCTTCGACTGCCTGCAGGGCAGGCGCTCAGGACAGGCTGGCCCTTTGGGCCAATCGAAGGGCACACGCTGCGGCTGGGCTTCGACTTCGATCCGCAGGATCGAAGTTTATCCGGAGCGCCTGCCTCGGCAGGCCGTCGAAGGGCTCAGCCCGAGCGGCCGATCGATCGGAAGTGATTCAAGCCGCCAGCCGCGCGAGCGCGGCGCGATATTCCTCCGCCAGCCGCTCGATCCGCCGTGCGGCGGGCACGATGTCTCGGATCGCGCCGACGCCCTGCCCGCAGCCCCAGATGTCGCGCCATGCCTTCTTGCCGTCGGTGAGCGCGGCGAAGTCCATCTTCGAGGGGTCCGAAGTCGGCAGCGCGGTCGGATCGAGCCCGGCGCGGACGATGCTCGGCTTCAGATAGTTGCCGTGCACACCCGTGAAGAGGTTCGAGTAGACGATGTCCTCGGCCTCCGCCTCGACGATCATTTGCTTGTAAGCCTCGTCGGCCACAGCTTCCTCGGTCGCGATGAAGGCCGAGCCGATATAGGCGAGATCGGCGCCGAGCGCGCGTGCCGCGACGATCGCTCCGCCACTCGCGATCGAGCCCGAGAGCGCCAGCGGCCCGTCGAACCAGTCGCGGATCTCCTGCACCAGCGCGAAGGGCGAGATGGTGCCGGCATGCCCGCCCGCGCCTGCCGCCACCGCGACGAGACCGTCGGCGCCCTTCTCCACCGCCTTGCGCGCGAACGCGTTGTCGATCACGTCGTGAAAGACGATGCCGCCATAGCTGTGGATCGCTCGGTTGATGTCCTCGCGCGCGCCGAGCGAGGTGATGATCACCGGCACCTTGTATTTCACGCACAGCGCGACATCCTCGTCGAGACGGGGATTGGTTTTGTGGACGATGAGGTTGACCGCGAACGGCGCGTCGCGGTCGCTCAGCGTGCCGGTCAGCCGCTCGAGCCATTGCTCGAACACACCCGACGGCCGCGCGTTGAGCGACGGGAAGGATCCGACCACGCCGGCACGGCATTGGGCGATGACCAGCTCGGGCTGGGAGATGATGAACAGCGGCGAGGCGATCGCCGGGATAGAAAGGCGGCCTTCGAACAGCGCAGGCATGCTCATGAAATCGACGTTCCTTCCCGTTCAGTCGAGCGTGGCCCGGCCGCCGCCGACCGGGATGGTGACCCCGGAGAGCCACGCGCCCGCGCGCGACGAGAGGTAGATCACCGCGCCCGCGATATCCTCGGGCGTGCCGAGACGATTGCCGACGGGCGAACCCATCTCGCCGACCTCTTCCGGGCTGTCGAGATCGACGACCGTGGCCAGCATGCGCGACGGGAAAGCGCCCGGCGCGATCGTGTTCACCGTAATATGATTGTCCGCGAGGAACTTGCCCATGTGGCGGCCCATGTGGATCAGCCCCGCCTTGGTCGCCGAATAGGGATAGCTTTCCCACAACGGCACCTTGAAGCCGTCCAGCGACGAGATGTTGATCACGCGTGCGGGATCGTCCTGCGCGCCGCCCGCCCGCAGCGCCGGCAGCAGTGCGCGGGTGAGATCGAACGGCGCGAGCAGGTTGAGCTTCAAGACCTTTTCGAAGCCTTTGCGGGGGAAGTGATCGATCGGCTCGCCCCAGGTGGTCCCGGCATTGTTGACGAGGATGTGAAGCGGACCGGCGGCGTTCACCGTTTCCGCCACTTTGACGATGCCGTCTTCGGTGCCGAGATCGGCGGCGACCGCATCGGCAACTCCGAAGGCGGACAGGCGCCGCGCTTCGGCCTCGACGTCCGCTGCCTTGCGCGAGACGATCGTCACCGCGACGCCGGCGCATACCAGTCCCTCGGCGATCATCTGGCCGATGCCCGCCGAGCCGCCGGTCACCACCGCGCGCTTGCCGGCCACGTCGAACAGTCTGGCGATGTCCATGCCGCCGCTCCCGTCAGTTGTTGTCGTAGACCGGCCGGCGCTTCTCGACGAAGGCAGTGATGCCTTCGTGGAAATTGGCGTCGCGCGAGCAGAGTGTCTGGTTGCGGTCCTCGATTGCGAGCACCGCCTCGAGTCCTACCGCATCGATCGCGTAGTTGAGCGCGTCCTTGGTCAGCCTGAGACCGATCGGCGAGGCGTGCAGCATCTCGCCAACGAAATATTGGCCGGCCGTCTCGATCTCGTCGGGCTGGACGAGTCGGCTCGCCAGCCGCAGGTGGAGCGCCTCGTCGGCGGTGATGAAGCGGCCGGTGAGCATATAGTCCGCCGCCACCGCGCTGCCGACCATGCGCGGCAGGAAGTAGCTGACGCCGATGTCGCAGGCTGAGAGGCCCAGGCGGATGAAGGCGGCGTTCATCTTGGTGCGCGGCGTGACGATGCGGATGTCGCAGGCGAGCGCGATGGCGAAGCCGCCGCCGGAGGCCGGCCCGTCGACAAGCCCGACGATCGGCTGCGGGCAGCGCCGCATCGCGTTGACGATCTCGGCGATCCTGCGCTGGCTGACGAGCGCCTCGGTGACGGTGCGCTCGTGCGGTGCCTTGCGGTCCTGCTTGAGATCGAGGCCGGCCGAGAAGGCGCGCCCCGCCCCCTTCAGCACGACGACGCGTATGTCCGTCCGCCAGAACAGCGATACGAACAGCTCGCGCAGCGCGTCGACCAGCGCGGGGTTGAGCGCGTTGAGCTGATCGGGCCGGTTCATCGTCACGTTCAGGACGGCGCCGTCCTGTTCGACGATCAGGCAATCATCCGACATGCTTCATCTCCTACCGGCCCGCGCTCGCAGCGGTCGGGATCTGGTTGAACGGCAGGTCCTTGTCGACGCGAATGTCGGCGGGCAGCCCCAGCACACGCTCGGCGATGATGTTGCGCAGCACCTCGTCGGAGCCACCCTCGATGCGCGTGGCGGGCGAGCGCAGCAGCATCGCCTGGAAGCGACCGCCGTCTACCGCAAGGCCCGGCTCCTCGATCAGCCCCGCCTCGCCCTCGAGATCGAGCGCGAACTGCGCCACCTCCTGCATCAGCGTGCCGGCGACGAGCTTGCCAATCGAATTCTCCGGCCCCGGCTGTTCGCCGCGCGATAGTGCGGAGATCGAGCGGAAGGCGGAATAGCGCAGGCCGCTCGCCCGCATCGCGAATTGGGCGAGGCGCGAGGCGACCGCCGGATCGTCGAGCACGCCCAACTCGCGGCACAGCTCGAACAGCTCGGGCACGCCGGTGGGCATGCTGCCGCCGATCGACATGCGCTCGTTCATCAATGTGGTGAGCGCCACCGTCCAGCCTTGCCCCGGCGCGCCGAGCCGCTGCGCGTCGGGAATGCGCACGTCGGTGAAATAGACCTCGTTGAAGACGCTCTCCTCGTTCATCTGCCAGATCGGCCGGATCTCGACGCCGGGCGACTTCATGTCGAGGAAGAACATCGTCAGGCCGCGGTGCTTGGCGACGGTCGGATCGGTGCGGGTAATGAGCAGGCCCCAGTCCGCGTCGCGGGCCCCCGAAGTCCAGATCTTCTGACCGTTGATCACCCACTCGTCGCCCCGTTTCTCCGCCTTGGTGCGGATGCCCGCGAGATCGGAACCGGCAACCGGCTCCGAAAAGAGCTGGCACCAGATGTCCTCACCCGAAGCCAGGCGCGGCAGCAGGTGGCGCTTCTGCTCCTCGCTCGCCCAGGCCATTACGGTCGGGCCGCACATGCCCATGCCGATCGAGAATGGACCGGAAAGCTTGGAGTAGACCCCCTCTTCTTCCTGCCAGATCACATATTCCATGGGCGAAACGCCGGCGCCGCCATATTCCTTCGGCCACCGCGGCGCCGCCCAGCCGGCGTCGAACTTCTTCCTCTGCCAGGCTTTCGCCGCTGCGATGCGATCGACCGAGTGGAGGTGGAGATGGCCGAAGCCCGAGAGCTTGAGCTCGGCCTCCAGCGCGCGCGGCGCATTCTCGGCGATCCACGCGCGCGCGCGGGCACGGAAGGCGGCTTCCTCGGGCGTATCGTCGAAGTTCATGCGGCCCTCCCATAAGCGGCGACCAGCTTGCGTTCCCACAGCGGCGACGTCCCCAGCACCGATGCCAGGTAGCGCGCGCGCCGATAGTGGAGATGACAGTCGAATTCCCAGGTGAAGCCCATGCCGCCATGGGTCTGGATATTGTTGGCGGAGCAGAGCTTGTAGGCCTGGATCGCCGCCACCCGCGCGGACGCAGCGGCAAGCGGCAGCTGCGGCGCGTTAGTCGCCAGCGCCCAAGCACCGTAATAGGCGTTGGATCGGGCGAGCTCGAGCGAGACGTACATGTCGGCGAGCATATGCTTGATCGCCTGGAAGCTGCCGATCGGGCGCCCGAAGGCATAGCGTCCGAGCGCGTAGTCGCGTGCCATGTCGAGTGCCGCCTGCGCGCCGCCGATCTGCTCGAACGCGACCAGCACCGCGGCGCGATCGCGCATCGCGGAGAGCAGCGCCCAGCCCTCGCCGCATGCGCCGAGCAGCTCGCAGCGCGCGCCGTCGAAGCGGATCTCCGCCTGCTTGCGTGATGGATCGACGGCCTTGAGCGGCCGCCGCTCCACGCCCGGCGCGGAAAGGTCGACGAGGAACAGCCCGATGCCGTCGAGAGCCTGCGCGACGACGATCGCCACATCGGCAGCAAGACCGTCCGACACCGGCCGCTTGATCCCCGAAAGCCTGCCGTCGGAGACGCGCGCCGTGATCGTCTCGGGCACAGCCTCGCCGACGGCTTCCGCGACCGCGATGGTCGCGATGGTGGCACCGCTCGCCAGCCTCGGCAGCCATTCCTGCTTCTGCGCATGGCTGCCCGCGATCATGATCAGTTCGGCGGCCTGATAGATGGAGGAGACCGCCGGCAGCGGCGCGAGTACGCGTCCTGCCTCCTCGGCGACCAGGCAGAGCTCGAGATAGCCCGCGCCGACGCCGCCCATGTCTTCCGGAATGGCGGCCGCGAGGAAGCCCTGCTCCGACACCTGCTTCCACAGCTCCGCGTCATGGCTCGCATCCGATGCGATCAGCGCCCGCACCGTGGAGACCGGGCAGGCGCGCTCGAAGAATCGTCGGACCTCGCCTTGGAGCGCGCGCTGCTCCTCGGAAAAATCGAACTGCATGGCCTCACCTCTCCGCGGGCTTGTTGAAGCTCGCCTGCGATCCACCGGTAAGCTGCGAGCCGCCGTCGCAGCGAACGATCGCGCCCGTGATGTAGCGGGCATGATCGGTGCACAGGAACACCGCGAGATCGGCGATATCGCGCTTCTCGCCATAGGTGCCGAGCGGGATCGTCGCCTTGTAGGCGGCTTCCATCTCGCCCGTCGGCGTGAGGCGGCGCATGCCTTCGGTGTCGGCGATCGGGCCGGGCGAGATGCCGTTCACGCGAATGCCCTCCGGTCCCCATTCCATCGCGAGGCACTGCGTCACCATGTTGACGCCCGCCTTGGCGGCGCAGGCATGGACCTGGTTCAGCATCGGCTGCTCGGCCTGCCCCGCCGTGATCGCGATCAGCGAGGCGCCCGGCTTGCGAAGATGCGGGTAGCTCGCGCGGAAGACGTTGAAGGTGCCGAGCAGATCGATGTCGACCACTGTCTTGAAGCCGTTGGCGGAAAGCTGACTCGCGGGCGCGACGAAATTGCCGGCGGCGCCGGACAGCACGATGTCGACCGGGCCGTAGCGCTTCACGGTCTCGCCCAAGGCGACATCGATCGCCGCGAAGTCGCGGACGTCGGCGGCGAGCCCGAACGCTTCGTGGCCCGCATCGCGAAGCCCCTGCGCCGCCGCCTCGATCTTGTCGGCCGAGCGACTGATCAGCGCGACCTTCGCGCCTGCCTCGGCGAACCCCAGCGCCACGCCCAGGTTGATCCCGCTCGATCCGCCGGCGACGAACGCGACCTTGCCGGATAGACTGCTTTCCAATGCCATCGGGAATCTCCTCTTCCTTCGCCCGCAAATCATAGATAATGGCATTATGCACGCGAAATATTTTGCTTCGGGAGATTAGAGTGGAGGTTCGGACAAGCCGGCTGGACGTGCTCGACGCGCTGCTCCACGAGCGCCGCTCGGTGCGCGGGTTCCACCCTGATCCCGTGCCGCAGGAGATCCTCGAGCGCGTGTTCGCGATGGCACAGCAGGCGCCCTCGAACTGCAACGTGCAGCCCTGGGTCGTGCACGTCGTCTCCGGCGACTCGGCTGAGCGGATGCGCACCGCGCTGCACGAGCGCGCCGCCTCCGAACGCGAGGTCGCCCCCGACTTCCCGCTCACGGGCGGTTATCCGGGTGCCTATCGCACGCGACAGATCGATGCCGCCAAGGCGCTGTTCGCGGCGACCGGCGTTGCTCGCGACGATATTCCGGCGCGCAAGGAATCCTTCCTGCGCAACTTCCGCTTCTTCGACGCGCCGCACGCCGCGTTCATCCTGATGCCCGACTGGGCGGGCTACCGCGAGGCGGCGGACTGCGGGATGTACGCGCAGTCGCTGATGCTGGCGCTGACTGCGCACGGCCTCGCCTCCTGCGCGCAGGGTGCGCTCAGCCACCATGCCGACATCGTCAAGCGCGAGCTCGGCGTCGGCGACGAGATGCGGGTGCTGTTCGGCCTCGCCTTCGGCTATGAGGACGTCGACCATCCGGCGAACACGGCGCGGACCACCCGCGAGCCGGTCGGCGACTTCATCCATTTCCACGATTGACCGATTTCGGAGGGGACATGATCAAGACGCGCATGACGGAGATGCTCGGCATCGAGCATCCGATCGTCCAGGGCGGGATGATGTGGGTCGGCACCGCGGAGATGGCGTCCGCCGTCTCCAACGCCGGTGGCCTCGGCATCATCACCGCGCTCACCCAGCCGACGCCCGACGATCTCCGCCGCGAAATCGCGCGCTGCCGCACGACGACCGACAAGCCGTTCGGCGTGAACCTCACCATCCTGCCCTCGATCACCCCACCGCCTTATGCGGAGTACCGCAAAGCGATCATCGACGAGGGTATCAAGATCGTCGAGACCGCGGGCTACAGGCCGCAGGAGCATGTCGACGACTTCAAGTCGTACGGCATCAAAGTGATCCACAAGTGCACCGCCGTCCGCCACGCGCTTTCGGCCGAGCGGATGGGCGTCGACGCGATCTCGATCGATGGCTTCGAATGCGCCGGCCATCCCGGCGAGGACGATATTCCCGGGCTGATCCTGATCCCGGCGGCGGCCGACAAGGTGAAGATCCCGATGCTGGCCTCGGGGGGCTTCGGCGACGGGCGCGGCCTCGTCGCGGCACTGGCGCTCGGCGCCGATGGCATCAACATGGGCTCCCGCTTCTGCGCCACCAAGGAGGCGCCGATCCACGACAACATCAAGCAGGAGATGGTGAACGCCGACGAGCGCTCCACCGCGCTCATCTTCCGCACCTACAAGAACACCGCACGGGTCGCGAAGAACAGGATCACCGAGGAAGTGCTTGCGAACGAGGCGCAGGGCCTCCCCTTCGAAAACATCGCGCATCTGGTGAAGGGCGCGCGCGGCAAGGAAGGCCTCGACATGGGCGATCCCGATCATGGCATCTGGACGGTCGGGATGGTCGAAGGCCTCATCCACGACGTGCCCAGTTGCAAGGAGCTGATCGACCGCATCATGTCCGAGGCCGAGGCAATCATCGCCAGGCGTCTCGGCGCCTTCATGGCCGCCTGAGGACGCGATCATGGCGCTCGTCCTGCTCGCGATCGAGGATGGCCTTGCCCGGCTGACCCTCAACCGGCCCGAGAAGCTCAATGCGCTCTCCGGCGAAGCCTTCCACGAGATCGACGCGCACCTCTGCGCGATCGAGCAGGCCGAGGTCGGCTGCGTGCTGCTCTCCGGCGCGGGCCGCAGTTTCTGCGCCGGCCACGACCTCGACGGCATCGCCGGCGGATCGGAGGGGATCGAGGTCGGGCGCCATGAGAGCGCGGTGATCGAACGCCTGGCGGCGCTGCCGATGCCGGTGGTCGCGGCAGTGCGCGGCCATTGCCTCACCGGCGGGCTCGAGCTCGCGCTCGGCGCCGACATCGTCATCGCCGCTGAGGACGCCAAGTTCGCCGACACCCACGCCAAGTGGGATCTGGTGCCGATCTGGGGCCTGTCGCAGCGGCTGCCGCGCCGCGTCGGCCTCGCCAAGGCCTATGAGATGGTGTTCGCGTCGCGCACCTACTCGGGCGTCGAGGCGGTGGCGATGGGCCTTGCCAACTTTGCGGTTCCCGCCGATCGCCTCGACGAGGAGGCGACGCGCTTTTGCCGCGACATCCTCGCCAACGCCGGGCGCGCGAACCGTGCGTTCAAGACGCTGGTGGCGAAGACCGAAGAGCTGACCCTCGCGTACGGCCTGCGCTATGAACTCGATCACACGGAAGGGCGCGGTCCGGAGATGGCCGAACGCATCGCGCGCATGCGCAAGAAATAGGGGCGGAACGACGTCGACTCTTCTCACCGACGCGGTCCTGAGCGAGATCGGCCGCAGCACGGCGCCGCGCCACGGCCTCGTCACCGCCGATCAGATCGCGAAATTCTGCGCGGCGGTCGACGATCGCAACCCGCTCTATCTCGATGCCGCCGCGGCGCGGGCGGCCGGCCATGCCGACGTCATCGCGCCGCCGCTGTTCGCGGCCGCGGCCACGCGCCCGGTGCCGGCCCGCTCGGGGCTGCTCGCCGACGGCCAGTACGACACGCTCGCGCCGCCGGGCCTCACCCATCTTCAGACGATGCTCGCCGGCCAGCATTGGGAGATCTGCCGCCCCGCCGTGGCCGGCGAACGGGTGATCGAGGAAGGCACCACGCGCTCGATCACCGAACGGCAAGGCGCCACCGACCCGGTCGTGTTCGTCGAGAAGGAGGCGGTGATCCGCAGCGCCGATCGCGGAGACGCGATCGAGAGGAGCGTCGCCACGCTGATCCTGCGCGACCCGCCGCTGCCGCTGCCGCCCGTTGCCGGCGAGACCGCGACGAAGGGAAGCGCGGGCGCGGCAACGAGCCGCCTGCCCGACGGCAGCCTCGTCAAACGGCCGGACATGATTACGCTCTTCATGTTCGCCGCGACGATCTGGGCGGTGCACCGCATCCATTGGGACGCGCCCTATGCCCGCAGCGAGGGTCTGCCGGCGCCGGTGCTGCCGGGCTGGATGCTTGCGAGCTATCTGGCGCAGCGCGCTCGGGGCGCAGCACCAGAAGGGAAGCATCTCGCCGGGCTGGCGGTGCGCTATCGCGCGATCGCCCACCCCGACGACATCCTTACCTGCCGCGCCACCAGCGAGGCCGAACCCGAGCTGACGATCACCAACCAGCACGAGACCGTAGTCGTGAACGGCAAGGCGACCTTCGCGCGCTGACCGCTACTGCGTGCGGCTACTGCGTGCGCCCGCGCGCCTGCACCGCGGCGCGGCGCTGCTCGACCGCTTCGGGTGTGACCTTCGAATTGGCGCTCGACGAACGCTCATGCTCGAGCGCCATCGCATCGCCGAAGCTGCGGCTGTAGCCGTCATTGATGAGCTGCTTGTAGGCGACCGAAAAGGCGGAATCGATCGTCGCCATGTCGGCCGCCAGCCGCCGGCAGGTCGCGAGCAGCTCGTCGGCCGGCACGACGCGGTTGACGAGCCCCCAGCGCTCGGCGGTGGCGGCGTCGAGGAAATTGCCGGACAGCGACAACTCCTTGGCCCGAGCGATGCCGATCAGCCGCGACAGCTTCTGCGACAGTCCCCAGCCCGGCATGATGCCGACGCGCGCATGGGTATCGGCGAAGCGCGCATTCTCGGACGCGATCAGCACATCGCAGGCGAGCGCGACCTCGAAGCCGCCGGTGATCGCGACGCCGTTGATCGCCCCGATCACGGGCTTGCGGCAGGTCTCGATCGCCTTGACGGGGTTCTCGTCGGCGCCTTCTGCATTGGCGGCGCCGAGCGCGCCCGGTTCGGACCCGAGCTCCTTCAGATCGAGCCCGGCGGTGAACGCCTTCGTGCCTGCGCCGGTAAGGATCACGACGCGCACCTCGTCATCGCGGTCGAGCGCGGTCATCACCTGGTAGAGCTTCGAGCGCAGCGCCTTCGAGAGTGCGTTCATCGCGTTCGGCCGGTTGAGCGTGACGAGCGCCACGCCGTCCTCCTTCTCGACCAGGATGATGTCGTCGCTCATTCGATGCTCTCCCGCTGACCGCGCCTGCCGCGCCGCACGGTAGGGAGGCGTCTCCGGCGAGGCAACCGCCGGCTTGCGGTTCGCTCGGCCACCGTTAGGCTGACGGCGCGACCCGGCGATAGCGGGCGCGCAGGAGACCAAACGCATGTAGCGTACGGCCAAGTCGTTCTGCCGCATCTGCGCTGGCTTCTGCGGCATGGTGCCGACGATCGACGAGGACGAGCGGGTCACCGCGACACCATGGCCAAGCTCGCGCATCCGAAGCGAGTTGCCGCCAGCTTGCCGATCCATACGATGGCGGCTTTGGTTTTGCCGAGGAGTATGACATCGAGCGCAAGTTCCGCGAGGCGCGGCGCTACCAAGTGGCGCCGATCTCGACCAATCTCATCCCGAGCCATGTCGCGACGCATGTGCTCGGCTTGCCGAAGAGCTTCTGAACGATGACGAGCACACCCGATCTTTCCGCCCTGTTCTCGCCATTCGCGCTGAAGTCGCTGCGCTTGCGCAACCGTATCGTGATGTCGCCGATGACCCGGCAATTCTCGCCGGGCGGCGTGCCGATCGTCGACGTCGACGGCTATTATGCGCGCCGTGCGGCCGGGGGCACCGCACTCGTCATCACCGAGGGCATAGCCGTCGACCATCCGGTGTCGCATTATTCCGCGAAGATCCCGCACTTCTATGGCGATGGCCCGCTCGCGCGCTGGCGCTCGGTCGCGGCGGCGGTCCATGGCGAGGGCGGCGCGATCGTTCCGCAGCTCTGGCATGCGGGCCCTGCGCGACGCCGCAGCCACACCCACAATCCAGACTCCGATTCGATGTCGCCATCGGGCCTCGCCGAAGAAGATCTCGGCAACGACAAGCCCGCCGCTGACCCAGCCAAGAAGCGCCGCCCGCCGGCGACAATGACGGACGCGGACATCGAGGCGGTGATCGAGTCGTTCGTGGCCGGCGCGGTGACCGCCAAGGAGATCGGCTGCGACGGCGCCGAGATCCATGGCGCCCACGGCTATCTGCTCGACCAGTTCTTCTGGGAGCGGTCCAACCGTCGTGCCGACGCGTGGGGCGGCAGCCTCGAGAACCGCATCCGCATCGGCGTCGAGATCGTCCGCCGCACGCGCGCTGCGGTGGGCGAGGATTTTGCGATCCTCTATCGCTTCAGCCAGTGGAAGAGCGCGGACTACAGCGCGCGCCTGGCCGAGACGCCCGCCGCTCTCGAGCGCATCCTCGGCCCGCTCGCCGATGCCGGCGTGGACATCTTCGACGCTTCGACGCGCCGCTTCTGGCTGCCCGAATTCGAAGGCAGCCCGCTCAACCTCGCCGGCTGGGCGAAGAAGCTCACCGGCAAGGCGAGCATGACGGTCGGCTCGGTCGGCCTCGAAGGGCCATTGGCGCTCGGCGTCGGCGAACCTGCGAGCGGAGTCGCGCTGGAGAATCTCGCCGTCCTCGCAGAGATGCTAAACCGCGATGACTTCGATCTGGTCGGCGTCGGCCGTGCGCTGCTCTCGAACCCCGACTGGGCCGATCTCGTGCGCTCCGGCAGGTTCGACGGGCTCGCCGCCTACAACCCCGCCGCCTTCGCCGACACGCTCGAGGCCGCGGACACCTGAGCGGACGCAGCGCCCTCTTCCCGCAGTCCGTCAAAAAGTATGGACATTATCAGTCGCCTCTATCCATAGGCGAGGAACGTGACGGGCCGCGCTGCCGCCGACTCGTCCAGCGAGAGGGTGCAGCGATGGATTTCGATTGGACCGCCGACGACGTCGCCTACCGGAACGATGTCCGCAATTTCCTGGCCGAGCAGCTGCCGCCGGGCTGGAACGGCTACGACAAGCACGACCTGCCCCGCTACAAGAAGGAAGCGAAGGCATTCTGCACGGCGCTCGCCGAAAAGGGCTGGCTCACGCAGAGCTGGCCCAAGGAATATGGCGGCGGCGACGCCTCGCCGTGGCGCGCCGCGATCCTATCCGAAGAGCTGTGGCCGATCGGCGAGCCGCGCGGCTCGCAATATATGAACGCCAACTGGATCGGGCCGGCGATCATGTTCGCGGGCACGCCCGAGCAGAAGGCCTATCATATCGGCCGCATGTCGAAGGGCGACGTGTTCTGGTGCCAAGGTTTCTCCGAACCCGATGCGGGCTCCGACCTGCCGGCGCTGCGCACCCGCGCGGTGCGCGACGGCGACGAATACGTCATCAACGGATCGAAGATCTGGACCAGCCACGTCGGCATCGCGGACTATATCTTCCTGCTCGTGCGTACCGATCCCGACGCGCCCAAGCGGGAGGGCATTTCCATCCTGCTCTTTCCGATCGATACACCCGGGCTCGACATCCGTCACATTGACGGGTTCGTCGGCGAGCAGGCGTTCCACCATCTGATCTTCGAGGACGTCCGCGTGCCGGTCTCGTGCCGGTTGGGCGAGGAAAATCGCGGCTGGCCGATCGTTCAGCGCGCACTATCGTTCGAGCGCATCGGCGCCGCACACTACGAGACCGCGCGGCTGATCCTGGAGGACGCTGTCGCCACGGCCCAGCGCAACGGCCGGATCGAGGATCCCGAGGTGCAGACCCGCATCGGCGAGGTCACCGCGCTGATCGAAGCGGCACGCATGCTCACCTACAAGGTGGTCGACCTGCGCGCACAGGGGCTGCCGCCGACGGCCGATTCGAACGTCGCCCGCGTCGCACAGACAACCGCGCTCCAGGAAGTCGGCATGCTGGCGGCTGACCTCCACGGCAGCGCCAGCCTCGAGTCCGGCAATGATGCCGACGTCCGCAACGTGCTCGCGTACTCGGTCGCGGCCGGCGCCACCGAGATGCAGCTCGATCAGATCGCATCGCGCTGGCTCGATCTGCCGCGCTCGAAATAAGGACTGCTGCGATGGAACTGAGACTGAACGAGATACAGCAGCAGATCGTCGACTCGATCGACCGCATCGTCGATCGCGCCGGCGGCACCGCGCACCTGGTGAAGGTGGTGGACGAGAGCGGCTTCGATCGTGCGATGTTCGACGAGCTAGCGCAGGCAGGCTTCCTCGGACTCGCGCTTGATCTGTCGCCGCTCGACGCGACGATCGCCACCGAGCGGCTCGCCTATCACGGCGCCTATGTGCCCATGGGCGCGACCGCGCTCGTCTATCCTATGGTAACAGGTAAGGCGGCCGCAGGCCCGGTCGCGCTGGCCCCCGGCGACGACGGTGCGATCTTCCGCTACGGTCAGAACGCGAAGCATATCCTGATCGACGACGGCGACGAGGCGCTGCTGCTCGACGTGGCCGACGGCGACGTCACCGTCGTCGACAATGATCGCGCCGGCACCCCGCTCGCTCGCCTCGCGGGTAATGCCAAGGGGCGTGCGACGTCACTCGGCGCCGGATCGGGCGACAAGCTCCGCCAGTGGTGGCGGCTGGCGATCGCAGCCGAGGCCGCCGGTACGGTGCGCGGCGCGCTCAAGCTGACCGCGCGCTACCTCACCGACCGCATCCAGTTCGGCCGTCCGCTCGCGACCTTCCAGACGCTCCAGCACCGCATGTCGCACATCGCCGTGCAGAGCGAGGGCGCCTATTGGCTGGCGATGGAGGCCGCCGCGCGTCCGGACAGCCCGTCACACGCCGCGATCGCCGCCACGCGCGCGATCATGGCCGCGCGCCTCGCCTTCCGCGAGACCCACCAGATGCACGGCGCGATGGGCTTCACCCGCGAATATCCGCTGCACCTCTGGTCGATGAAGCTGCCCGCGCTCCAGCAGGAGCTCGGCGGCGCCACCGGCCACGCCCGCGCCGTCACCGCCGAGCGCTGGGCGGCGTGACGCCGCGCGCGTGAACCGGCCCCAGCCCTTCCGCATCGCGATCGACCAGGCGGCGCTCGACGATCTCGCAGCGCGATTGGCGCATCCGCGCTGGCCGCCGACGTTCGGCGGCTGCTGGACCGACGGCATCGACGACGCGCATTGCCGCGCGCTGGTCGAGGCGTGGCGCGCCCTCGACTGGCGCGCGGTGGAGGAGGATCTCAACGCCTTCCCGCAATTCCAGATCGATGTGGATGGCGAGGCGATTCATTTCGTCCACCTCAAAGGCAAAGGGCCGGCGCCCAAGCCGCTGATCCTGAGCCACGGCTGGCCCTCGAGCTTTTCCGAGTGGTTGCGCATCGGGCCGATGCTCGCCGATCCGGGCGCGCACGGCGGCGATCCCGCGGACGCATTTGACGTGATCATCCCCTCGCTGCCGGGCACGGGGTTCTCGGACATTCCGCGTGCGGCGGGCACCTCGCCGCGCGTCGTCGCAGGCAAGTGGGTGAAGCGGATGGCGGCGCTCGGCCATGATCGCTTCTTCGCGCATGGCTGCGACTGGGGCTCCTACGTCACGTCGCTGCTCGGCCTGCAGCATCCCGAACATGCCGTCGCGATCCACACCGGCATGGTCAGCCTCGCTGCCCCCCGCGACGGCAGCGAGGGCGAACCGTCGCCGCACGATCGTGCCTATGCCAAGGCGCGCAAGCGCTGGCAGGAGGAAGAGCTCGGCTATATCGGCATCCAGGGCACGCGCCCGCAGACGCTCGCTTATGCCCTCACCGACAGCGCGGTCGGCCTCGCCGCCTGGATCGGCGAGAAATGGCATCGCTGGGTCGATCCCGAGACCCCGATCGACAGGCGCGCGGTGCTCACCAACATCGCGATCTACTGGTTCACCGGCACCATCAACAGCGCCAACCGCTATTATTTCGAGAGCCGGCGCGATCCGGTGTCGCTGGCGCCCGGGCAGAAGGTCGAGGTGCCGAGCGGCTTCTTCCTCGAGCGCGCGTCGGGCGAGCGCGGCCAGTCGGTGGCGGGCCTGCCGGATCGCGCCGGCGCGCCCTCCCGCGAACGGGCCGCACGCGCGTTCAACGTGCAGCGCTGGTTCGAGGCGCCGCGCGGCGGGCATTTCCCCGCGCTCGAGGTGCCGGACCTGCTCGGCTTGGAGTTGCGCGACTTCTTCCGGCCTTATCGTGACCGGCTATAGCGCATGAACGAAGGGCCACGTCGTGTCGTTACCGGTCTGGATGCGGGCGGACGGTCCTGCATCCTCATCGACGATCGCCGCCCGATCGCCTTTCCGGGCGGGCAGTTCGTGTGGCGCAGCCGCACCTCGCCTGCCGACAACAGCGGCAACGAGGACGCGGGCGCAGAGCCCTTCAATCGCTCCGCCATCCATGATCGCGAGGGCAGCTCGTTCGCACTGTTCACGTTCAAGCCCGAGGATGGCCTGACCGAAGTCGGCATGCACGCCACCGACACGATCGACTATGTCGTCGTGCTCCAAGGAAGGATCGAGTTCTCGACGGAAACGGGCAAGGTCGAGCTCGCGGCCGGAGATCTGCTGGTCGATCGCGGCGTCGTCCATGGCTGGCGCGCGATCGGTGACGAACCGGCGATGACGGCGGTGGTGATGGTGCCCGCCAATCCGGTCGGCAAGGGCGGCACGCTTTAGAGCGCTGTTCGATCAACCTGAATCGCCTCAGCCGCTCGGGGAATGGTGATCGGTCAGGTCGAAAAAGGCGCTAGCCGCGCGGCCGCACGTAATCCGCTTCGAACCGCGCACCCTCGTCCAGAAAGTGATTTTGGGCGCCGGCGTACAAAGCCTTGTAGATCGGCAGCGAGCGCGCGCTGTTCGCGAGGATTGCCGCGACGAGCGCATCGACCCGCGCGTCGAGCTGCGGAGCGGGCACGGATTCCAGCGCGAGGCCGATCGCCGCCGCTTCCCGCCCGCCAACCATCCGCGCGGTCAGCGACATCTCGCGTGCGCGCTGGATGCCCACGCGCCGCGGCAGTCGTTGGGTGAGGCCCCAGCGCGGTCGAAAGCCGATCTTCGCGTGGGTGTCGGCGAACTGAGCCTCGTCCGCCGCGACGATCAGGTCGCAACCGAGGGCGACTTCCAGCCCACCCGTGAGACACAGCCCATGAACCTTGGCGATCGTCACCTGCGCTACCGTGCCGAGCATATCGACGAAGCGCACGGCGTGGCGCTGAAAGGCACCGTCGTCGGTCTTCCGGAACTCGGGATCGGACAGGACCTTGAGATCGGCGCCCGCCGAGAAGGCGCGCCCGGCGCCGGCGACGACGATCACGCGTACCTCCTCCGGCATCGCCTCCAGAGCGTCACCCGCTTCCCGGAAGAGCGCCGGCGACAGCGCGTTGAGCTGATCCGGTCGGTTCAGCGTGAGCGTCGCGACGGGGCCGGCGATGTTCACCCGGATGTTGGCGTAGGTCATGCCGACGAGCCTTGGGGGAAGCGAAACCGGTATGCAATCATCGCCGCTCGTGCTGAGCTTGTCGAAACACTGTACTTCTTCTCGACCAGAAGAGAAGGACGACACTTCAACGAGCCCGGTGTGATCGGAGTGAGGAAGCGGCGTCGCTACGCCGCCTCCAGCACCTGCGCGCCACGCACCAGCCGGCCAGGAAGCGCGCCGCTATGCTCGCCGTCGCGATAGGTGACGACACCCGACTTGATCGTCGCGATATAGCCTTCGGCGGTCTGCCGCAGCCGCTTGCCGCCGCTTGGCAGATCGGCGACCACCGTCGGTGCGCGCAGCCGCAGCCGCTCGAGATCGATCACGTTGACGTCGGCCTTGGCGCCGACGACGAGCCGACCGCGATCGCCGAGCCCGACCGCGTCCGCAGGCTCGCTCGTGAGCGCCGCGATCGCCTTGCCGAGCGCGATGCGCTGCGCCCCCGCTCCCTCGCGCGTCCACCGCTCGAGGAAGAAGGTGGGAAAGCTCGCATCGCAGATCATGCCGTAGTGCGCGCCGCCGTCGGCAAGGCCCACGATCGTGTCCGGATGCGCGAGCATCGTGTGGACCGCATCCAGGTTGCCGTCGCGGTAGTTCGCGCCGGGCTGGTAGAGAATCGCGCGCCCGTCGCGTTCGAGCAGCAGGTCGTAGGCATATTCCTCGGGCGTCACGCCCAGCGCCGCCGCCTTGGTGTCGATACGGTCGGCAAGATCGGGCTCGTAATTGGGCGGATCGCCCATCGGATAGGCGAAGCGGAACGCCTTCACCGTCTTCACCGAGACGGGGTTGGTATCCTCCGGCTCCTCGGACAGCAATTTCGCGCGCAGCGCGGGATCGCGCATCGCCGCGACCTTCTCGGCCAGCGGCAGATCGAGCAGCGGCCGGAAGCTCGGGTGCAGCGAGAAGGGATGAAAGCTGAGATCGAGGCCGTAGAGCATACCGACCGGACGCGGCGCGACCTGGGCGCGGATCGGCAGCCCGTCCGCCGTCGCCGTGGCGAGCGCATCGAGCGACGCCTGCACCTCGCCGCGCTCGCCCGTCGGCATCTGCATCAGCGAGTAGGAGAGCGGCCGCTCGGCGGTTTCCGCTATGCGCCGCATCAGCGCGAACTCGTCGACCGCAGGCCCGGTCACGCGCGGGATGATCTGATAGACGCCGGTGCCGGCGTCGCGCAGCCCGGCGGCGAGCGCCAGCAGCTCGTCCTCCTCGGAGAATAGGCTCGGCGCGAGATCGCCCGCCTTCGTCCTGTGCATCATGTTGCGCGAGGTACTGACGCCGAGCGCGCCGGCGCGAATCGCCTCGGTGGTGAGCGCGCGCATCCGCTCGAGATCCTCGGCATTGGGCGGCTCGTAGCCCGCCGCCCGCTCGCCCATCACGAACACCCGCAGCGCCGAATGCGGCAACTGCGTTGCGACGTCGATATCGAGGCGGCGCTGGTCGAGCGCATCGAGATATTCGGGGAAGGTCTCCCAGTTCCACGGCAAGCCCTCGGCCATCACTACCTCGGGCACGTCCTCGACGCCTTCCATCACCGCGACGAGGATGTCGCGCTGATCGGGTTTGCAAGGAGCGAAGCCGACGCCGCAATTGCCCATCAGCACCGTCGTCACGCCATGGTTGGACGACGGCGCCATGCGCGTCTCCCACATCGCCTGACCATCGAAATGGGTGTGGACGTCGACGAAGCCTGGCGTGACGAACTTGCCGGCAGCATCGATCTCCTCGGCGCCGCGACCATCGACCGCGCCCACGGCCGCGATCGCGCCGTCCTTGATCGCGACATCGGCAACCCGGCCGTCGCCGCCGAGGCCATCCACCACCGTGCCGCCGCGGATGATGAGATCATAGTCGTTCATGACGGCATCCTCTCCTTGTGCTTTCCTTCTACCGCACGCCGCTGGTCCGAAATGTCGCCTGGTTGACAATTGGCCGCGCGGTGGGCGAAAATTTTCGAATGGATCGGCTCGACCTGCTGCGGCTCGAACGGGACAGCTGGTTCGGCGCGCTGCCGGGCGAGCGCCGCGCCGCGCTGCTTGCGCGTCTCCGCACGCGCGACACGGATCACGGCACGCGGATCTACCGGCTCGGCGATCGGCCAAACGGCCTCCACGTCGTGCTCGACGGACGCGTGCAGTTGGTCAGCTATTCCGCCGACGGCGGAGAGATGGTCGGCATGATCGTCAAACCCGGGCGCTGGTTCGGCGAGCTCTCCGTGCTCGACGGCAAGCCGCGGCCGCACGATGCGATCGCGGTCGGTACCACCCGCCTCGGACACCTTCCCATCGCCGAGATCGCCGCGCTCGCGGAGCGTGCGCCGCTATTCTGGCGCGAACTCGCGCTGCTGACCTGCGCGCATCAGCGGCTCAGCATCAGGGATACGGCGCGGACACGCTCGCAGCCGGCCATCGTGCGCCTCGCCATCCTGCTCGCCGGCAACGCCAGCCCGGCGGATCCCATCGTGCGGATCACGCAGGACGAGCTCGCCCGCACCGTCGGCATCTCGCGACAGCATGCCAATCGCCTCCTCGCCCAGCTCGGCGAGCGCGGACTGGTGCGCCGCGTCTATGGGGCTATCGAGATCGCCGATCCGCAGGGGCTGCGCGATTTCGCCGATCAAGCCGACTGAAATCGTACGCTGGGCCGATTGCATTGCGCGCGATCCTTCTGCACATCCTGCGCGATCGGATGGCGCATAATGAACCGGGAGCGGGACGGTCTTGGATAACGCGATACTTCCACGCAATCGGGATGCCGACATCCGCCAGCTCGAGCGCAAGGCCGACTGGATCCGGCTGGAGACGATCCGCCTCGTCGAGATCGCCAAGAGCGGCCATTATTCGAGCGTCTTCTCCTGCGCGGAGATGTTCGCTGCGCTCTATTACCACACGCTGCGGCTAAAGCCGACGGAGCCGGGCTGGGCCGACCGCGACCGCTTCCTGCTCGGCAAGGGCCATGCCGCGATCGGGCAGTATCCGATCCTCGCGGAGCTGGGATACTTCCCCACCGATTGGCTCGATACCTACACGCGGCTCGGCTCGCCGCTCGGCGACCATCCCGACATGAACAAGGTGCCGGGCTGCGATTTCTCGTCGGGATCGATCGGGCACAATCTCTCTGTCGGCGTCGGCATCGCGCTGGCGGCGAAGATGCGCAGGCAGGATTATCTTACCTGGGTGATGATCGGCGACGGTGAGCTCGCCGAGGGCCAGGTGTGGGAAGCCGCGATGGCCGCCGCGCAATACGGCCTCTCCAACCTGATCGGCATCGTCGACGCGAACGGCATGGGGCTCGACGGCGACATGCCCGACGTGATGGGCATCGAGCCGGTGGCGGCGAAGTTCGAGAGCTTCGGCTGGTCGACCGACGAGATCGACGGGCATGACATGGAAGCGGTCATCGCGGCGTTCGATCGCGCGCAGGCGGCGACCCGCCCGCACATGATCGTGGCACGCACCAAGAAGGGCAAGGGCGTCGGCTTCATGGAGACGACCCCCTATTGGCATCTCGGCTTCCTCGGCCCCGCCGACAAGGCCATGGCCGTCGCCGAAATCCAGGCGAGGATCGACGCATGACCGTGACCGCACCCGATTCCGTGCTCGATCCGACGAGCTGGAACATCCTCACCTCGATGCCCAAGCTCTCCGCGCTGACGATGAGCGCGGAGCTCGAGGCGCTGGCCGCGACGCGCGACGACATCGTCGTGCTGACCGCCGACCTCGCCTCCTCGAACGGGCTCGACGCCTTCCAGCGCGCTTATCCCGACCGCTTCGTCAACACCGGCATCGCCGAGCAGAACATGATGTCGATCGCCGCCGGCATGGCGTCGACCGGGCTGATCGCGTTCGTCTCGACCTTTGCGAGCTTCGCCTCGCTGCTGTGCGCCGAGCAGCTCCGCACCGATCTCGCCTACACGAAGATGAAGGTGCGCGTGCTGGCGCATCATGCCGGCATCTCGATGGGCTTCTACGGCACCTCGCACCATGCGGTGGAGGATATCGCCGTTACCCGCGCTATGGGTAACATGACGGTGGTGTCGGCCTGCGACGGCAACGCGATCCGCGGGCTGATCCGATCGACGCTCGATATCGACGGGCCAGCCTATATCCGCATCGGCCGCGGCGCCGAGAAGCCGGTCTACGACACGATCCCGAACTTCGAGCATGGCCGCTTCGTTCGCCTGCGCGAGGGCCGCGACGCGACCCTGATCGCGACCGGCATCGGCGTGAAGGCGGCGCTCGACGCGGCGCTCGCGCTGGAGGGAGACGGTCTGGCGGTGCGCGTGCTCGACGCCGCCTACATCAAGCCGCTCGACACCGATGCGATCCTCGCCGCGGCGCGCGAGACCGGCGCGATCCTCACGGTCGAGGAGCATAATCCCTATGGCGGGCTCGGCTCGGCGGTGGGCGAAGTGCTGGCCGAAGCTGGTGTCGGCATTCGTTTCGCCAAGAAGTCTCTGCCCGACGATTACGCGCTGGTGGCGCCGCCGACCCACCTCTACCGCCATTACGGCCTGACCGGCGAAGGCGTTGCCACCGCGCTCAAGCAGCTGCTCGCGCGATGACGGAACCTCTGGGATCGATGCGTCGCTTCGCGGGCAAGGCCGTCGCGATCACCGGCGCTGCCTCGGGCATCGGCGCCGCCGCCGCCGCGCGCTTCGCGGCGGAAGGCGCGCGGCTCGCGCTGTGCGACCTCAACGCGGACCGGCTGAACGAAAGCTCCGCCGCGCTTGGGCTGGCGGAGGCGGACCTGTTCGTCCGCGCCGTGGACGTGTCTGACGGTGCGGCGGTCGAGGCTTTCGTCGCCGATGCCGCCGCCGCACTCGGGGGGCTCGACGTACTGGTGAACAATGCCGGCATCGGCTGCTTCGGCCATGTCGACGAGATCACCCCGGAGCAATGGCGCCGCACGCTGGCAGTGGATCTCGACGCGGTGTTCTTCGGCAGCCGCGCCGCCCTTCCCTATCTGCGCGAGAGCCAGGGCTGCATCGTCAACACCGCCTCGATCTCGGGCGCGTTCGGGGATCCGGGCCTGGTGGCTTACAATGTCGCCAAGGCCGGGGTCATCAACCTCACTCGCAACATGGCGGTGGATCACGCCGACGACGGCATCCGCGTCAACTGCATCTGCCCCGGCGGCGCGGCGACGACCATGATCAAGGCGCACACGCGCGACGAGCCGATCATGGCCGAGTATGAGCGGCTGGTGCCGATGGGCCGGCTCGGCACGCCGGAGGAGATGGCCGCCGGCATCGCCTTCCTCGCCTCTGCCGACGCCTCTTACATCACGGGTCACGCGCTGACGATCGACGGCGGCGTCACCGCGCAGACCGGCCAGCCCAATTTCGACCGCATCTATCGCGAGCGCGGCTGGGACAAGAAGATGCTCGCGCGCAAGCCCGAGCCGGAGGGACGCTGATGCGCGCTGTTGTGCTGCGCAACGGCGAGCTGGTCGTCGCAGAACAGCCCGAGCCGGTACCGGGCAAGGGCCAGCTGCTCGTCGGCACGCGCACCTGCGGCATCTGCGGCACCGACCTGCACGCGCGCCACCATATCGACGGCTTTCTCAACGGCCTGAAGCGCTCGGGCTCGCCGCTGCCCACCGACCCCCAGCGGGACGTCGTGTTCGGTCATGAGTTCTGCGGCGAAGTGCTCGATAACGGACCGGAGACCGCGGGTACGTTCAAGCCCGGTACTCTCGTCGTCGGCCTGCCCTATGTCACGGGTCCCAAGGGCGCCGACTATGTCGGCTATTCCAACGATTATCCCGGCGGCTTCGCGGAACGCATGGTGCTGACCGAGCGGCTGCTGTTCGCGGTGTCCAATGGTCTTTCGCCCGAACATGCCGCGCTGACCGAGCCGTTCGCGATCGGCGAGCATGCCGTCGAGCGTGCGCGCGTGCCGGAGGGCGCGGTGATCCTCGTCATCGGCTGCGGGCCGATCGGGCTATCGGTGATCGCCGCGCTCAAGAGCCGCGGCCTCGGCCCCGTCGTCGCGACTGATTTCTCGCGCGCGCGGCGGCGGTTCGCCGAGGCGATCGGCGCCGACGAGGTGGTCGATGCCGCGCGTGAGACGCAGGCCGAGATCTGGGCGCGCCTCAAGCCGAACCGCAGCCGCCGCGCGGTTGCCTTCGAATGCGTCGGCCGCCCCGGCGTCGTCCAGAAGGTGATCGACGAGCTGCCGCGCAACGCGCTGATCGTCGTCGTCGGCAACGTGCTGGAGGAGAGCCACATCGACCAGGTGGTCGCCTTCAACAAGGAGATCGATATCTGCTTCACGCAGAACTATCATCCGGCCGAGTTCAAGGCGACGCTCGACAACATCGCCGAAGGCCGCATCGACGTTGCGCCGGTGCTGACCGGAGTGGTCGCGCCCGAGGGCGTGGCGGACGCCTTCGAGGCGCTTGCCGATCCCGAACGCCACGCCAAGATCGTCGTGACGTTCGATCGCTGATCGTCGGGGCGGCGTCGCCCGGCCTTGCGCTATCCCCGGCGGATCAGCAGCGGCTTGGCGGCGGGATGTGTCGATAACGCAAGGCCTGCGAAGTCTGGAGGACTCGGATCGCCCTGCCGGGGAACGATCTCATGTCGCCTGCTGCTCCGCCTGCCAAGCGGCGCGAATGCCCGATGCCCAATTCTCGAGCCGCTCCCACAATATCGTCCGGGTGCCGGCGAAATTGTGCATGTGGGACGAGCGCGGCAACACCATCGTGGTGATGTCGGGCGCGCGCGGATAGGCTGCGGGCTCGGCCCGCGGATCGGGCACGGTGTCGATCTCGCCGTTGCCGATGAAGACCGGCACGTCGATCGCCGCCGCCTCGTCGACGACGACGCCGGGGCCGAGAGGTCCGCGCTCCGGCGCGAAATGAGGCCCGCCGGGCATATAGGGCGTTCCCCAGGAGGGAACCGGCACGCCGATCCGGGCGGGATATCCCCGGAGGTCCTCGGCCACGATCTCCTCCGGAACGTCATCGAAATGGAAGGATCGGCGATAGGGATGGCGCAGGCCGTCGTTCAGCGCCTCCGCATCCCGCATTTCTGCGGGGGTTGGCACGTTACCCGCGCCGGAACTGGTCTTCACCTGAGTGCAGATGCCGCTCCATCCCAGCATCGCGACCCCTTTGAAGACGCGATGCTCCGCCTGCAGGTGCGTCAGCAGCAGGCCACCATAGGATTGTCCCATCGCAACCGGAAAGAGGTCGCGCAGGGGAGGCAGGCCGGCGTCCACCTCGCCGTTCCGCAAATCCGCGATGATCGCCTGTGCGGTGGCCGCGTTGATGCCGGCAATCTGCGAATGATTGAGCGCCGCCGTCGGAATCGACGAGTCCCCGACGCCGATATGATCGCATGTCACGAAGATCGCGCCTCTCCCGGCGTGGAATTCCGCCTGGCTGTAGCCGGGGCGGCCGGGAAGCTGCAGGTCGAAATATCGACGATTATAGCCGCCGCCCGGCCAGGCGAAAAAGACGATCGGATCTTTCGCCACCGCATCGGGATCGAATATCATGGTGACCGCCGTCGACCCGCCGTCGCCCCGTGACAGGGACGGATCGATATCGATCCTCCGATCGATCCTGCGCATGCCTTGTCTCCTCCCGAAATGAGGTTTCCTATTTTTACCGGCCGGGCGGCGGGTCGCGCTCGGGATCGGCGCCGCGCTCCGGACGCCGGCAGCCCCGAGCCCTGGCGCGGCCGCTATCCGAACGCCGGCATCACCGTTTTCGCGAACAGCCTCAGCTCGCGGATATAAAGCTCGGGATCGTGCAGGCCGACCGGGGTGAGCATGATCGAATCCGGCTGCACCGCGTCGCGTGTCGCGGTCAGCTCGCGGATGCAGTCGTCGGGCGTGCCGGCGACGGCGCGATTGGGGACATATTCGTCGATGGTCGGCGTGCGCTCCTCGTCGAGGCTGTCGTTGCTGATGCTGGCGCCCTGGCTGCGATAGGCGCGGTTGATCGCGATCACCCCCTCCAGCCAGCGCGGATCGACCGCCGCGCGCGTTTCCGCGATATGGAACTCGCGCATCAGGCAGAGCGTCGTGCTGTTGCCCGTTCCGGCGGCGGCCTCGCGATAGAGCTTCATGTAGGCGGCGATGTCGCCGATCGAATAGGGATAGCCGGCGAGCCACCCGTCCGCCTTGGCCGCCGCCCGGCGCAGCCCCGCCTCGCTGTTCGCGCCCATCCAGATCGGCGTCGTCGTGCCGGCCGGGCGCGGCGGCGTGATCGTCGTCGGCGGGATATTGAAGTGGCGGCCCTCGTAGTGGAACTCCTCGCCGCTCAGCGCGAGGCGCAGCACGTCGAGCACCTCCTCGAACCGGCTGACCCGGCTCTTGTAGGGAATCTGGACGGTATCGAACTCATACTGGCGATAGCCCATGCCGGCGCCGAGGATGAAGCGGCCGTTGGACATCTCCTGCAGCGTCGCGATCTGCTCGGCGACATCGACCGGATGATAGGTGGCGACGAGCAGGATGCTGGTCAGCAGCTTGAGCCGGCTGGTATTGGCGAGCAAGGCGGCGAGCATGACGAGCGGCGCCGAGGGCTCGTTGTTCGAGCGATCCGGCGCGAAGCGATGGTGCCCGATCGCCGAGAACTCATAGCCGAGATCCTCGACCTCGCGCACGAAGTCGTAAAGCTTGCCATAAGGCTGGTCGGCACCGCGCTGGATCAGCTCGCGCGGGATCGTCGTGCCGAATTTCATGGCTGCGCCCCTTTCCTCCCCGCAGCACCGACCCGGTCGCGGCCGGCGTTCGCGTTTAGTGCCCTGTTTATAGGCAAGGAGGAGCGACAGCCGCAATCCACATATCGAATTGCCTCAAGCGATGCGGCGCGAGCATCAGGCGCTCCGTCTCGGCCGCGCGCGGCTCAACTCAGCATCGCGACGCTGGTCAGGATGCGCTGGATCAGCTCTCCTTGCCGCGTCGTGCCGGTACGCAGGTAGATCTCCTTCGAGTAGGTGCGCGCGGTCTGCTCGGTGATGCCGATCTCGCTCGCCGCCTCGGCGAGCGTGCGGCCGTGCGAGAGCAGCATCGCGAGCCGGGCCTGCGTGCCGCTCAGCCCGAACAGCGCGGCGAGCGGTGCCGAGACGTCGCGATCGGCGGGCGCGCGCGCCGAGAGGTAGACCATCATGCGCACGGACCGCGCGCCCATGTCGGCGCGCCGCGCCAACGGCACGATCAGCAGATCGAGCCCGTCGGTGTCGCCGAGATGGAGCGGCTCGACGGCGCTGCCGCGCAAGGCCGTCTCGATGATCCGCTGCAGCCGCGCGTCGTCGCGCTGTGCCTGGAGCCGGCCGTTGCGCACGCTGAGCTCGGGAACCTCGGCAATGCGGCGCCGCGCGGCATCGTCGAGCGCGATCACGCGTCCCTTGCCGTCGAGCGTGATCACGCCGAAGGAAAGCAGATCGGCGGCGCGCCGGTAGATCTGTGCCTCCACCGAACGTTCGAGCAGCGCCGAGTAGCAGCCCAGCGCCGGCACCAACGCGCGCGCGAGTCGCTCGCACAGCAGCCGGGCGTCATCGTCGAACGGCGCGGCGGCGCGGCCGCGCGTGACGGTGATCCAGGCGTTGCAGCCGCCGGGCTCGGTCACCCGGAAGATCAGGAAATGCTCGAGATCGGCCGGCCGGAGATACTCCTCCCGGAACGGGTCGCGCTCGAGCGCGGCGACGCCGTCGAGCTCATCGTACGCGTAGACGCGTCCCGGCGTCATGTCGAAATAGGGTATCGGGTCGTGCGCCAGAAAGTCCGCGCGATAGCGCGAGCGCAGCAGATCGAGCTCGGCCTCCGAATCCTGCACCTCGACCGCATCGCCCAGCGCCGCGTCGGGTGAGCGAAAGATCAGATTGGCGAGGTTCGCGCCGAGCCGGCTGCGCAGCAAGCTGACGAAGCCGCTCCACGGCCGAGGCTCGAGCGGCCCCGCCTGCACCGCCAACAGCAGCGGTTCGTCAGTCACCTCTCCTCCGCCCCTTGCCATTTGGGGATGCCGCGCCTTTCTTTGTCATGTCCTAATAGCGGGAACGAGAGACGGAGGGGAGACGCGTGAGAGCAGCGATTTTCAAGGCGGTCGGCGAACCGCTCGCGATCGAGACACTTCCGGATCCGGAGCCCGGCGAGGGTGAAGCCGTGATCCGCGTCTCGCGCTGCGGCGTGTGCGGCACCGATCTGCATTCGACCAGCGGACACGGCTATACGCTGCCGGGCGGCTCGCAGCTCGGCCATGAATATGGCGGTGAAGTCGTCGCGGTCGGCAAGGGCATCGAACGCCTCAAGGTCGGCGACCGGATTGCCGCTTTGCCCTGCGTCGGCTGCGGCCATTGCGAGGCGTGCAAGACCGGGATCGACGTGCTGTGCCCGAACATGAAGGGCTATGGCGGCGGGCTCGCCGAATATGCGACGGTCAACGAGCGCGGCGTCACGATCCTGCCGTCGACGATGACGCTTGCCGACAGCGCCCTGGTCGAGCCCTTCTCGGTGGGATTGCGCGCGGTGCGGCTGGCGAACGTCACGCCCGAGACGCGCGCGCTCGTTCAGGGGCCCGGGCCGATCGGTCTGTCCGTGCTGTTCTGGCTGCGCCAGCTGGGCGTGCGCAACATCGCGGTGCTCGCCAGCAGCACGCGCCGCCAGTCGCTCGCCGAGACGATGGGCGGCGAGCATTTCGTCACGGAGGGCGCGGAAGCGCAGCAGCAGATCAACACGATCCTCGGCGGCGCGCCGGACGTGGTGTTCGAATGCGCGGGCGTGCCGGGCACGGTGGCGCGTGCGATCGAGCTCGTCCGGCCGGCCGGAACCGTGATGGCGCTCGGCTTTTGCATGGTTCCGGACACGATCATCCCCGGCATGGCACTGATCAAGGACGTCACCGTCCGCTTTTCGCTGATCTACACGCGCGAAGACTATGCCAAATGCGCCGCGGCACTCGACGCAGATGGCGACCGTGCTCGCGCGCTGGTGACCGACACGGTCGACCTCGATCGCATGCCCACCGCATTCGAGGAATTCCGCGCCGGCACCGGCGGTGGCAAGCTGCTGATCGATCCTTGGGCATGAGCGCGCAGACGATGACGACATCATGGAGCGCTCGCTTCGACGAATTTCATGAGCGGGCGGCGGCCCAGACCGGCCTCAGCGATTTCGGCGGCAGCGATTATCACGAGGGCCTCCGCGTCCTGCTCGCAGCGCTCGACGACCGACCGCCGGCGGCAGGCACCAAGACGGCGTCGGCGGAGGGGCTGATCGTCGCGCCGCTCGCCGCGCGCCTGCATACCGAGGCGCAGTGGAAGGCGAACCCTGACTATGCGCGCCGCGAGATCCCCTCACCACTGATCGTGATGGGCGTGCCGCGCACCGGCACGACCGCGCTGCACAATCTGCTGGATCAGGATCCGCAGTTCCAGGGCATCCAGAAATGGATCACCGGCGCGCCGATCGTGCGCCCGCCCCGCGAGGAATGGGAGACCCACCCGCAATATCAGGCGGCCGCCGCCAACGTCGCGCAGATGGCCGCGATCGCGCCCGACGTCATGACCGCTCATGGTGTTTACGCACATGAGGTCGACGAGTGTCTGCTGCCGATGGCCCAAAGCTTCACCAGCAACTTCTTTCCCTCGCAGCTCGATATCCCGCTCTACGACCAATGGCTGCTCGGGGCAGACGAGACCGAATCATTCCGTCGCTACAAGGATGTGCTGCGGCTCGTCGGGCTGCGTGACGATCGGCGCTGGCTGCTCAAGAATCCCAGTCACGTCTTCGGCGTCGAAGCGATGCTCGCGGTCTTTCCCGACGCCTGCGTCGTCCAGACCCACCGGCACCCGGCTTCGTCGCTGGCCTCGTTGGTCAACCTGCTCGACAATATCATGCGGGCCTATACCGGCGAAGGCACCGATCGCCCGTGGCGTCTGGCACGCGAGACCGCATTCTGGGCGGAGGCGATGCGCCGCACCGTGGCCATCCAAGATCGCTATCCGGATCGCTTCGTCAACGTGCGCCAGGGCGACATCCGCCAGGATCCACTCGCCGTCGTGCGCCGCATCTACGGCCATTTCGGCATTCCGATATCGGAGGAGGCGGAGCGGCGCTTCGCTGCCTGGGCGGGCGCCAATCCACCGGAAGGTCAATCGGCGCACGCTTATGAAGCGGTGAAGGATCTTTCGGCGATCAACGATGCCTTCGGGCCCTATATCGAGCGCTACGCGCTCTAAAAAACTAAGGAGAGCGCGATGTCCCTGCCCGCCTTGTTCGGCGATCATTTCCAAATCGCTTATGTGGTGCGCGATACGCAAGCCGCGATCGACGTCTTCACCCGGCGGTTCGGCGTGAAGCAATGGCATGTCATGGACATGGTTGCGGTTCATGGCGAGCAATCCGCGATCCGCGCCATTTCGCTCGCCTGGTCGGGCGACGTCATGATCGAACTGATCGAGCCCGTTCCCGGCAAGGCTTCGATCTACACCGACTACACACCCGCTACCCAAGACGGCATCCGTCTTCACCATTTCGGTTTTCTTATCCCGACGATGGAAGAATTCGAAGAAACGGTGCGGCTGCTCGACGCGGCCGGCTTCCCGACCGCCGCGGCGGGGCAGTTCGGGGATCAACTCCACTTCCACTATGCCGATACGACACCGGCGCTCGGTCATTATTACGAGCTCATCCACCTCCCGCCCGCCGGCGCCAACTTCTTTGCCGCCGTTCCTAAGAACTGAGGAGAATGATCATGTCGACCGGCCCCGCCGTGCCGATGGAGTGGGAACGCTTCATCGAACTGATCAAGGACGTCGACAAGACGCTCGAACACGTGATCGATCCGAGCGATCCCTGGTTGAAGCAGGAAGCGATCCAGCAGATGGCGATGAGCCTCGCGCAGGGCTACCACGCCATCGTCCAGCAGGACATTCGCTACCCCTATCTCTACAGCTTCCTCAATCCGATCATCAAATCGGCAGCACCGAATCCGGACTACATGTATCGCGGCTGCTTCGTGGAGGGCAGCGGCACCTACCGCGTCTCGGGCAAGCGGGGCACCTCCCTGTTCGTCCACTTCGGCGTCGGATCGGGCTATATCGGTGTCGATGACGTGCCCGGCCCAACTGTCGGCAACATCGATCTGGATGAGGTGACGCTGAGCGAGGACGGCAGCTTCTCGTTCATCCTCAGCGCCGAGCGCCCCGACGGCTATGACGGCGACTGGTACGAGCTCGATCCGCGCGCGCGCACGCTTGGCATCCGCGAGGCAAGCTACGACTGGGAGAACGAGGTCGATGCCCGTATTTCGGTCGAACGGCTGGACGACCAGCGGCCCTTCGACCGCGCCACGCCAGAAGAGATCGCCTATCGGATGGAGCGGCTCGCCGGCTTTCCCGAGCGCTACGCCAAGCTGTTCGTCCATTTCGTCAAGACGATGAAGCAGCATCCGGTCAACACGGTGACGCTCAACACCTGGTCGGACATCGGCGGTCTCAAGGACCAAACCTATTATGAAGGCCTCTACGAATTCGGCGAGGACGAGGCGCTGATCTTCGAGACCGACGTGCCCGAGAAGGTGCGCTATTGGCAGGTGCTGCTCGCCGATCCGCTGTTCAACACGATCGAATGGGAGCGCTGCCAATCGAGCCTCAACGGCTTCCAGGCCAAGCGCGACAGCGACGGCCGCTTCCGCGCCGTAATCTCGATCAAGGATCCGGGCGTGCCGAACTGGCTCGATCCCGCCGGGCACTACAAGGGCGTCGTCCAGGGCCGCTGGTATCAGGCGAGCTCGGCACCGAAGCCGACGATCAAGCGCGTCAAATTCTCCGAAATCCGCGACCACCTCCCCGCCGACACCCCACATGTCGACAAGGCTGCGCGGAAGGAGAGCCTGTTGGCGCGGTTCCGCGGCGCCCAATTCCGTCGCAAGTGGTGATCGCGGGCGTGAGGCGGGCGATCCCCGTTCCGCCCCGCACGATATGATCCGCCGCGCTCGAGCGGGTCTCGGCCCGCTCGACGCGAGGGGAGTGCTTGGCATGGTTGAAGCATTGCCGGACCTGATGGCGGCGGCGGCCTTCCGCCGCTACGGTCCGCCCGAGCAACTCGAGCGGCTCAGTCTGCCGCGGCCGACGCCGGGTCCACGCCAGGTGCTCATCGAGGTTGCCTACGCCACGATCAATCCCGCCGACCTGCTGTTCCGCGAAGGCGCGCTCGCGGCAGTCATCTCGGGCGATCCGCCTTATGTCGCCGGCCTGGAGCTTGCCGGACGCGCCGTCGCCACGGGCACTGGCTCGCGGTGGCGGCCCGGCGAGCCGCTGGCCGCGATCACCAGCTTCATTCCCGGCGGCCACGGCGCGCACTGCCGTTACGTCGTGGTGGACGACGACTCGGCGGCCGTCGTGCCGGCGGAAGTGCCGCTCGATCGCGCCGCGGTCATTCCGATGTCCGGGCTTACCGCACAGCTCGCGATCGACCGGATCGGTGCGCTGGCCGGAAAGTCGATCGCGATCAGCGGCGCGGCCGGGGCGGTCGGCGGCTTCGCGACCGAGCTTGCGGTGCTGGCCGGTGCGGAGGTCATCGCTATCGTCGATCCTGCCTATGAGGAGCGCGTCAGGCGGCTGGGTGCGACACACGTCGTCGCTCGTGGCGCGGATTCCGCCGGGGAGGTCCGCCGGATCAAGCCGGACGGGGCCGACGCACTGATCGACGCCGCCGTCGTCGGCACCGCTCTGCTGCCGGCTGTGAAGGACGGCGGGCGGGTCATGCTCGTCCGCGACAATGTCGTCTCTAGCGAACGGGGCATCGCCGTCGAGCATGTCAGCGTCGGCGATTATCGGCACGAGCGGTCCAAGCTCGAGCGGCTGCTGTGGCTCGCTGCGACGGGCCGGCTGACACCGGTGGTGGCACGCCTACTGCCGCCGGAGCGCGCCGCCGAAGGTCATCGCGCGCTGGCCGGGGGCGGCCTGGGCGGACGGATCGTGCTGGACTTCACGGGCGCGCGGTGACGCCTCAGCCGAGCAGCGCGCCGCCATCCACCACGATATCGATGCCGGTGACGTAGCTCGCGGCATCCGAGGCCAGATAGAGCGCAGCGGCGCCGAGATCGTCGGGCTCGCCGATTCGGCGCAGCGGGATGCCGGCAAGCTCGCGCTCGACGAGATCGGCGCGGTCGGTCAGCACCTGCGTCGCGGGCGTCCTGATCAGGCCGGGACTGAGCGAGTTCACCCGGATGCCGTAGCGCGCGAAGTCGCGCGCCAGCGCCTTCGTCATGAACAGCAGCCCCGCCTTCGCGGTGCCGTAGGCGACGAGCCCGGTGGTCGCCTTGAGCTTGCCGACGCGGTGACCGCCGATCGAGGCGACGTTGATGATCGATCCGCCGCCATGCTCCTTCATATGCCGAGCTTCGGCCCGGCAGCACCAGAAGGGCGCACCGAGGAAGCCGTCGATCGAGCGACGCCAGGCATCGACGGCGCGATCGTCGAACAGGCCGGACGCGCCCGAAGGCTGCATCGCGTTGTTCACGGCGATGTGAAGGCCGCCGAGTTCCTTGATCACGTCGGCTACGAGTTGATCGACCTGCGCGGGATCGCGGACGTCGGAGGCAAAGAAGCGCGCCTTGACGCCGAGCGCTTCGAGCTCCGCGACGGTTTCGGCGCCGGCCTCCATGTTGCGGTGGCCGCACACGGCGACAGCCGCGCCCGCGGCCGCATAAGCGCGCGCGATGCCGCGGCCGATACCGCTGCTTCCACCTGTGACGAGGGCAACCCGGCCGGTGAGATCGAAGCCAGCTCCGTCCGTCATCCGTCAGACCCTTCCCCAACTCGCTTCAGCACGCGCGACTTCGGCGGCACTGCATCGTCGCCCGCACTTGCGCGCCGCCGGAGACCTCGGACTGTAGCTTGCGGCTCGACGAACGAACGGCCGCCTCACCGATCGCGATGACCGGTGATCCTCAGAAATTGCTTTGATCGCGAAAGCGCCGCCGAGGGCCCGGCACCACGGCGGCGACGCATCCCGACGGGCTGGGACGCCGATTAAGCGCCCCAGCCTCTCCGTTCCGCTCAGCGGCCCGCTTTGGCCCGCGCGATCTCGCCGTGGCGCGCCCACATCTCGTAGACGCGGCGCTGGATGTCGGCCGGCACCTTGGGCAGCAGCACCGGGCCCGCTTCCCTGCTCGGCAACGCGATCGTCGCCTCGCCGCGCACCGTCTCCTGGTCGCGCTGGTTGATCATGCGGAACTCGATGTCGACGAGGAACCGGCCGTCCTCCTCGCGCTTGCCGGTGACCTCACCGGACAGCATCTGCGTGTCGCCCATATAGTTGAACTTGCGGATCTCGTCGTGCTGTCGCGCCACCCAGCCATCATCGCCGCACCAGTCGGTAAGATAGTGGTAGACGTAGTTCTCGCGCATTACGCCGTAATCATAGGCCATCGGATTGCCGATCTGCTGCGCCCAGGCCGGATCCCAGTGCAGCCGCTGCGCGACGTCGGGGACGCCATATTCGTTCTTGACGTAGAACGGCGCGATCCGCTTGCGGTTCTTGTAGGCCATCCGGCCGACCGTCGGCGCATAGGGGATGAAGCCGTAGCCGCCGGCATGGAAGCAGACCACGTCGGTGACCGTCAGCGGGCCCTTGGCCTGGACGCCGAGGCTCTGGCCGACGCTGACGTCCTCCCAATAGCGCTTCTCGGCGCCGCGGACCTGCTCGTTCGCGTAGACCTCGTCGATCTTGGCGATATCCTCATCGGTATATTTCTGCGGCTCGATCGCCGAATATTTGCCCTTGTTGGCAGCCGTCTTGCGCTCGGTGAGAACGCGCAGCGTACGATAGATGCCGACGACTTCCTGCCGCTGGTTGAACTTTACCTCGCGGCTGACCTGGATGACGTTGCGGCCGGCGAACTCGGACGGGTTGACCGTCAGGCTCTCCTCGCCTTTGAAGCTGTAGAGCGTGTCACCCGGACGGATCGGATTGTAGAAATCCCAAGTGCCCCCCGAGACAAAGACGTGGATGCCGCGGAACGTGCTCTTGGTACGCGCCTTGAGCTCGTCCGACAGCGGATCGCCCATCAGCGGCTTGTTCATGATGCCGGCCATCATCGTCGGCGCGATCACGCCGCCCCAGCGCGTGTAGCGCGCATATTCGGGATCGCGGTGCAGCGGGTTGTCGTTGCCGACGCCGGCGGCGAAGTTGCGAATCTGGTCCTCGTTGACCGTGCTCACATATTCCTGGTGCTTGACCGCGAGATCGACGCCGAGGAGCAGCTTGGCACGCTCGATGTCATGATCGGTCAGCTCATACTGAGTGGCCTTCTCCCAGTCCTGCTTGACGGCCTCGTCGACTGCCTGCTGTGCCATTTTCGTCTCCGTTCGCTTCTTCGTGAGAGGGCGATAGCACCATCGGATCGCCGCGTCGTCCTCTGCCCCGCTACCGCATTGGCAAAATCGTCTAACTAGTCAATTCATTTTGCAGCGGTCGTTACGGCGCCTCTAAACGGTCAGCGCGATCTTGCTCTCGCCGAATCGGGGTGCTTAATCCGGTATACGATATGGTCCGCAGATTCGACGGCGATCGCGCCTGCCGCCGCACCGTCCAAGGGAGAAGATGATGATCGAGCTCGATACCGATGAAGTGCTCTACGAGATCGGCGAGGACGGTATCGCCATTGTCACGCTCAACCGGCCGCACGAGGGCAATGCGCTGACGCGGACCATCCACCAAACGTTGCGCAAGGTCTGGCGCGATGTCGACGAGAACCCCGCGGTCAAGGTCGCGATCGTCACCGGCGCCGGCGAGCGGCATTTCTGCACCGGCGCGTCGGTTGCGGGCCTCAAGACCGACGATGCCGGCGACGGCAGTTCGGGCCTAGAGCAGGGAACGATAGAGGAGACGCAGCACATGTCTCCTTATCAGAACAAGGTCTGGAAGCCGGTGATCTGCTGCGTCAACGGGCTCGTCAACGGCGGCGGCTTTCACCTCGTCGTCGATAGCGACATCATCATCGCCTCGGCCAACGCACAGTTCATGGATACGCACACCACGATCGGCCAGGTCGGCGCGCTCGAGAACATGGGCATAGCGATGCGCTCGACACTCGGTACGGCGCTGCTTCTCACGCTCGCCGGGCGCGGCTACCGGATGCCTGCCGAGCGCGCCTATCAGGTTGGGCTCGTCGACATCCTCCAGCCCGATCCCGCCTCGGCGATGGCCGAGGCACGGCGGATCGCCACGATCATCGCGGGCAACTCGCCGAACGCGATGCGCCTCTCCAAGCAGGCGATCTGGGGGCTGATGGAGCAAGGCTACAGTCACGCGCTCGAGCATGGCTGGGGGCTGCTGCGGCTGCAGTGGGGCCATCCCGATTTCGACGAGGGCCCCGCTTCCTTCGGCGAGAAGCGCGCGCCGAACTGGAACCTCAACCGCAACGCCCGACGCTGATCGCTTCGTGGAGAGGATCACCTTCTCGGGCCAAGGCGGCCTCGCCATCGTCGCCGATCGGGCCGGCCCCGTCGCCGGACTGCCGGTGGTCCTTCTCCATGGCGGCGGCCAGACGCGCGGCAGCTGGAAGAACGGTCAGGCCGCGCTCGCGCTACGCGGCTACAACGTATTCTCGGTCGATGCGCGCGGCCATGGCGAGAGCGCCTGGGATCCGGCCGGCGACTATGGCCTCGATGCGCAGATCGGAGATCTTCGCGCGTTGCTGCAGCAGATACCGCCCCGTGCCGCGATCGTCGGCGCTTCGATGGGCGGCGTCACCGGCCTCGCTACCCTCGGGGCGAGCGATCCGCCCGACGCACGCGCACTCGTTCTCGTCGACGTGACGCCGAAGCTCGATCTCGCCGGCGCGGAGCGCGTCGGGGCCTTCATGCGCGCGCACATGGAGGGCTTCTCGACGATCGAGGAGGTGGCGGAGGCCGTCTCCGCCTACAATCCTCATCGCCCACGCCCCAAGGACGTGTCCGGCCTCCGCCGCAACCTGCGCGAGATCGAAGGGCGGCTCTATTGGCATTGGGATCCCGCCTTCGTCACCGAAAGGCGGATATCGCCGGGGGCTTTCCAGGCCCGGCTCGAGGAAGCGGCACGCCGGATCACGATCCCGATGCTGCTGGTGCGCGGTCTTCAGAGCGACATGGTCGGCGAGGCCGAGGTTGCGCATTTCCGCGACCTCGCGCCGCACGCCGAAACGGCCGACGTCGCCGGCGCCGGCCACATGATCGCCGGCGACCGCAACGACGCGTTCAATGCCGCCGTGATCGCGTTTCTCGATCGGGTGGACGGCCGGCTGGATTAATCGCCGCCGGCGGACAGCCTCTCCTCACCGCCCCCGATAGACCGGTTCGCGCTTCTCGCGCAGCGCGGCGCGCGCCTCGCGATAATCCTCGGAGGCGAACAGCGCCGTCTGGGTGAGGAGTTCGATGCCGATCCCCTCGCGCACGCGGCCGCCGTGGAGATGGTTGGCGAGCTGCTTGCCCATCGCCAGCGCGATCGGCGGCCGCGACGCCATGTCGGCGGCGAGCGCGAACGCTTCGTCGTCTAGCGACTCGGTCGGCACGACGAGATCGACCATACCCCAGCGCTCGGCGGTATCGGCATCGATCATCCGGCCGGTGAGCATCATCAGCTTGGTGCGCGACGGACCGATCAGCGACGTCAGGAACTGGCTCGCACCGGTATCCGGCAGGATGCCGTACTTGATCTCGGGGATCGACATCTTGGCGTCGCTGGCGGCGATGCGGATATCCGCGGACAGCGCCAGCTCGAAGCCGCCGCCGATCGCATAACCCTTGATCGCAGCGACGATCGGCTTGGCGAGCTCGATCGCGCGCAGGTTGCGCTGCTGGTGACGGCGCACGAAATGATAGTCGCTCTCCTGGCGCGCGCGGGTGCCGAGCTGCGTCGTATCGCGGCCAGCGCAGAACGACCTTCCCTCGGCGCGGAAGAGGACGACCCGCGTCGCCTCGTCGTCGAAGGCATGATCGGCGACCTCGTGCATCTGATCCGACATATCGTCGTTCAGCGCATTGTGCTTCTCGGGCCGGTTGAGCGTCACGATGCCGACGCCGTCCCGCACTTCGTACTTCACATAGTCGGCCATTCCGCCTGCCCTCTCCGTTTGGGTGCTCAGGCGGCGGCGGCCGCCGTCTCCTCGACCAGCTGCTCGATCAGCTTCGGCTTCACGACCTTGTTCATCTGGTTGCGCGGCATCTCGTCGCGCAGAAACCAGTGAGCCGGCACCTTGTACTTGGCGAGCGACGATGCGCAGATCGCTTGCACGCGGGCGAGCAGTTCGGCGCGCTCCGCCGCCGGATCCGGCTGGATCACGGCGGCAACGGTCTCACCGAGCCGCTCGTCGGGCAAGCCGACGACCGCGCAGGCCGCGACACCGGGGATGTCGAGGATCAGCCGCTCGATCTCCGCCGGATAGACATTGGCGCCACCGCGCAGGATGAGGTCTTTGGCGCGATCCTTGACGTTCACTTCGCCGAATTCGTCGAGCAGGCCGACGTCGCCGGTATGCAGCCAGCCGTCTTTAAGTGCCTTGGCGGAGTCCTCGGGGCGGTGCCAGTAGCCGAGCATCGGGGTGTAGACGTCGGCCCAGACGCCGTCGCTGACCGCGCGGACGCAGATTTCGCCGGTCTCTCCCTGCGCCACGCGTGCGCCCTCGGCATCGAGGATCGCAACGTCGAGGTGGACGAAAGGCAGCCCGCTGGAGGCAGCGCGTCGCGGCCGATCGGCACGGGTCGCGCATACCGCTGTCGGTGCCTCGGTGAGCCCGTAGCCGAAAGTCGATTCGCGACCGAACGCGTCGAAGTAACGCTGGCGAAGGCTGTCCGGCACATGCGCGCCGCCGACGCTGGCGTTCGTCAGCGTTGCGATGTCCTCGCGCGCAATGTCGGGGCGGGTCAGCAGATCGTAGAGCGTCGGCGGCGCCATCTGCATCGACGAGATCTTCTCCTCGGCGATCCGCCGCGCGACGACCGGTGGGTGCAGCGTCTCGATACAGACCGAGAGCCCGCCGACACGGAAGCTGGAGAGCGGGCCGAGGATGATCAGGTTGAGGATGGTGAGCGGGAGACCGACACCGTCGACCGGCTTATATTGATCGGGCGCGCTGGCGAGCCTGCCCTCGAGCACGACGGCCATGTTGTGCTGGCTGTGAACGACGCCCTTGGGAACGCCGGTCGTGCCCGAAGTGAAGGCGATGGCCGCCGGCGCGAATGGATCGATCTCGACCGCTGGGCGCGGCGCACCGGCATGAGCCGCGAGCGCGGCGCTCCACGCCGACTCCGCGCCGGCCTCGACCGCGAGAGTCGCGACCGGCGCGGCGAGCTGCGGCAGCACCGCCTCGATCGTCTCCGCCTCGGCGATCAGCAGGCTGACCCCGGCCGTCTCGATCAGCTTCGCCTTCTCCGCCGCCGCGAGCGCGAGGTTGATGCCCACCCATATGCCGGCGAGTCGCTGCACGGCGAGGAAGGCAATGACGATCTCCGGATGGTTGGCGATCGACATCGCGACCCGCACGCCGCGCGCCACGCCGCGCTCGGCCAGTGCCGCCGCCGCCGCGTTCACCGCCGCATCGAGCTCCGCATAGGTGTAGCGCGCATGCTTGCCGGCGAGCGCCGGCACATTCGGATCGCGATCCAGCTGAAGATCGAGCAGCGTCGCGATATCCTGCACGGGTCCGGGGATCGGGCGTCGCGCCGGCGGCGGCAGCAGCCCGAGATCGGCATAGTCACGATCGTCCATGATCTCTCCTCGATGCCCAGGCCGGCCGGCAGGGCATCATCGTTTCGACGTCCGCTGCGGTGCTTCAACAGCGCCGCACAATCGTCAAACGGTTTTTGGAGGTTCTGCCATTGCCGTCGGCATCGCGCGGCGGCCGCAGGCGCTAGGCGCGCTCGAACACCGGGCTGTCGCCGAGACCGTTCGCGCGGCGCCATATCGCGATCGACGCTTCCTCGGCGACCTTCCGGATCGCCGCGTCATCCGTGCGGGCGGCATAGAGCCGCCACTGCATCGCCAATATGCGCAAGGTCTTCTCTTCAGACATTGGTGCCCCCGTTATCGAGGGCTTCAATAGCGCGCCGCGCGAACGGTTGCGTCGAATTGAGGGTGAACGCGTGGGTTACGCCGATGTCTGTGGATATGTCCGCTCTGGAAATGCCGGTGCGCTTATGCCGCCCGCCGCGCGGATGGATCGCGTGCCAGCCGATATTCCGCGTCGACATCGACGAGCGGCGCGGCCAGCGCGGTGATGTTGGTGATCTGCCCCCTGATGCGATCGATGAACGACAGCGCGGTCGGCTGATATTCCGACCAATGCGCCTCGACATCCTCGAGCGCCCAGCGCCGCGCGTAGAGCCTGAAGCTCTCCGCCAGCGCAATGCATTCGACCTTCAGCGCCTTGGCATGGCCGACCTGCGCTAACGACCCGCATGCGATGATCGGCTCGAACACCTCACGATGCACGAACAGCTGATGGGCGGTGATCAGCCGCGCTTGCCGGAGCCGCGCCGCGCCGACCTGGAGCGGGTCGGCGGCCTCGCCGCGCAGATAGGGTTCGACCTGCTCGGTGACGGCGAACATCCGGCCGTGAAAGTCGATCAGCTGTTCGATCATGCAATTGCTCCCCCACCGCTATTAACGGCGGCCGAATCAATCGCTTAAGAGTGCCTCGCTCGCTCGATCGTCATTTTCCAGCTGCTCGCTGCTCGCGACCCAGCGAAGTTCCGCCTGCTCGAGCGCGGCGCTGATCTCCGCATGCCGGCGCGCCAAAGTCGACATCGGCAGATCGGCCAGCGCCCGCGCGGCACCGGCGGGATCGAACATCGCGCGATCGAGCGCCGACCGCTCCGCGGTCAGGCGCGCGACCTCCGCTTCGGCGACCTGGACGGCGCGGCGCAGCTCCTGGCTCCGCGCCCGCGCATCGGCGGCGGCGCGCCGGTCCTTCTTGCGCGCTCCCTGGGATTGCTCCGATCGCTTCGCCGCACCCGCGCTGGAGAGCACGAACGCCATATAGTCGTCGAGGCTGCCGTCATATTCGCGCGCGGTGCCGCCATCGACGAGCACCAGCCGATCGGCGGTGAGCTCGACCATGTGACGATCGTGACTCACGACCACTACCGCGCCCGAATAGCTGTTGAGCGCCTGCACCAGCGCCTCGCGAGCATCGACGTCCAGGTGGTTGGTCGGCTCGTCGAGGATCAGCAGATGCGGCGCCTCGCGCGTGATCAGCGCCAGCGCAAGCCGCGCACGCTCGCCGCCGGAGAGCTTCCGCACCTCGGTCGTCGCCTTGTCGCCGGAGAAACCGAAGCGACCGAGCTGCGCGCGCACCGCCGCCGGCGTCTTTCCCGGCATCACCCGCGTCATGTGCGCAAGCGGCGTATCGTCGCCGTCGAGCTCCTCGACCTGATATTGGGTGAAATAGCCGACCTTCATCTTGCCCGAGGCGGCCTTGGCGCCGTCCATCGGCGCGAGCTGCGCGGCGAGCAGGCGCGCGAGCGTCGTCTTGCCGTTGCCGTTGCGGCCGAGCAGCGCGATGCGATCGTCGGGATCGACCCGGAGGTTGAGGCGCTGCAGGATCGGCGTCTCGGCATAGCCGACGCTCGCCATGTCCAGCGTGATCAGCGGCGGCTTGAGCTCGTCGGGATCGGGAAAATCGAACGACAGCGTCGGATCATCGGCCATCGCCGCGATCGGCTGCATCTTGGCGAGCATCTTGGCGCGCGACTGCGCCTGCTTGGCGGTCGACGCGCGGGCGGAGTTACGAGCGATATAGTCCTGCAGCTTGGCGCGCTGCGCGTCCTGGTTGGCACGCGCCGCGGCGAGCTGCGCGGCACGCTCGGCGCGCTGCCGCTCGAAACTGTCATAGCCGCCGGCATAGAGCGTCGTCTTGCCGCGCTCGAGATGCAGGATGTGGTCGACGACGTTGTTGAGCAGGTCGCGCTCATGGCTGATCACGACCATCATGGCGGGATAGGATTTGAGGAAATTCTCAAGCCACAGCGTCGCCTCGAGATCGAGATGGTTCGAGGGCTCGTCGAGCAGCAGCAGGTCGGGCTTCGAGAAGAGCAGCGCGGCGAGCGCGACGCGCATCTTCCATCCGCCGGAATAGCTGTCGAGCGGGCGCCCCTGCATTTCCTCGTCGAAGCCGAGACCGACGAGAATGCCGGCGGCGCGCGCCGGCGCGGTATAGGCGTCGATCGCCATCAGCCGATCATAGATGTCGCCGAGCCGGTCGGGATCCTCGCACGCCTCGCTCTCGGCGAGCAACGCGGCGCGCTCGGTATCGGCGGCGAGCACGGCCTCGATCGGCGTCGCGGTGCCGCTCGGCGCTTCCTGCGCGATATAGCCGATGCGCAGCCCTCGCGGCATTTCGATGGCGCCGCCGTCCGGATCGAGCTGACCGATCATCACCTTCATCAGCGTCGACTTGCCGGCGCCGTTGCGGCCGATCAGGCCGACGCGACTCCTCGGCGGCAGCGCCGCGGCCGCGCCGTCGAGGATCGTGCGGCCGCCGAGGCGCACGGTGATGCCGTTCAGATTGAGCATGATGCGGCGCACCTAGCATGGGGGCGGCGCCAAGTCAGCCGCTCGGATGCAGGGCTCGCGGATCAATGATTTCCTGATGCGCACGGCAGCCCTATGCATGGCGCTCGATCGCCTTGCCGGGGAATTTCGATGCGAACGCTGACCGCCGCCTTGCTCCTGCTCGCATCGAGCGCCGCGCCTGCCGCGCCCGATCGGCCGAACGGCGTCGCGGCGCGGCTGCACGATCTGGAAGTGCAGGTTCGGCAGCTCCGCGCGGACGTGAACAGGCTCAAAGCCGGCAAGGCAAGCGACGCGTCGGCCTCAAGCGACAAGGAACCCGCGGACGCCGCCTATGACGCGGCTTACAAGCTGTGGACGCAGAAGAGATATGATCAGGCCGAGACCGCGCTCAAAGCCGTCGTTCGCCGTTATCCGCAGAATCGGCGGGCGAGCTATGCGCAGAACCTGCTTGGGCGCGCCTATCTCGACGAAGGCAAGCCCGGCCTTGCTGCCGAAGCCTTCTATCGCAGCTACAAGCGCTTCCCGCGCGGCGAGCGCGCGCCCGATAGCCTCTACTTCCTCGGGCAGGCGCTGACCCGGCTGGGAAAACCGAGCGACGCCTGCAAGGCCTATCGGCAGGTGGCGGTCGCCAACGGCAGCCAGGTGCCCGAACGGCTCCAGGCTCAGCTCGCAGCCGCGCGGCGGAAGACCGGCTGCCTCGGCTGAGGCAGCGGACCGATCTTGCGCAAGATGGCTCGAGCGTCCCACCGCATAACGCGGCGGCGCGATCGATAGTCGTTGCCCGGAACTTGCCGCCGCGGAGAGCGTAGCCGCGAGAGCTCAGCAGGAGGACATCATGGCGCGCACCGCAGCAGGATCCGAGGACACAGACGCGGAGGCGATCGACGCGATCGCGCTGCTCAAGGCCGACCATCGCGCCGTCGAGGAGCTGTTCGACGCGTTCGACAAAGCGAGGCGATCGGATCGCAAGGCGAAGCTCGTCGAGCAGATCTGCACGGAGCTCAAGATCCACACAATGATCGAGGAGGAAATCTTCTACCCGGCGGTCGAGCCGAAGATCGACGATGCGATCGTGCTCGAAAGCTATGTCGAGCATGACGGCGCCAAAGTGCTGATCAACGACCTGCTCGCCTCCACACCGAAGGACCGGTTCTACGATGCCAAGGTCAAGGTGCTCTCCGAGGAAATTCGCCACCACGTCCAGGAAGAGGAGAAGTGGCTGCGCGGCATGTTCGCGCAGGCCCGGCGCACCGACCTCGACATGACGGAGCTCGGCGCCAAGCTCGCAGCGCGCAAGGCCGAGCTCAAGCGAAAGGCCGAGAAGGACGGCCTACCCGCCGCCAAGCCGACGGCGGTCAAGCCGAAGGCTTGACGCTCCGCCTGCCATGGCGCGCGCCTTCGACCGCGCCATGCGGACGCTGCTCTGGACGCCGGGGCGACACGGCTGCGGCGCATCTCGAGCATATTCGATGAGTCGGAACCGGCTTCATCCGTTCGGGCTGAGCGCAGTCGAAGCCCACGCGTTGTGGATGCCCTTCGACTTCGCTCAGGGCGAACGGATGATGGTGGATCTGTCAGATCGAAACATGCTCGGGTTCGGGCAGATCGCGAGAGACCTGTCGCCGTTGAGCGGGCCGACGAAACGTCAGCGGGTGCCGGCGCGAAGCAACCTGGACAGCCTCTCCAGCCGATGCACATCGCCGCTCAATCGCAGCGCGGTCAGCATCCGCCGGACATCGTCGTCCCCTGCCCGTCCGATAGCCTGATCGTCCATCAGCCGTTCGAGGGCGAACTCGGCATCGGCTTCGCTATGTGCTGCGGCGCTGAGCACGGGAACATCTCCTCAGGTTGGAGGTGCTTTGCGCCGTCGCTGGTGAACGGGTGCGGAATGCAGGATGCAGCCTGCGTTCATCGAAGTTGGCCGGCGCGCAATTCGGCGATCCAATCGATCGCCGCCAAATATGGGACATGGCAGCTAGTGTGGCGCCGGCTCGGAACTGCCCATGATCCAGCTCCGCCTTATCTGCCAGTCGTCATCCATCAGGACGAGGTCGGCCGAGAGGCCGGGCGCGATCGCACCGATGCGGTCGCCGATCCCGAGGAAAGCCGCCGGCGACGCGGATGCCATGGCGACCGCCTGACCGAAGTCCGCACCGACTTGCCCGACCATGTTCCGAACCGCCTGCCCCATCGTCAATGTCGAGCCGGCAAGCGTCCCGTCGGCATCGACCAGCCGTTTCCCGACGCGAGCGATCTCGCGCCCCTGCAGGAGGAAGCGATCGACGCCGGCATCGGTCAGCGCCATCGCGTCCGTCACCAGCATCAGCCGCTCATGGCCCTTGGCCCTGAGCGCGACGCGCGCGGCGGCCGGATGGACGTGACAGCCGTCGACGATCAGCCCCGCGAAGACGTCCCCGCTCTCCAGCGCCGCGCCGACCATGCCTGGAGCGCGGCTGGTCAGGGGAGACATCGCGTTGAACAGGTGTGTGAAGCCGGTCAGGCCTTCGTCGATCGCGCGCCGCACCGTCTCATAGTCTGCGTCGCTGTGGCCGGCCGCCACGATCACGCCGGCATCGACCAGCGCGGCGATGTCACCCGGCTGCACGCATTCCGGCGCCAGCGTCACCAGCGTGCGGCCATGCCTTGCCGAGGTCAGCAGGTCGATCGCCGCGCGGTCGAGCGTGCGCAGGCGCGCGCCGTCATGAACGCCACGGCGCGCCTGGCTCAGAAACGGTCCCTCGATGTGGATGCCGAGAATGCCCGGCACGCCTTGCTCGATCGCGGCGTCGACCGCGGCGATCCCCGCAGCGACGACGTCCAGACTATCGCTGATCAGCGTCGGCAGGAGACCGGTCGTGCCGAACCGACGATGCGCGGCGGCGATCGTCGCGATCGTCTCGACAGCCGGACGATCGTTGAACAGCACGCCGCCGCCGCCGTTGACCTGCGTGTCGATGAAACCGGGCAGCAGCATGTCCCCGTCGCAATCGACGATCGAGGCGCCGGCGAGCGGGTCGTCCGTCACCGAGAGGATCCGGCCGTCGGCGACGTTGACGGCGAGGCCTTCGCACAGCCCCTGCGCCAGCAGCACACGCGCGTTGACGAGTGCGAACGGCATCACCGCGTCTCCGTCACTTTCACGAGATGGGGCGGCCTGTCCGGATCGCGGCCGCGGGCGACGGCGAGCGCGTTCGCGAAGCGATAGAAGCTTTGGATCAGCAGGATCGGCTGGATCAGCGCATCGGCCGCAAGCGCGGGAAGCGCGAGCCCGGGTGCGCCAACCGGCAAGCCGGCAGTGAGCAGGACCGCGTCGCGCGCGCTGAACTCGGCGGCCAGACCGGCGACGCTGCTCCGCGATTCATCGCTTTGGGCGAAGAGCAGCACCGGAAAGCCGCGCTCGACCAGCGCCATCGGGCCGTGGCGGACCTCCGCCGCGCTGAACGCCTCGGCATGCAAGCCGCACGTCTCCTTGAGCTTGAGCGCCGCCTCCTGCGCGACGCCATAGCCGTGGCCGCGGCCGACGACGTAGAGGCTGTGCGCCGCTTTCAGTATCGGCAGCGCCGCGCTCCAATCGAGCCCCCAAGCGCGCTCGAGCGCGTCCGGCAATGCGGCGAGCGCGGCGTCATAGCCGGGTCTGCGCGTCCACTCGGCGATCAGATGAAGCAGCGCCGCGAGCGCGGCAATGAAGGACTTGGTTGCGGCGACGCTGCGCTCGGGCCCGGCACAGAGCGGAATCGCGACGTCCGCAGCGGCGAACAACGGCGACGTCTCGTCGTTGACCAGCGCGACGAGCAGCGCGCCGCGCGCCTGCGCTGCGGTGGCGGACAGCAGCAGATCGGGGCTTTGCCCGGACTGCGAGATCGCGAACACCACGGCACCCGCCATCGCCGGCGCCGCGTTGTAGACCGATGCGACCGATGGCGACAAAGACGCGGCGAGCACGCCAGCATGAGTCTCGATCAGATAGCGACCGAATGTGGCGGCATTGTCCGAGCTGCCGCGCGCGAGCGTCCCGATCGTCGCGGGTGAGAGGTCGCGCAATCTCCGGCCGAGCGTCGCCATCGCCGCGCCGTTGCGTGCCAATTGCCGGCGCACGATCGCGCCGGCCTCGGCCGCCTCGCGGTACATCAGGCTCGCTTCGATGCGGTCGTTCAACGGCGTGCCTTCATCAGCAGAGCGATACCGTCGCCGGTCGGCAACCGCTGCGCGGTCAGCCGGCACCGATCGCCTGACCGGCCAAGCGGATCGCGCCGTCCAGTGCGTCGCCCCTGGGTTGCGTGACAGCGATGTCGCCGAACTCGAGCCAGGATGCCATGGAAATCGAGAGCCCGCCGAGAAGGCAGATCCGCTTCGCTCCCGACCGCGCCAATCGGGCGATCATGCCGTCGAGCAGCATGGCGCCGTGGCGAACGATGGCGGTTGCCGTCTCATCGCCTGCGGACGCCGCCGCGAGCACGTCGGGCGCCAGGCGCGCGAAATCGGCGGGCGTTGCCGATCGCGCCCAACCGATCGTGTTCTGCGAGCTGCCGAGCTTCTCCCGCAGCGTATGCGTGAACGGCGACCAGGCTTGCCGGCCGTCGACGCACCACAGCATCTGGCGAACCGCCTCGCGCCCCAACCAGTTGCCGCTCCCTTCGTCCGACACGAGCGCGCCATAGCCTCCGACCGCGAACCGGCGCCCGCCGACGATCGCAAAGCCGACGGAGCCGGTCCCGATCACGAGGACGGCGCCATCCTCGCCCGCGAACGCGCCGCGCAAAGCGACGAGGGCATCGGTTTCGACGACGCACGAGTGAAACATCTCGAGCGGCCAGTCTGCCGGCGCGCGGGGATCGAGCGGATCGAGACCCGCCAATCCCAGGCATGCAGCCGTATGCCGACGTTCGCCGGGATCAATCCCCGCCTCCCGATAGGCGATGCTGCCGGCAAGCTCGATCGCGCGCCAGCTTGCGTCCGGATCGGAGAAGACATTGGCGGAGCCGGCGCGTCCCTCGCCGAGCAGCCGACCACGCCCGTCGGTGAGCCGCGCGCGGCAACTCGTTCCGCCGCCGTCGATCCCCAGCAGCCAGCGCGGCGACGGCGTCTTCATGAGCCTGCGCTCCGCTCGTGCCGTCGCTCGGATGGATCAGGGAGAACGCCAGACATGCAACACCCGTCGCCGGTGAAGACCGCTCGCAACCGTTTAGCACAAACACAAGCTATCCATGACCACGCCTACGCCGCGCCAAGAGCAGCGTGAGCGCGCGGGGCCACGCTCCGCCGCCATCATTTTCTTAGCGCGGGACTGGAGCACCGGCAAATCGGAGCCGCGGCGGTTATAGCTTGGGTCGGTCATGCCGGCCTGCCACAACGCCTTACCTCTCCCAATAGTCGGGTTCATCGCCGGGTGCGCGGTTGCATCCAAAACGGCCGCTCTTTTTTACCCACAGGCGAGATGTGCTGCCATCTTCGATCGGCCTTCGGGGGAAAGTCGATGTCGATCGCGCAGCTCGCCTCGGTCGAGGGAAACAAGAAAGACAAGAACGGCCAGCCGGTCGTCTGCGTCTATGTGATCAATCCGCCGATCTACGCCATCTATCGGACCCGGCTGCGCGTCATGATCGAATTCGCGGACGCGGCCCAGGTTGCGGCCGAGCAGCGAACACGGCTGGCGCCACTTGCTCCGCTGCGCGGGCAGATCAGCGGCCTGATCGACGGCTGGCATGACAATGCGCGCAAGGATCTCAAGGCGCGCGCCGATCATCTCGATCGTCGTGTCGCCGATGCCCTGACGATAGCGTTGGAAGGTGACGTGCCGAGCGCCGCCGTGCTGCTCACCGAGATTCGCGACGAGATCATCGACGATCGGAAATCCAAGGCGCGCGTGCTCTACCTGCTGGCCGCCGTGATAACGAGCACGATGCTCGCGCTCGCCGTGCTGGCTTCCTATGCAAGCGGGTTTGGGCCGCATTGCGTCGTCACTGCCTCGCATCATCCGGCGAGGGCGCTGGTGCTGTGTCCTTCCGATCCCGCCGCCGGTCTGCTGAACGGCGCAGGCGGTGGCATATTGGGCGCCTTCTTCTCGATCGCGATCGGCTTGCGCAGCCGATCGATCCTCACCGACTTTCATTGGGTCGACAACGCCAGCGACGCCGTGCTGCGCGTCGTCGTCGGCGTGATCTCGGCCATCCTGATCACCTGCCTGATCGGGGCGCACATGGTCGCCGGCTTGGCCTTCGGGCCAATGAACGCGACGGCTGCGGCGGCGGCCGGCGATCCGCTGATGGTGAGCTTCGTGTTCGGCTTCCTGGCCGGCTTCTCGGAACGGCTGATCCCCGACCTGCTCGCCAAAACCACCGTGATCGCGTCGACCCCCGGCGCGCCACCATCGGGTGACGCCGCCGCCACGATCGCAGTCGTCAACAAGATCAGCGGCACGCAGCCGCTCATCGCCAACGCTGCCGCGATGAAGACAGGCAATGCGGCGCCCGCTGCGGCGCCGGCAGATGGCGCAGCGGACGCCGAGGCAGATGCCGATTCCTGCCTGTGCGACGCGCCGCCCGTCACCGGCGAGACGGTCACCGCCGACGTCGACCTGCCGGTGGCGGTCGGCGGCGTGTCGGCGGACACGCCGGCACCGGCTCTCTGATCGAGGACATCCGCCGATGGTCTATTCGCTCACATGGCTTCCGGCGGTGCTCGAGGATGCCGGGCTGAAGGTCGCCGAATGCCCTGGCTGGCGAACCCGTGGACGCGGCGACGTCGGCGCCATCAAGGGCGTGATGTGCCACCATACCGCCGGCGCGCAAGCCGGCGTGATGCCGAGCCTGGGCACGATCACCAGCGGACGCCCGGCGAGCGCGAACGCGCCGGCGCTGCCGGGGCCGCTGGCGCAGCTCGCGCTCGGCCGCGACGGCACCTTTTTCGTCGTCGCGGCAGGCCGCGCCAATCACGCAGGCGCAGGATCCTGGCAGGGAATCGCCACCGGCAACAGCAGCTTCATCGGTATCGAGGCCGAGAATAGCGGTACCACCGAACCCTGGCCGGACGTCCAGCTCGATGCCTACCAACGCGGCGTCGCCGCGATCCTCAAGCAGATCGGCGCAGCCGCGATCATGTGCTGCGGCCACAAGGAATATGCGCTGCCCACGGGCCGCAAGGTCGACCCGGACTTCGCCATGGACGACTTTCGCCATCGCGTCGACACGATCCTTACGGGTGGTGCGCAGGTCCGTCCCCCGATCCCAGCAACCGATGCGAGCGGCCGCCCGACGCTGCGGCGGGGCGCAAGCGGGGCGCTCGTCTCCGAGATCCAGCGCGCGCTCGGCATAGCCGCCGACGGCGCGTTCGGTGTGCAAACCGAGGCCGCCGTTCGTTCGTTCCAGCGCGCGCGTGAGCGGGTGCCCGACGGCATCGTCGGCCCCAAAACCTGGTCCGACATTCTGAGCTCCGCACCGTCTGCAACGCCTGCGGCGCAGACCGGCGTAGGAACGCCGGCCGCGCCGCATTCAGCGGCTGCAGCAGGGCCCACCGAGCTGAAGCCGAGCGAGGCTTGCTTCAAGACGATCATGGCCGCGGAGGGCTGCCGTCTCGAAGCCTATCCCGATCCTGCCACCGGCGGCGACCCGTGGACGATCGGCTGGGGCACGATCGGCGAGGGGATCGCGCGGGGCGTAAGCTGGACCCAGCAACAATGCGACGAGCGACTGGCGAGCGACGTCACCGATTTCGCCGCCGGAGTCGCGCACTTGCTCGATGGCTGCTCGACCAGCCAGGCGCAATTCGATGCCTTGACCAGCTTTTCCTATAATCTCGGCCTCTCGGCGCTTGGCGATTCAACGCTGCTTCGCCTGCACAGGGCTGGCGATTTCGACGCCGCCGCCGGCGAGTTCGGAAAATGGATCCATGCCAACGGCAAGGTCATGGCTGGCCTCGTCAAGCGCCGCGCGGCCGAAGCGGCGCTGTATCGCGGCTGAGGCCCTCGATGTGCCGGATGCGCGACCGGACGTGACCGCGCGCATGGACCACCCGTCCTTGAGTGCAGCGAACCCGCTTCGCGCGGCAGAAGGCGTTCTCGCTCGGCAGCGCCTCCGGCGAGCGCGGCAAAGACGCTGTAGGCGGGCGCGTAGCGACGAACGCCGCCGCGTACCACGGCAAAGCCGGACTGGCGGCCCGTGAGCGCCGACCAAGCCGGGTCGTCGAGAGGGTGCGGCGCAGTCACCGGCCCGAGATCAGGTCCGCGGCACGAACTCGATCCGCAATCCTCCGGGCATGGCGCAGATGAAGTGCTTGCGGTCGACGCCGGCGCGGATCGGGCCCGGCGCGAACTCAACCTCGACGCCGCGATGCCGCCTTACCTTCTCGAAAGCGGCAAGCAGCGCCGCCTCGTCGGCAACCGCGAGCGCGAGATGGTGGAGCCCCACATTTGCCCGCCGATCGAAGGAGCCGGCCGTGGCGGGGTCGGCGACGCGCCAGAGCGTCACCATCACGCTGCCGTCCGATACGAAGGCCGCCGGGTAGGCTTCGTCGCGGCCGACTAGCTGCCAGCCGAGGCAGTCTTGGAAGAAGCCTAACGCGGCATCGAGGTCCGGCACCGCCAAACCAACGTGGTGGACGCCGCAGGTGAGCGCATCGCTCATGGTCCATTCCCTTCTTCGCGGTGCCCAGGCCGCTGTCGATTGCCGCTCGCCGAGCTTGGTCCCGAGCGTGCGCAGCCGGCAGACGACAAGGCCGATCTGCCCGCCTTCATCGAAGCCTGCTACCACATGCGAGCGAGGACCTTCCTCGACCGCCCCAAGCGAGGAGCCCCATTCGTGCCCCACCGCATTCTCATCTTCTACGGCTCCTACCGCGCCGACCGTCAGGGCATCAAGCTCGCCGAATATCTGGTCCGCGCATTCGCCGAACGCAGCGCCGATGCCGAACTCGTCGACGCGAAGGCGATCGGGCTGCCGATGCTCGACCGGATGTACAAGGAACATCCGGCCGGCGAAGCGCCGCCGGTGCTCGAAGCGCTCGCCGAGAAGATCCGGCAGGCAGACGCCTTCGTCTTCGTCGCGGGCGAGTATAATTGGGGGATACAGCCCGGGCTCAAGAACCTCACCGACCACTTTCTCGAGGAATGGTTTTGGCGGCCGGCAGCGATCGCCAGCTATTCGGCGGGCCGCTTCGCCGGCGCGCGTGCAGCGCTCGCCTGGCACGGCACCTTGTCGGAAATGGGTATGGTGGTCGTGTCGAGCTCGCTCGCCGTCGGCGGTATCGGTCGCGCGTTCGACAGTGACGGCGCTCCCACGGGAGAAAGCGGCGCGTCTTTGGAACGTGCTTTTCCGCGCTTCGCCGACGATCTCGCATGGTGGGCCGAGGCTGCGCGGTCCCAGCGCGCACGCGCGAACCCGCCGTACTGATCTGCACGCAAAACCGCTGCTTCACAACACTCAGAAATGCACGCGAGGGCGTTCCGGCCGTGCGTCACCGAACTGCGCAACAGCGACGATGTCAGCTTGCTATAGCTGGCCTGCAGGCGGCCGCTTGTCCGCCCAAGGCCAACGCGCCTCGATCGCGAGCGCGGTGCGGATCGCGGGCGTCGGCGCCGCGCGGTCCGATTAGCTAGAACCTGACCGGGAGCTAACCACCGAAATGTGTCGTCCCCATCCATCTAAAAATCGAAGAAAGGCTTCGGAGAGCGAGGTCAGGCCGCCGGTGCGGCTGCTGAGAGACGCATATCTGCAGGGTTGAAACCCGACGTATCAACGTTCGCCGCTCCAACGTTCGATCGGTCATTGTGCAGTGGGATCGACTGCAACCTGGATGAGCTGTTTTCCGACATTGCGCCCGGCGCTCAGCGCGTTCACCGCCTCATGCGCGTTCTCAAGGCCGTAGATGACCGAGCTGTCGTGCCGAACGCGACCCTCCTTCAGCCACGCCATCGTCTCAGCCCGGAACTGCCCGAATTTCTCGGTATAGGTCGGCATGCACAGGAAGCCTTTCAGCGTCAGCTCCTGCAGCACCACCCTCATCAAATTAGGACCCGGCGGCTCGCCCTCGCCGGCATATTGGGCGATCTGTCCGCAAAACGACATGCGCCCGTAGCGCCGCATCATCGATAGAACGAGGCGCTGAATGTCACCGCCGACGTTCTCGAAATAGAAGTCGATCCCGTCCGGACAGGCACGGCGCAGGCCAGCTTCCAGATCCGAACGATAGTCGATGCAATCATCAAAGCCGAGCGAGCGCACATATTCGCACTTGTCCGAACCGCCCGCGATGCCGATCACACGGGCGCCCCGGATTTTGGCATATTGACCGGCGACGGCACCCACGGCTCCAGCAGCGGCTGAAATTACCGCAGTTTCTCCTGCGGCCAAGGGCAGATTGAGGAAGATGCCGGTATATGCGGTAAAGCCGGTCAGCCCAAGTGCGCCCAGATGGGCATCGAGTGGTGCCACCTGCGGATCGACGGCGAAAACGGGCGAAGCGGGATCGTCCGGCGCAGCTTTCATGTGCGACCCCCAGCGCGCGAAGATCGTGGCGGCGAAGCTCCCGATCGGAAAGTCCGGATGGCGGCTCTCGACGACCTCTCCTACTGCGCCCGTGCCTATCGCCTGCATGCCGGGCTTAAGCTTGAGCACGTAAGCGCCGCGATCGTCGAGCATGCCACGACTGCCCGCGTCGACTGAAAGGTAGATCACTCGGATCAGTATCTCTCGGTCATCGAGCTCGGGCGTCGCTTCCTCACGCAAGTCGTACGTTTCAAATGTCAGTGGTCCCGGCTCTGGCAAACGAGCGACATAGACGGAGGTGATGTTCATGATTGACTGCGCCCCTGCATTCAGCCTCGAGCAGTAACCCGGTTCCAAAAAACGGATGAGCTGGGGATATCCAGTCATCCAGATGCGGGTACCGTTTCATCAACCAAGCGCAACCATCGCGTCCGCTCGGTACGTCTTCATAGACCTCGCTCATCGGCAAAGCGATCGAGGCGTGTTCGTTTCGTGCACGGCGCCAACACAACAAGACCCATCACGGTGCCGCCTTTACCAATATTCAAACCTCGCGATATCGAAGCCATGGAAGACTGCCGACATGCGTGGTGAGAATGTCCGACATCGGATCAATCCTCCGCGGTCCAGACGAGCCTCTGCCCGAGCAGATCGGTATTGCCGAGCACACTCACCCGCGCGTCGCCCTTGTCGTAGCGGGTGTGCGCGAGCGTCGAGCGGTTCACACCCGCCTCCAACTGCTGTCGCGTGACGTCGAGACTGACCTTGTGCACCGGTCGGCGATCGCTTTCGGCGCGCAGGATCGCCTCGAGCCTCGCCTGCGCCTCATCCGGAAGGAAGCTGATGACATTGGCATGGACGACGCAGATCGGACCACGAACCTGTTCGAGCAGAGCGGGCAGCAACGCGACAGCGTCACCCTTATACGTCTCGAGCGGATAATCGGCGCGAAGCGTCAGCGCGCGCTCTAGCCGTTGACGCTGCGCCTGCCATTCCGGGAACAGGTTGGCCATGATCCAGCGATGGTTCTCCGGCTCGCGCGGATCGACAGGTTCGAGATCGACACCGATCCGGCGCGCGATGCGTGGCATCCGGCGCGGCGCGCGGAAGTTGGCGCCGACTACCGAGAAGGGCACGGTCAGGCGAGCGTCTTCCCGGCCGACACTGCCGCCGTCGCCATAATCATAACGGAACTCGTCGAAAAGCAGCAGGATACCAGCGCTGCAGCCAATCTCGATGATCGAGAGTGGCTCCGCCGGTTCGGCTGCGCGGGCCAGGCCGAGCAGCAGCGACGCTGCGCGCTCGGTATTGGTGGTCTGTATCGTGCGTTCAGCCATGAGCGCGCGCACGTCACCGGCATGGGCGAGACAATATTCTTTGAAGTGCGGATAGGCTTCTTCCGGAGGCGAGGGTTCCGGCGTGATCGATTGAAAATAGTTCGCCAGCGGCCATTCTGGGTTTCGAAGCTGCAGATAGTGCACCGTGAAGAACAGTCGCAGCGGTGTCGCCGGGTTTCTCTCGACCGCAAAGCTTAGGAAATCCTCGTCCTCCAGCATCGCGCGCATGAGCATCTCGTAGAGTCGCGCGCCATATTCGTGCATGCGCGGCACCGTGTGCCGCAGCCCGGCTCGCAACTTCTGGATGTCCTGCTCGTCAGGCACGTCACTCTCCTCGTTCTTGATCGTCTTTGCCCCTATTTGGCTTCCAGCATCGCCGCGAGACAGTGCGAGAAGTGACCCAAGGTCGCATCTGACGACCAGGTCGGGTGGCTGCGGCTGCGATCCGAGAGGCCGGCCTCACGGCGCGACAGTACGCCGAAGAGGGCGGATTCGAGGAAGATAAAGCGCTGATTCTTCTCCCGGAGCGGGCGATCGCCCATTAGCGAGCGGAGATGCTTGAGGCATGGTGCATAGCCGCGCCGCCAACATCAACGCCATACGTAGCAAAAAAGATCGCCGACCCTTCGGCCGGCGATCCAGTGGTAAGCGTTCAGAGCAAAAGGGAAACCTGAACGCTGAAACCTACTTGTCTTCAACTTACCGCAGCATTGCCTTAGCGTGCGTCAGCGCCGAAGCGATACTTCAGGCTGAAACCGAACATCCGCGGCGCACCGTAGATGTAGCCAAGCACACCGAACGAGCTCTGCTGCGTGAGCGACTGGCGGCCGATTTCATACACCTTGTTGGTCACGTTGGTCATGAAGAAGCCGAGATCGATCGGCTGCTGCATCACGTTGGCCCAGGTCACGTTCACGTCGAGCAGGCCGTAGCCTGGCTCGATCGCATCCGGGTTCTGGGTGCTGGTATCGGTCAGCGCGACGCTCGACTGGTGGTAGTAATTGCCACCGACCGTGACCTTGCCGATCGAAGGATCAAGCGGCAGCGTATAGTTCGCATTCAGCGTATACTGGAACTTCGGTGTCGAGTTGAACCGGTTGTACGGGCAGAAGCCGAGGATCGGGTTCACGGTTGGGTTGCAAGGATCGGTCGCCGTGCCGGGCACGTAGCCGCCCTTCTTGAACTTGGCGTCGGTGTACGCGAACGTTCCGCCAATGCTCAGGCCGCGAACAGAGAGGGTAGAGTCGAACTCGATGCCCTTGACGATCGCATCGGCAGCGTTGGTGGTGATTGAAGTAGGCGTGCCGCTACTCGGATCGACAATCGCGATCAGCTTTTGGATGCTGCTGTAGCTATCGTGATAAGCGGCGATGTTGGCACTCAGTCGCGCGCCGCCGCCAAGATTAAAGTCACCCTTCGCGCCGATCTCAATTGAGCGGTCGAACTCAGGCTTGTAGCTGGGGTCTTAACCGATGATCGCGGAAGCATTCGTTCCGCCCGGTCGGTATCCGCGGCTTGCTTTCGCGTAGACGAGCGGGCCACCGTCCACTTTGTACGAGATTCCGGCAGCCCAGGTTGTGACGTTGAATTTTGCCTTGAAGTTGGTGCAGCTGGCAGGCCCGAGCACGCCAGTGTAATTTGCGCACTCCCCATGCGGGAAGGCTGGAGCAACTGCGGTCGGGAAGTAGATCGGGCGCAGGAAGGTCTCCGTGTTGGAGTCGACCGTGTCATGCGTGCGCCGGATACCGCCGTTAATCTTCAGTCCCGGGAGTAGATCGTGCAAGTCGTACTCGCCCGAGGCGTAGAGTGCCTTGGAGGTCGTCACTTGGTTCTGGATATCGTCGCGTTCGAGGATCGCGACGTTGATCGTGTCGTTTTCATTCAGGCCGCCCGGCCGCTGCTTGTCCACATAGCCGCCGACGTTCCAGGTCAAATTGTTGTTAAAGGCCTTACCCGAAAGCCGCAGCTCTTCACTGAACTGCTCCTGCCAGCTGAACGGGAGGCCGCCATTCGGGCTTCCGCCCACGTTCTCGCAGTTGGAGTGGCACGTGGTAATCGCGTTACCGTTGGTGCCGGTGAAGTTTGAGGCTTCGTCGTCCCGCTCGTTGATGTAGCCGAAGATATTCTTGAGCTGGATCGTATCGGTCAGGTCCGCGGTGGTGGTGTTGACGAGATAGATGTTGCGACGGCGATCATAGCTAGCATCATCATAATCGACCACGCGATGGCCGCGCGCTTGCTGGGCAGCGAGCTGTGCCTTGTACGAAGCGACAAGTGCATCCACGGTTAGGGGCTGAACGCCTTGTCCTCGCGGTACAACGTTGCCGCGTGCATCCAGGTCGTACCCGGGGAACACACCTGGGATGCCGTTGAACAGAAAACTGAGTGCGCCATAATTGCGGCGAAGGGCGGATTCATTAATCCCCTCAGGCACCACGGAGGTGCCGTTGTCGTGCGTGCGCTGGTACTGGAAGCTCGTATAGTTTTCGAGACCCTCGACTGGCCTCAGGACGATGCCGAGCCGATAGGACTCGTAGGCTACATTGTCCTGATCCTCGCCGTTGCCGATATTTCTGGTGAACCCGTCGCGACGTGCGATTTCGACCGCTCCACGCAGCAGGATCTTGTCCTCAACAAGCGGAACGTTCAGCGCAGCGTCAAACTGGCGAAGATTATAGTCGCCCAGTTTCACGCTGGCATAGCCGCCGAAGCTGTTGGTCGGCTTCTGCGGCGTGACCATGACGTTGCCGCCATCGGTGACACGGCCGAAGTTGACGCCCTGCGGCCCGCGCAGGATCTGGACATTCGAGAGATCGAAGAATTGGCCAGCAGTCAGGCGCGAAGTCGGGACTTCGTTATAGTAGGTGACGACCGCCGGGAATAGTGTACCATAGGAGAAGCCCTGGCCACGGATCGTGTAGGTCACGTTGTTGCGGTCCGACGTCGTCGCGGAGACGGAAAGGTCCGGCGTGTCGCGCTGCAGATCGACCGGCGTGAAAACGCCCTTCGAATTGAGCGTCGCCGGCGAGATGACCGACACCGCGACCGGAACGTCCTGCAGGCGCTCGTTCACGCGGCGCGCGGTGACGATGATGTCGCCGGGCGCATTGGCCGGCGCGTTGTTGGGCGGTGCGGCCGCCGCGTCGGTGGTCGGATTCTGAACCTGAGCGAACGCCGGCGCGGCCGCGACTCCGAGCGACGCGACACCGCACAGCAGGAAACTTCTCGCGAATTTCATATATCACCCTCCCAGTGCGCCGGTAGTCGCTTTCACCTCTCGGCGGCGTTACCGTTCGTAGGCCAACTTATTATAAATAGGCGACTGATTGGGCAACGCTCATTGACGAACAGGGGCCATATCTTGACGAGGTGTGACCAACTCGCAACATTGCTGAATATCCTGCACTCCTCGAGACCTCAAACATCTCGCCTCCAGCAGGTCTCTAAAGTGAGGTTGTCGAGACAACACTTTAGAGGCTGACCGACCATGACCAAGCTCTCTCCTACACCCGCCGGCGCCGTGCTGGTAGCGATCGACATGGCGAAGAACCGCCAAGAAGTGCTCATCGAGCGTCTGGAAGGCGGGCGGCGCCGGCGCATGACCGTGCTCTCCAAGAAAGTGGGTTATGACGGGCTTGCCAAGCAGCTCGGCGCGATTGGCAGGCCCAGCGTGGTCGGCTTCGAGGCGACCGGCAACTACCATCGGACGCTCGCATCGCCTGTTGACCGCCGGGTTCGAGCTGCGGCTCGTCTCTTCCGTCGCTCCTTCCAGGGCGTAGCCATGAACACCATGCGCGGCTCGGTATACTCATCAGGTATACACACGCGGGTAAGCGTCTATAAATCGTTGGTTTTCTGCGGGTTGCGCGCTCCTGGTGACCCCAACGGGACTCGAACCCGTGTTTTCGCCGTGAAAGAGCGCCAACGCATACGTAGCGCGACATAACCGGACACTGGCGGTCTTTCAGATGTGAGGTTTTCAGCCATTTTCGATCCTGTTGTGTTTGGCTGTGTCTCGCTGCATATATTCCCCAACCGTTACCCAAGTGAGCTTAGGCGATAAACGATGGCGCGCACGGTCGTTGATAAGCGCCTGCAGGATCGGACCGCGCGCGGCCGCCTTGAGGTGAGCTCCGACATTTACTGGCGATCGGTCGCTGAGGGCTGCCACATCGGCTATTACAAGGGCTCTCGTGCCGGAAAGTGGGTGGTCCGATATCGCCGGCCCGGCGGCGGCAAGGGCTACGTTAAGCTCCGGATCGGCGAGGCGGACGACATCCGTGACGCTGACGGCGTCACCGTTCTTGACTGGAGGCAGGCGCTCGCGAAGGCTCACGAGTGGTTCGAGCAGCAGGCTCGCGGCGATGTCGCGGCCGGCCCTCTGACGGTCGGCGACGCACTCGACGAATATCTGAAGGGGTTTCGCGGCCGAGACGGCAAGGTGCCGGCCGACGTCCAGTCCCGGGTCGACAAGATCATTCGCCCTGAGTTGGGCGCGCTCGAGGTGGCGACGCTGACGACCAGGCAAATCGCCGCCTGGCACCAGAAGCGCGCCGCGTTGCCAGCCAAGCTTCGCACCGGCAGGTTCGCCGAGACGGACAATGTACGTGCTGCCGAGAGCGCCGAGGACGTTCGAAAGCGGCGGGCCACCGCCAACCGCGACCTCACCGTGCTCAAGGCAGCGCTCAACCGCGCGGCCGATCATCGCGACGATCTACCGGTTGCGGCCTGGCAGAAGGTGAAGCCGTTCGCCAAGGTCGATATCGCGAAGCGCCGGTATCTCACCGATGATGAGGCGCGTCGGCTGGTGAATAGCGTCGATCGCGATTTTCGGTCCATCGTGCGCGCGGCCCTTCTAACCGGCGGGCGCTATGGCGAACTCCGCGGAGCGAAGGTGAAGGATTACG